>NZ_SRTH01000255.1:0-283 GCF_004792065.1 Mesorhizobium sp. M8A.F.Ca.ET.165.01.1.1 | reverse complement strand
CTGGTCAAGATGGAGGCGCTCAAGGCGCGCCGGACCAGCCAGATCTCCGGCGGCCAGCAGCAGCGCGTGGCGCTTGCCCGGGCGCTGGCGCCGCAGCCGAAGGTGCTTCTGCTCGACGAGCCGCTCTCGGCGCTGGACTACAAGCTGCGTAAGGAAATGCAGATCGAACTGAAGCGTTTGCAGCACGAGACCGGCATCACCTTCATCTTCGTCACCCACGACCAGGAAGAAGCGCTGACCATGTCGGATCGCATCGCCGTGATGTCGGCGGGCAAGATCCTGC
>NZ_SRTH01000254.1:0-283 GCF_004792065.1 Mesorhizobium sp. M8A.F.Ca.ET.165.01.1.1 | reverse complement strand
GTCGACTTCGGATTTCGAAGATGCGGTGCCGGCCAGTTGCGGCGACGGACCGCCACCGCCCAAGAAGGACGAAGCGCTGGAACAGGCCAGGAAGGCCTTCCTCGCCGCCTATGGCGAACAGTGCGACAAGGAGGATCCGGAAGGCAAACCGGTCGGCGAACCGGCCGCCTATTCCATCCGCTACAAGGACAAGGATGCCGGAGCCGACGAGCCGGAGCGCGAGACGCGGCTCTTCCGCTTCTTCTGCTCGATGGCCGCCTACAATGAAAGCGCGGTCTATTAC
>NZ_SRTH01000253.1:0-283 GCF_004792065.1 Mesorhizobium sp. M8A.F.Ca.ET.165.01.1.1 | reverse complement strand
CGCGAAGCCGCATATCAGCGACACGAACAACGCTTCCGACGGCGATCTGCTGATCGCTTATGGCCTGGCGTTGGCTGGCGAGGCATGGCACCGTCCCGACCTTACCCAGGCCGCGACCGGCATGGCGATGGCGCTCGCCGCCGGCAGCCTGGAGAAGGTGGGCGACCTCGTTCTGCTCAAGCCCGGCAATTCCGGCTTTGCCGCCGGCGACCGTCCCGACGGCCCGGTCGTCAATCCGTCCTACTGGGTCTTCGAGGCGCTTCCGGTGATGGCCGAGCTTGCC
>NZ_SRTH01000252.1:0-284 GCF_004792065.1 Mesorhizobium sp. M8A.F.Ca.ET.165.01.1.1 | reverse complement strand
GCCCGGCTCAGGCGGCGGCCACGACGTCGGCTGAATAGCGCAGCTCGCGCAAGGGCTTCACCTTGCTGGTCGTCTCCGCATAGATCGGATGCGCCTTGTAGGCGGCGAGAGCGGCCTCGTCCTCGAACTCGGCATAGACAACCACATCGATTGCGTTGGAGAACAGATCGACCTTGGTGTTGGGCGTGACCTCGAAGTGTTTCGAATGCGGGATATTGCCCAGCGCCTGCAGCCCTGACCGCACGGCCTCCACATCCTCTTTGCGCCGCACGCTGAAGAAAACG
>NZ_SRTH01000251.1:0-284 GCF_004792065.1 Mesorhizobium sp. M8A.F.Ca.ET.165.01.1.1 | reverse complement strand
TCCAGGACGTGGCAAGGCTCGCCGAGAACGAGGCTGCAACCTTCTATCTGCTGGGATCGACGGAGGCCCAGAACGGCAAGGCCGTGGCCGCCATCAAGGCGAGCTACCCGCGCCTTCGCATCGTCGGCCACAGCCACGGCTATCTCACTGGCGAGGCGCTCGAGAGGAAGCTCGATGAGATCGACGCCCTTGCGCCGGACATATTGTGGCTCGGCCTCGGCGTGCCGCGCGAGCAGATCTTTGTGCGCGACTTCGGATCGCGTCTGTCGAATGTCGGGGTCATC
>NZ_SRTH01000250.1:0-284 GCF_004792065.1 Mesorhizobium sp. M8A.F.Ca.ET.165.01.1.1 | reverse complement strand
CTGAGAAGCGTGCGCCAGATCGCGCTCAACATCCTATCCAACGCCATCCGCTACACGCAGGCCGGCGGCCAGGTGATCGTGTCCACTGCCTACGAGGCCTCCGGCGATGTCGTCATGCGCGTGCGCGATACCGGCATCGGCATGACCCCGGCCGAGATCGAGCAGGCGCTGAAGCCGTTCAAGCAGATCAATGCGCTGAAACGCGGCCGCGGCGACGGCACCGGGCTCGGGCTGCCGCTGACCAAGGCGATGGTGGAGGCCAACCGCGCCCGCTTCACCATCAC
>NZ_SRTH01000249.1:0-285 GCF_004792065.1 Mesorhizobium sp. M8A.F.Ca.ET.165.01.1.1 | reverse complement strand
TGTTTCGCGCGCTCGCGCTGCTCACCATCTTCATCGACCATGTGCCTGGCACAATGTTCGAGACGCTGACCTACAAGAATTTCGGCTTCTCGGACGCGGCCGAAGCCTTTGTGCTGATCTCCGGCATGTCGGTGGCGCTCGCCTACGGCAGCAAATTCCAGCCCGGCGGCCGGCTGCTGGCGACGCTGAAAATGTGGCGGCGCGCCGGCGTGCTCTATGCCGCCCACATCGTCACGACCATGGTGGTGATGGCGCTGTTCTGCGCCGCAGCGGTGTTCGCCCGGC
>NZ_SRTH01000248.1:0-285 GCF_004792065.1 Mesorhizobium sp. M8A.F.Ca.ET.165.01.1.1 | reverse complement strand
CTGTCCCCGTCAGCAGCCGTCCTCTCCGCCTGTGGATCGAAGCCGGTGCCGCCACCCGAAAACTCCTACGATGCTGCTGACTCCAAACCTGCGGCTGTCGTGAAGTCGCCGGAGAAGCCGGTCAAGATCGTCGAGGTGCCAAAGCCGTTGCCGCTACCCGGCCAGTTACAGCCCGAGCCGGGCAAGGCCGTCGAAGACAAGCGCTCTCCTGAAGATCGCGTCGCCGATGCCAACAAGGCGGCCACCCAGCAACCCACCAAGTACGGGTATGTCAATGCGGTCCAG
>NZ_SRTH01000247.1:0-285 GCF_004792065.1 Mesorhizobium sp. M8A.F.Ca.ET.165.01.1.1 | reverse complement strand
CGGCAATTCGTCCGGCTTCGTCTCCTTGGCCTTGCCGCCGCCGATCGTCGGCAGATAGCCGAGGAACTTCAGGCCGACGCGGTCGCGAATGTCCTCGCCCGTCCGGAAGAAGCGCTCGTTGAATTCGTTCAAGCCGCCGAAGCCGGCGCCGAGCATGAGGCCGAGCACCAGCGAGAGCGCCAGCACCCTGATGGTGCGCGGGCTCGACGCGGCAAGCGGCATGTTCGCATCCGAGATGATGCGGACCTTGCCGACAGGGAAGGATTGCTGCTGCGAGGCTTCCTG
>NZ_SRTH01000246.1:0-286 GCF_004792065.1 Mesorhizobium sp. M8A.F.Ca.ET.165.01.1.1 | reverse complement strand
ATCCTCCTTGACGAACTCGCGCACCGGATTGTCGAGCAGCGGCAGCACCGCCTCCGACGGCCGGCAGAGCCTTGCCCCCTTGGGCGTCTCGACGATCGGCCGGTTGATGAGGATCGGATGAGCGAGCATGAAATCGATCAGCTCGCCATCGCTCCATTTCAGGTCGGCGAGGCCAAGCTCGGCGTAAGGCGTTCCCTTCTCCCGCAACAGCGAGCGTGGAGCGATGCCCATCGCGCCGATCAGCTCGATCAGCCGTTCGCGGCTCGGCGGCATCTTCAGATACTCG
>NZ_SRTH01000024.1:0-65129 GCF_004792065.1 Mesorhizobium sp. M8A.F.Ca.ET.165.01.1.1 | reverse complement strand
GGACGGCCAATGGGCACTTACCTTCCATGATTATCCGCTTGGCATCATCGACACCAGACGTATGAAGCTCGTCCGCCGCAGCGCCGCGCCAACCAAACCGCTTGGCGCTGCGGCGGATGCATAGGGGGAGAACTGTTACCTATGTATCCGGTTCAATCTGTTACCCATCTATCGGCTGGACACCGGCAGGGCGATGAGGGGCGGCGCTAGCGTCGCGAAAACTGGACCCCGCCCCTTACTTGGGCAGCGCGTAAGCCATCACATAATCGCCAGGCTTGGTGCCGACCGAGCCGTGGCCGCCGGCAACGATGACCACGAACTGGCGCCCGTCCGCGACCGTATAGGTCATCGGCGTCGATTGCCCCCCGGCGGGCAGCCGCGCCCGCCAGAGCTGCCTGCCTGAAGTCAGGTCATAGGCGCGCAGATAGTCGTCGACGGCGGCGCCCAGGAAGGCGACACCGCCGGCCGTGATCATCGGCCCGCCGATGCCGGGCACCCCGACCTTCAGCGGCAACGGCAGTGGCGTCATGTCGTAGACGGTGCCGTTGCGATGCTTGTAGGCGATCTGTCCGGTCCTCAGATCAACCCCGGCGACATAGCCCCAGGGCGGCGCCTGGCAGGGGATGCCGAGCGGCGACAGGAAGGGTCCCATCACCACCGCATAGGGGGCGCCCTCATTGCGGTTCAGCCCCTGTTCGCTGCCGCGCCCCTCGTCCGGCGGCGGCACCTGGTCGCGGGGGATGAGTTGTGACTTGAATGCCAGGTAGGTCGGCATGCCGAACATCACCTGCCGCACCGGATCGACCGCTACCCCGCCCCAGTTGAAGGTGCCGAAATTGCCGGGATAGATCAGCGAGCCCTGGACGGAAGGCGGCGTGTAGCGGCCTTCATAGCGCAGGCCCTGGAATTCGATCCGGCACGCCAGCTGGTCGAACATGGTGATCCCCCACATGTCGGCGCCGGTCAGCGGCTTCGGCATGAAGGTAAGATCGGAAACCGGCTGCGTCGGCGATGTGTGATCGCCTTCGATGGCGCCGCCCGGCGCCGGCACTTCGTTCACCGCGATCACCGGCTCGCCTGTGCGCCGGTCGAGCACATAGAGGTCGCCCTGCTTGGTCGGCCCGACCAGCGCGGGCACGACGGAACCATCGGCCTTGGTGATGTCGACCAGGCTCGGCTGCGCCGGCACGTCCATGTCCCAGAGGTCATGGTGCACGGTCTGCCGCACCCATTTCAATTGCCCGGTATTGAGGTCGAGCGCGGTGATCGAGGAGGAGAATTTCTCGACATTGGCGCTGCGCCCGGCGCCGAGTTGGTCCGGCGTCTGGTTGCCGAGCGGCACATAGAGCAGGCCGAGCTTCTCGTCGGCGCTCGGCGTCGACCACATGTTGGGCGAGTTGGCGGTGTAGGTCTGGCCGGCCGCCAGCGGCGTTGTCTGGTCCGGATTGCCGGAATCCCAGTTCCATAGCAGCTTGCCGGTGCTCGCATCATAGGCGCGAATGACGCCGGACGGCTCCTGCGTCGAGTAATTGTCGTTGACCGCGCCGCCGACGATGATCTTGCCGCCCGCGATCAGCGGCGCCGAGGTCGAGTAGTAATAACCGGACTTCGGATACGGCATGTTGGTCAACAAATTGAGCATGCCGCCCTCGGCAAAGGCCGGGCAAACCTGCCCGTTGGCGGCGTCGAGCGCGATCAGCCGCGCATCCGAGGTCGGCAGGTAGACGCGCGTCGCGCAGGGCTGGCCGGCGGCGCCGGCGGCATCGGCATAATAGGAGACGCCACGGCAGGTCTGGTGTTGTCGGTCCTTGTCGAGCTTGATCTTGGGATCGTAGCGCCACTTCTCCTTGCCGGTCGCCGCATCGACCGCGATGGCGAAATTGTGCGGCGTGCAGATATAGAGCGTGTCCCCCACTTTGAGCGGTGTCACCTGGTAGGTGGTCTCGCCGACATCGTCCGGACCTTTCACGTCGCCGGTGCGGTAGGTCCAGGCCGGCTGCAGATTGGCGACATTATCCGGTGTGATCTGGTCGAGCGGCGAATAGCGCTGGCCGAACTGCGTGCGCCCGTAATAGTGCCATTCGCCCGCCGGCACATCGCCGCCGAGATTGGCGTTGGGTATCACCTTGTCGGTGTCGAGCGCGCCGCCTATGTCCTTCGGGTCCGTGGTCATCGAATAGCCGGCCACCGCCAGCGATGCCAGCACGGCCAGGATCAGTGGCGCGCGGCCGTCCGGACCGGCAAGGCCCCGCCGCGCCCACGGCGTCAGCAGCCACAGCGCCACCAGCACGATGATGCCGCCGCGCGGGCCGAGTTCCCACCAGTCGAAGCCGGTTTCCCAGACCGCCCAGGCAAGCGTGCCGAGCACGATCGCCGCGTAGAGCCAGAGCGAAGTGGAACGGCGCCGGTAGAGCAGCCAGGCGGCGACCAGGAAGGCGAGAGCGACGATGATGTAGTACCAACTGCCGCCCAGCGAAGCCAACCAGATACCGCCGGCGCCAAGCGCCAGGCCGATGAGGAAGAGGACGAGGGAGGTGATGGTGACAGCCAAGATGATACTCCTTCGACTGTTGCGCGCGTGGAGGCGGCCTTAGGCAACCCGGCATTGCGTGCTGCCCCGTACGCAACTTTCTCCCGACCGCCGCGCCTGTCAAGCGTAGGTCATGGGTCCGCGGCGGCAACCTTGTCCCCCTGCGGTTGTTCACAACGCGGCCGCCATATCGCTCGAGTGGCCTTATCAGGCACTTTAGCGGAACAAAACGTAGACAGTTCTGGTCTTTCCCTCCCGAATCACTACATTCGGGGGAGATGTCTGGCTTTTCCGAAGACATGCCCTTTTTCGACGAACCCAATGCGCGGCCCACGGCCCCGTCGGGCATTGCCGCGCGCGCCATGGCCGCCCGCGGCGGCCAGAACAATGCGCCGGACTATCTCAGGGGGCTGAACCCCGAGCAGCGGCTGGCGGTGGAGACCACCGAAGGCCCGGTTCTGGTGCTGGCCGGCGCCGGCACCGGCAAAACTCGCGTGCTCACCACCCGCATCGCCCACATCCTCGCCACCGGCAGGGCCTTCCCCTCGCAGATCCTGGCAGTGACCTTCACCAACAAGGCCGCGCGCGAGATGAAGCAGCGCATCGGCATCCTGATCGGCGAAGGCAATGTCGAGGGCATGCCATGGCTCGGCACCTTCCACTCGATCGGCGTGAAGCTGCTGCGCCGCCATGCCGAGCTTGCCGGCCTGAGATCCGACTTCACCATCCTCGACACCGACGACGTCGTGCGGCTGATCAAGCAGCTGATCCAGGCCGAGGGCCTGGACGACAAGCGCTGGCCCGCAAAACAGTTCGCCCAGATGATCGACGGCTGGAAGAACAAGGGCCAGGGTCCGGCCGACATCGCCGAGGGCGATGCGCGCAGCTTCGCCAACGGCAAGGGCCGCGAGCTCTACAAGGCCTACCAGGAACGCCTGCAAACGCTGAACGCCTGCGATTTCGGTGACCTGCTCTGCCATCCGATCCGCATCTTCCGTGCCAATCCCGATGTGCTGAAGGACTATCACCGGCGCTTCAAATACATCCTCGTCGACGAGTACCAGGACACCAACACCGCCCAATACATGTGGCTGCGGCTGCTGGCGCAAAGGCCGGATTCCGGGCGCTCTTCATCACCACCAACCGATCTGCGATCGGCCGAAGGCCGCAAGCCCGACCGGGCGTCCGAGCCGTTGCGAGGCCACTCACGCGACGCCGAAGGCGCGCAAAAAAGAGGGGGCGGAGGGCCCGCGCCGGCAGGCGCGGAACAGCCCGTGAGCGAAAACAGAGTCAACATCTGCTGCGTCGGCGACGACGACCAGTCGATCTATGGCTGGCGCGGCGCCGAGGTCGACAACATCCTGCGTTTCGACAAGGATTTTCCCGGCGCCACCATCATCCGGCTGGAGCGCAACTACCGTTCGACCGCGCACATACTGGGCGCCGCCTCCCATCTCATCGCCTATAATGAGGGCCGCTTCGGCAAGACGCTGTTCACCGACCGCAACGATCCCGAGGATGGCAAGGTCAACGTCCACGCCGCCTGGGATTCGGAGGAGGAAGCCCGCGCCATCGGCGAGACCATCGAGGCCTACCAGCGCCAGAAGCATAATTTGAACGACATGGCGATCCTCGTCCGCGCGTCCTTCCAGATGCGCGCCTTCGAGGACCGCTTCATCACGCTCGGCCTGAACTATCGCGTCATCGGCGGCCCGCGTTTCTACGAGCGCATGGAAATCCGCGACGCACTGGCCTTCTTCCGCGTCGTCGCCAACGGCACCGACGATCTCGCCTTCGAGCGCATCGTCAATGTGCCCAAGCGCGGCCTGGGCGAAGCGACCATCCGCCAGATCCACGACACGGCGCGCGGCATGCGCATCCCGATGCTTGAGGCGGCGGGCACGCTCGCCGAAAGCGACGAGTTGAAGCCGAAACCGCGCGCAGCGCTGCGCGAGGTCGCGGCCAATTTCGAACGCTGGCAGAAGGCGCTGGAAACCACGCCACACACCGAGCTCGCCGAGACCATTCTCGAAGAGAGCGGCTACACCGACATGTGGAAGAACGACCGTTCGGCGGAAGCCCCCGGTAGGCTGGAGAACCTGAAGGAACTGATCCGTTCGATGGAGGAGTATGAATCGCTGCGCTCCTTCCTCGAACATGTCGCGCTGGTCATGGATGCCGAGCAGAATGCCGGGCTCGATGCCGTTTCCATCATGACGCTGCACTCGGCCAAGGGCCTCGAATTCGAGACCGTTTTCCTGCCCGGCTGGGAGGAAGGCCTGTTTCCCCATCAGCGCGCGCTGGACGAAGGCGGCCGTTCGGGGCTCGAGGAAGAGCGACGCCTCGCCTATGTCGGTCTGACGCGGGCCAAGAAGAACCTGCATATCTGGTTCGTCTCCAACCGCCTCATCCACGGCTTGTGGCAATCGACCATCCCGTCACGCTTCTTGGAGGAGCTGCCGGAAGCCCATGTCGAAGTCGCCGAAGCCGGCAATTCCTACGGCGGCTACGGCAATCCCTATGGCGGCGGCTCGTTCGCGTCCGGCCGTGGCGGCAGCCAAGGGGCAGGAAGACAGAACCCGTATGGCGCCTCGCGCTTCGACAATATCGGCGGCAATTCGGGCGGCACGGAAAGATCCGGCGCCTTCTCCAACACCTATTCGACACCGGGCTGGCAGCGCGCGCAGGCCAACCGCACCGAGGCGACCGACCGCAACTGGGGCACGCGCTCGGGCCATCAGATCGAACGCATCGGCTATGGCGAGACAGACTCCGGCTACGGCGCCGGCCGCACCAGCGTAAAGGGCCGCACCATCGACGGCGAACTGGTCGCCAAATCCGTCTCCGACACGCCGTCGGCCTTCAGCGTCGGCGACCGCGTCTTCCACCAGAAATTCGGCAACGGCAACATCGCGGCCATCGAAGGCAACAAGCTGACCATCGACTTCGACAAGGCCGGCCAGAAACGCGTGTTGGACGGGTTTGTAGCGGCGGTGTGAGTTGGGGCCGTGGCTTTGACAAGAAGCCGGCGAAGGCGTTCAATCCACCTTCTTTTCGCCCCTCTCGCCGGCCTTCACGATATCCCCTGTCGTAAACAGGATTTCCTTCAGTTCCGCGCGCCAGTCCGCCTTCTGGCGCAGCAGGAATTCGAGGTCCATGCCGAAATGCTTGAACTCCTCGCTCTGCGCGTTCTTCATGATCGCCTTGGCTTGCGGGTCCTTCTCCACCGACATGCGCTGTTCGTACCAGCCGATCGCTTCCGCCTCCTCGATCAGCGAGGCGATCATGCGGGCGAAGGTGCGCACTTGCTGCGACAGTTCTTCCGGCGGTTCGTGATACTGGTCGAAACCCATGTCGTCCTCCATTGGCCATCCCCATGAATGTCTGGGGAATGCCGCCGGTTCCGCATCATCGCTGCAATTCCGCCAAGGCCCGCTCCAGCGGCGCTGACGAAATCTGGATCGGGCCGGAGAACGCCACATCCATGTCCAGGATCAGGTAGATCGCCCCGGCGATCAGCGCGGCCGAGACCATGAAGGTCGCGGCAGTGATCGCATTCCTCGGCGCCCTGAACCCGAAACTGGCGAAGATCAGCGCCAGCCACGTAACCAGCATGACGATCAGCGGCCAGGGGATCGTGCCCTCCGACTGCTCGATCAGCACCCAGCGCAGTTCCAGCACTTTCTGCAGCCGCTGACGGGCGTCCTGCAAGACGGAGGCGCGCGCGGCGTCGGCCGGCGGCAGCGCGCTCAACCGTGTGCCGATCTCCGTCAACAGATGTTCGGACAGCTCGTTGCCGGCGGCAGGCGTCTCGTCGCCCTGCATGGCATCGGCCACCACCCCCTGCACATAGGCGACCAGCGGCTGGCGCACCGTGTCGGTTTGCGGTCCGTATTGGCGCAGGGTCCTGTCGAGCAGGATCAGCTCCGTCGCATAGGCATGCACATTGTGATCG
Source organism: Mesorhizobium sp. M8A.F.Ca.ET.165.01.1.1 (assembly GCF_004792065.1). Taxonomy (NCBI): domain Bacteria; kingdom Pseudomonadati; phylum Pseudomonadota; class Alphaproteobacteria; order Hyphomicrobiales; family Phyllobacteriaceae; genus Mesorhizobium; species Mesorhizobium sp. M8A.F.Ca.ET.165.01.1.1. The sequence goes on along the minus strand of NZ_SRTH01000024.1, from coordinate 58,644 downwards.
ATCGATTCGAAGGTGTTCTTGGCCGAGTTGATCATCAGCCCAAGCATCAGCGAGGTCATCACCCCGAACAGGTTGGCTGCGAGCCGGACCACGGCATTCGTATCGTCGTCGCGATGCCTGACCGGCATCCTGGGCCAGACCGCCATGGCGGCGAAAGCTGCCCCCGCCAGGCACAGGAAGATCACCGTTGCGATCAAAGCTTCGCGCATGCCGTTCATTTCTGCACGAGACGCGCGGATTGCCAATGGCTGCTGGAATTGAGCCAGCCGCAGACGTCTTGGCGTGCGTTTTGCCGGCCTTCAGGAAACCGGCGCCGCTCCACCCTCTTCGGTGCGCCGGGCGATGAACGCGTCGAGCATACCTGACGTGGCGGCGGCCGAGGCGGGCGGCTCGAAATCGGCAAGGATGCGTTTCCAGATGCCGGTGGCGCGTTCGGTGGCGTTCTTCGAACCGCTTTGCGTCCAGTTGCCGAAATTCGACCAGTCGGCCACCAGCGGTTCGTAGAAGGCGGTGCGGTAGCGCGCCATCGTATGGCCGGCCGAGAAAAAGTGGCCGCCCGGCTGCACTTCGGCGATCGCCTCGAAGCCTATCGCGTCGTCGTCGCCGGGCGTCGCGGCACAGAGTTCCGCCACCGTCTGCAGCGCCTCGATATCGGTCACCAGCTTTTCCAGCGAAACGCTCAAGCCTCCTTCCAGCCAGCCGGCCGCATGGATGCAGACGGTGGCGCCCGACAGCACCGAGCCCCATAGCGCGAACTGCGTCTCGTGCGCCGCCTGCGCGTCCGAGATGTTGGCCGCGCTGCCGCCACCGGAGCGCCATGGCAGACCGGTGAAGCGTGCCAGCTGGCCCGCACCCAGTGTGGCTTTGACGTGCTCCGGCGTGCCGAACGCCGGTGCGCCCGATTTCATGTCGACATTGGAGGAGAAGGAACCGTAGACCACCGGCGCGCCCGGCCGCACGATCTGCGCCAGCGTCAGCCCAGCCAGTGCTTCGGCATGCTGCAGGGTCAGGGCGCCGGCCACCGTGATCGGCGCCATCGCCCCGGCCAGGCAGAACGGCGTGATGATCAGCACCTGCCCCGCCTTGGCGAAATCGATGATGCCTTGCGCCATGGGAATGTCGAGCTGGCGCGGCGAGTTTGTGTTGATGACGGTGTAGCAATGCGCGCCGGAGCGGAACTCGTCTTCGGACAGCCCGCGGGCCAGCCTGATCATCTCGAAACTGTCATCGACCTGCGGCGTGCCGCGCGCGAACACGAATGGGAACTTGTCCGACAAGGTCAGTTGCGCCCGGTTGACGGCATAGTGGCGAAAACGATTGTCGATGTCCTGCGGCTCGATGCACGGCCCCAGCATGTGCAAGACATCGAAATGCTGCACCAGCTTGATGAGTTCTTCGAAGGCGACCAGCGTTCCGGGCCGCCGGCCGCGGTCGAGATCGGTGACGTTGGGCGCGCCGGAGCCCGCCAGGAATGTCATGGAACCCAGTTCGAGCGACAAATCGCGAGCACGCGCGCCTGCATTGGCGTGGATCGATCGCGGCGCCGAGGCCAAGGCTGCCATCACCATGTCGCGGCCGATGCGCACCATGTCGGTGTCCAGATCGACCAGCGCGCCGGCGCGGGCGAGCACTTCGCGCGCCTGCGGCAGCAGCACCTTGATGCCGAGCTCTTCCAGCACCCGCAGCGCCGTGTCGTGGATCGACGCCACCTGGTCGTCGGAAAAGATCGGCTGCGGCAGGAACGGGTTCTTCAGCGACCGGTAATTGGGCTTGCGGCTGGATTCGCTGCCCGCCTCGCCGGTGCGTCCGCGCCGGCGTTCGCGCCTGCTGTCTCGTGCCGCCTCATCGATCATCGGAAGTTCCTCCTCATTGCCGCATCGCCTTGCCCTGGGGATCATAGGGCGAGGCAGAGATGACGCGCGCAGGCCGTTCGACGCCGACAATGTGTACCGAAAGCGCCGTCCCCTCCCCGGCGAAATCGTCGTCCACCAACGCCAGCGCGACGCTCTTGCCGATCGTGTAGCCGAATCCGCCCGAGGTGACGAAGCCGACGCGCCGGCCGCCATGCCAGACCGGCTCGAAGCCGCTGGCATCGGCATCGACGGCGTCGATCTCCAGCGTCACGATCCGCTGCGCGGCGCCGGCGTCTCGTTCCTTCAGCGCCGCGTCGCGGCCGACGAAATCGCCCTTGTCGAAGGCGATGAAACGATCGAGCCCGGTCTGGCCGGGCGTGTAGCCCTGCGTGAATTCGCGCGACCAGATGCCGAAGCTCTTCTCCAGCCTGAGCGCATTGAGCGCGTAATAGCCGATCTCGGCCAGGCCGAGGTCCTCGCCGGCGGCAAGCAGCGTTTCGCGCAATGTGGCGTGCATGGTCATGGGGCAGCTGATCTCGAAGCCGAGTTCGCCGGCGATGGAGAGACGGGCAACCCGCGTGTGCACCATGCCGACATCGAACGCGCCGCAGGCCATGAACGGCAGCGCCTTGCCCGACACGTCCTGATGCGTCGTTCGTTCCAGGATCTTGCGCGCATTCGGTCCGGTCAGCAGGAAGCCGCTCATGGCATCCGAAATGTCGGTGACCGTGACGCCCTCTCGCGCCTGTCTCTCGAACCAGCGCAGGTGGAACTCCCGGAGATAATAGGAGCCCGTCAGCCAATAGTCGCCGCCGCCCCAGTTGATGACGGTCAGATCGCCCTTCAACCGCCCGTCCGGCCCGAGCATGGGCGCCAGCCGCGCCTGGCCGGCTTTCGGCAGCCGGCAGGCGAGCAGCCGGTCGAGCCACGCCTCGGCGCCCGGCCCTGAAATCGCGTAGCGCGAATAGGCCGAGATATCGATGAGGCCGGCGGCACGGCGCACCTGCAGCGCTTCGTCGCCGACGATGTCGAAGGCGTTGGAGCGCTTGAGCGTCGTGTTCTCGCAAAAACCCATCGGCGCGAAATAGGCCGGGATTTCCAGCCCCCAGGAGGCCGTCCATTCGCAGCCGGCAGCAGCCATGCCGTCATAGGCGCCCGGGCGCTTCAAAGGCCGGCCCGCCGGCAATCGCTCATTGGGAAAGGTCATGACGAAGCGGCGTGAATAGAACTGGCGTGTCGTCTGCCTGAGATATTCGCGGTTGGCGGCGAAGGCGCCGTAGCGGGCGATGTCCATGCCGAAGATGTCGGCCTGCGGCTCGCCGTAAATCATCCACTCGGCCAGCGACTTGCCGACGCCGCCGCCCTGGCTGAAGCCGGCCATGACGCCGCAGGCGACCCAGTAATTTTTCAAGCCGCGCACCGGACCGACGATCGGATTGCCGTCGGGGGTGAAGGTGAAGGCGCCGTTGACCCATTTGCGGATGCCGGCCGTCGCCAGGCAGGGAAAGCGTTCATGCGTCTTGGCGAGTTCCGGGCTGATGCGGTCGATGTCTTCCGGGATCAGCTCGATGCCATAGTCCCACGGCGCGCCGTCCATGTTCCAGTGCTTCGGGTTCTGCTCGTAAACACCGAGCAGCACGCCCTTGCGCTCCTGGCGCAGGTAGGAGAAGCCGTCGAGATCGACGGCGAGGCCGATTTCGCTGTCCAGCGCCGCGATCTCGGGAATGTCCTCGGTGACGAAATAATGGTGCTCCATCGGTGTCACCGGCAGGTCGACGCCAGCCATGCGGCCGAGCTGCTTGGCCCATAACCCGCCGGCGTTGACGACATGCTCGGCAACGATGGTGCCCTGCTCGGTGACGACATCCCACTGGCCGTCGGCGCGCGCCTTCAGCTCGACCACGCGGTTGCGCAGGATGACATCGGCGCCACGCTTCTTGGCGGCGCCGGCATAGGCGTGCGTCGTGCCGTATGGATCGAGATGGCCTTCGTTGGAGTCATGAAGGCCGCCGAGCACGCCGGTGACGTCGACGATCGGGCAGATCGCCTTGATCTCGTCGGGCGTAACCAGCCGGGCCGTCTCGATGCCGACCGACTGGAACACCGCCCAGGCCGATTTCAGCCACTCCCAGCGCGCCGGATCACTGGCGATGTTGACGCCGCCGGTCATGTGCAGCCCGATATCCCAGCCGGATTCGGCCTCGATCTCGCGGTAGAGGTTGATGGTGTAGTCCTGCAGCGCAGCGACATTGGGATCGGCGTTGAGCGCATGGAAACCGGCCGCCGCGTGCCAGGTCGAGCCGGCGGTCAGTTCGGCGCGCTCGATCAGCGCCACATCGCTCCAGCCGAACCGCGTCAGGTGGTAGAGCACCGAGGCGCCCACCACGCCACCCCCAATGACAACTGCGCGGTAGTGCGACTTCAAGACTTCCTCCCGGTCTGTCAGAGCCAGCACTCTATATGCACTGTACATAAGTGTCTAGTACGTTGAATGCGGCAGATGGGCCATCAGCAATCTCATGCCGTCCAGCGTTTCATCGGCACTTGGAGACCGCTGCTGGTCGGCATGGCGCGCTGTCACGCAAGCATCATGTTGACGCCTTAGATCGCTTTCGGGGAGGCGCGCGCGGCATCATCGATGCGGCACCTCTTTCCGTTTGTCCTTCGGCCGCTCCGGCATGCTTCGTCACAAAGAGGATTGTCCATGAAACATCTGTCCCGAACCGCCTCGCTCGGCGTCGCCCTGGCCTTTTTCACCGCTCTCACCCCGGCGCTTGCCGACGGCGTGGCCTACATCAACAAGGGCCTGGTCGGCGTCGGTCGCATCCCGGCCGACCAGCGCGGCAAGTTCGGCGAGACCTTCGGCTCGGGCTCCGGCATGGCGATCGACACATCCGGCTGGACACATGATGCGGGCACCTACAAGGGATCGCTCTGGCTCCTGCCCGACCGTGGCTACAATGTCGCCGGCACCACCGACTACCGGCCGCGCCTCAACACCATCGGCATCGAGTTCACGCCTCTCGCGCCGGGCGCTGCTCCCGCCGCCGGCCAGGAGCAGACGGGCGTCAAGGCGACGCTTGCCGAAACCATGCTTCTCACCGACGACAAGGGCGCCGATGCCACCGGCCTCGATCCGCTGTCGGATGTGCGCCCGGCCGCCGGCGACATGCCGATGCTGCCCGTCGCCACCAACGGCAAGCTCGCCCTCGACACTGAGGCTATCGTGCGGCTGCCCGACGGTTCGATGTTCATCTCCGACGAGTACGGCCCCAACATCTACAGGTTCTCCGCGCAAGGCCGCCTGATGTCGGCGACCCAGCCGCCGGCGGCCCTCGTGCCGATGCGCAAGGGCGCGCCGAACTTCTCCTCCGACAATCCCGGCCCTGGCGCCGCCGATCCTGATCCGAAGGATCCCGAAACCGGGCGCCAGAACAACCAGGGCCTCGAAGGCATGGCGATGACGCCGGACGGCAAGTTCCTGATCGCCGTGCTGCAGTCGGCTCCGAGGCAGGATGGCGGCGATTCGCCCTCGACACGGCAGAATACCCGGGCGCTGGTCTATGATGCCTCCGACCTCGCCCATCTGAAGCTCGCGCATGAATATGTCGTGCCGCTGCCGGTGTTCAAGGATGCCAAGGGCAAGACCAAGGTCGCCGCGCAAAGCGAGATCGTGGCGCTTTCGGACACGTCCTTCCTGATGCTGGCGCGCGACAGCGGCAACGGCCAGGGCCTGAAGAAGGGTGACGCGTCACTCTACCGCCAGATCAACATCGTCGACCTGTCCGGCGCGACCGACATCGCCGGCGGGCCTTTCGATGCCGCCGACAAGCCGGTCGCGCCCAAGGGCGTGCTCGACCCGTCGGTGACGCCGGCCAAGCTAACACCGTTCATCGACATCAACGACGCCGCTGAGCTTGGCCGCTTCGGCCTGCACAATGGTGGGGCGAAGGACCACAATGAGCTCTCGGAAAAGTGGGAAGCGATGTCGGTCGCCAGCGTCCTCGATCCGAAGCTGCCCGACGACTATTTCCTGTTCGTCGGCAACGACAATGACTTCCTCGCCCAGGACGGCTTCCAGGTCGGCGCCCCCTACAAGGCCGATGACGGCGCCGATGTCGACACCATGTTCCTGGTCTATCGGGTGACGCTGCCGGGTCTCGGCAAGAAGTAACGATCACCGCACAAGCGGGCGCGCCTGGCGCGTCCGCCTGAGCAGGTCGTGAAGGCAGTTACTTCAAGAACGCGGCGTCCTTCGGCACGCCCGCATCGATCGGCTTGGCCGTCCTGCTCGACACGGCCATGATCTTGCCGGCGGCCGACAGGTTGGGCCGCACGAAGACCTGGGCGGGCTCCGTTGACCCGGCTGTCGAGGTCGATGATGTCCCATCATGGCGCGAGCGCCTTGGACCGTCCGCCTACATCGACCTGTCAGGTTGAATCTGCGATCATCGCGCACCGGACTAGAGATAGGCCTTAGTTATGGACGAAAAAATGCCCGCGCGTCGGCGCACCGGCGACCTGACCAGCGGCCCGATCCCGCGCACGCTGCTGCTGTTCGCCCTGCCGGTGCTCGGCTCCAATGTGCTGCAATCGCTGAACGGCTCGGTCAATGCCGTCTGGGTGGGCCGATTCCTCGGCGAATCGGCGCTGACCGCGACCTCCAACGCCAACCTCGTTCTGTTCCTGATCCTCGGCACGGTGTTCGGCATCGGCATGGCGGCCACCATCCTGGTGGCGCAGTCGGTCGGCGCTCGCGACCTGCCCGAGGCGCGCCGCATCGTCGGCACCAGCGCCACTTTCTTTTTCCTCGTTTCGGTGGTGTTCGCGGTCTTCGGCTGGATCTGGGTCGATGCCATCCTGGGCGCGCTTGGCACGCCGGCCGACGCCTTGCCGCTGGCGCGCTCCTACCTGCGCATCATCTTCGTCGCCGTGCCGATGATGAACCTTCTGTCCTTCGTCATGACCGTGCTGCGCGGTGCCGGAGATTCCCGCACGCCCTTCATCTTCATGGCGCTGGCGGTGGTGCTCGACATCGTGCTCAATCCCCTGCTCATCCGCGGCATCGGCCCGTTTCCCGAACTCGGCATCGCGGGTTCCGCCACCTCGACGCTGATCGGCCAGACCGTGAGCGTCATCGCCATCCTCGTCGTGCTCTATGCGCGCAAGCATCCGTTGCGGCTGGCCGGCGCCAATCTCGCTCTGCTGCGCCCGGATCCGGCATTGCTGCGCATCGTCGTCTTCAAGGGCGTGCCGATGGGCTTGCAGATGATCGTCATCTCGGCGGCGGCGCTGACGGTGATGGGCATCGTCAACTCCTATGGTTCGCAGGTCGCCGCCGCCTACGGCATCGCCGCGCAGCTCTGGACCTACATCCAGATGCCGGCACTCGCCATCGGCGCCGCGGTCTCTTCCATGGCGGCGCAGAATGTCGGCGCGGGCCGCTGGGACCGGATCGGCCGCGTTGCCGCCTCCGGTGTCGGCTTCAACCTCGTCCTGACCGGCGCCCTCGTCGCGCTGCTATGGGTCTTCGACCGCTCGATCCTGGGCCTGTTCCTGAGCAGTGACAGCGCCGCCATCGATATCGCCGCCCACATCAACACCGTCGCGTCCTGGTCGTTCATCCTGTTCGGCATCACCATCGTGCTGTTCGCCACGGTGCGCGCCACGGGGGCCGTGATGCCGCCGCTGATCATCCTGGTGATCTCGGTGCTCATCGTGCGCACCGGATTCGCCTATTACATGCGCGGCGTGATCGGCGAGGAAGCACTGTGGTGGAGTTTCCCGGCCGGTTCGATCGCCTCGCTGGTCCTGGCCGCGGCCTACTACCGCTTCGGCGGCTGGCGCAGCTTGCACATGATCGAGAACAGGCCGGCTGCCGGCGAACCGCCCGACACCGGCCTTGGCATGCCGCGCCAGCGCGCGAACATGACGCCTGAAACGCCGCACGGGTGAAGCACGGCTGCCGGCCAGTTGACGGCTGTCTCAGCGTTTTTGTCTGAGCCCGAAGGCAAGCGCCACCAGCGCGAAGACGATGATCATGACCGCGAAGGCCAGGCTCGCCGCGACAGGGCTGGCATAGGTCGACACGACGCCGATGCCGATGACAGGCAGGGCGTTGCCGACAAAGCAGCAGACGAAGAAGCTGGACACCACTTCGGCACGGCGATCCTGCGGCGCGATCTCGTTCACCACCTGCAGGCCACCTCGGTAGCCAAGTGCGGCCACGACACCGCAGCAGGCCGTCGCCACGATCATCAGTGCCATCGAGGCCAGCATCTGCGCCGCCACCACCAGCAGCACGCTTGGGATCATCAAGGCCAGGGCGGCCAGCATGGCCTTGCTGCTCTGCACACGCATCAGCGCCACGATGCTGGCCGCCGCGACGATCGCCAGTTCAAAGAACAGAGCGCCGGCAACGGCATGGTTTGCCTCGTGCAGCTGCTGCGCCAGGATGCTCGGCGCCAACGCGGCATAGAAGCCGACCAACGCCATCGCGCCGAAACCGGTCACCGCCGGCGCGACGAAGCGCGTGCGTATCTTCTCAGGCACGGAGAGGTGCGGCCGCATCGAAATCCGCCCCAGGCCACCCGGCTTCGCCACGGTCTCACGAGTGCGCCAGACCAGGACCGCCACCACCGCGAGTGCCATGAGATAGACGATGAAGACCAGGCGCAGCGGCCAGGGCTCGTATTGAGCCAACAGTCCCGATATCAGCGACCCGAAACCGAGACCGAGGAAGTTGGTGCTGGTGGTGATGATGCTGGCACGTGATTTGTCGGCGGCCGGCAGAAGCTCGGCAATCCAGGCGGTCCCGGTCCCCGCGCCGATGCCGATACCAAGCCCGCTCAGGATGCGTGCCACGTCGAGCGACACGACATTTCCGGCGAACAGGAAGATAAGCGCGCTGACAATGGCCACGATCATCGCCGCCAGCGCTGCTGGCCGGCGTCCGACCACGTCCGACACGCCACCGAACACCAGCAAGGCGCCGAGATTGCCGACGACATAGACCGCGTAGATCAGCGTCAGAGTGATCTGCGAAAAGCCGAATTGCTGCTTGTAGATGATATAGAGCGGCGTCAGCACCGTGCTGCCGGCAAACAGCACCGCGATCATCGCCGCGACAGCCCGGATCGCGAGGACGTCGCCGCTGGCCTCGTTCTGGGTCTGCGCCAAATCGCGAAAGGCCATGGCCAACCTCGTCACCAGTTTCAGGGATCGCGACGTTAACGCGCCCTTACGACAGGCGTTCCGGTGAACGGCCACGCTCCTGACACCACGGTGGGCCTTGCCCCACCAGGCCCATTGCCAAAAACGCTGATCGGGGCCAGCGGCCCCGATCGGTCACGGCATCCCTTCGTGCCGTATTGGATGCAAGCGGTCTATTTGCAGGAAACCGGGCCTACTTGCAGGGAAAGCCGGGCGCAATCTTGCATTTGCCGGGACGCGGCTTGTGCGGCGGGCGGTGGTGCGGAGGACGGTGATGAGGCCGATGGTGCCAGTGCGGCGGCCGATGCGGCGGGCGCACGATGATGACCGGCGGATGCACGACATGGGTCCGCGAGAGATAGCCGGAACTGGCCCAGCCGCTGACACCGCCGCCATGGATCCTGCACCAGCCAGGCTGGCAGCCGGTCACGTCGACCCTGAAGCCGGCCGGCAGCGTCCCGACCTTGGCGTATCCCGCGCCAGGCCCGGTGCGCACGTTGAGGCTGGTCGTGGTATGGGCGCCGTAGGCGAAGGCGGCGGCGGACGTCCCCAAGACGGCGGCCAGAATGGTCGCTATCGCAAGCAGAAATCGAAGTTTCATCAGTCCCTCCATTCGGTCGCCGGCCGTTCGACTGCTTCGGCCGGGACTGCATCGCAAGGGGAGAGGCAGCGCCAAGAAAAGTCAACAAGTGGCCAACGCCAACCACCACGATCACCGGTCCGGGCGTATGGTTTCCCCTGATATAGTTGAGGATTTTTTCGTGCGCCGTTTATCGGCGCGCCAACATCCGCTAACGATTTACTATCTTTCGGCAATTCGTCGCGGACCGAGGCAGTGATCATGGGCAAAGGCAGGGTCGAGGCATTCACCGACGGTGTGGTGGCGATCATCATCACCATCATGGTGCTGGACCTGAAGGTACCGGAGGGCGAGGATTTTTCGGCCCTGCTGCCGCAGTGGCCGATCTTCCTGTGCTACGTGCTCTCCTTCATCAATGTCGGCATCTACTGGAACAATCTGCACAACATGTTCCACACCGTGCAGCGTGTCGACGGCCACGTGCTGTGGGCGAACCTGCATCTGCTGTTCTGGTTATCCCTAATGCCGGTGACGACCGCCTTCATGGGCGAGAACCATTTCGCCACGGTGCCGGTCGCGGTCTACGGTTTCGACCTTGTAATGTGTGCGACCGCCTACAGCATGCTGGTGATTGCACTGCATCGGCTGCATGGGCCGGATACCGGATTCGCCAAGGCCATCGGTCGCGACCGCAAGGGAAGGATTTCGCTTGCCGTCTACGTAGCGGCCGTTGGGCTGACCTTCCTCGACCGGTGGATCGGCGTGGCGCTCTATGTTGCCGTCGCCCTGGTTTGGCTGGTGCCGGACACCCGCTTTGCACGGGTATTGGAAAAATAGCTTCTTTGTCCGGCGCAATTCCTGAGGGAAAACCACCTCACACTTTCCTGGACTTGCTTAACCGCGCATCGCTTTCAGCTTCTCCGCCACGGAAGCGGCAAGGTCGGCGTAGCGCTCTTCCAGCCGCTCCGCCGCCTTGATGATCGAGAAATCATGGCCGAACTTCTCCAGCGCCATGCGCAGTTTCTCGACGAACTCGGCTTGCTTTTCCAGTGCGGAGAACAAGGTTTTCACCTGAGCTTCGCTGATATCAGGGTTGGCCAACATCTGTGGCACCTCGCGTCCCATCTGGTCGCCGGTGGCGGTCTGCTCCTTCAGAATTGCAACCCAATCCGTCAATCGGAAATCTCCCTTTTGGCGTCACAGCATGCGCAGCCACGACCGGACTGGTCAACCCGACGAGCCCCCACAAAGGCTTGCACAAGCCCGTTCCGGCGCTAAGTTCGGCGCCATTCGAAAAAAGGAAACCACCGCCGATGATCCCCGACGCCGAGATCCAGACTGCCCTGCCAGCGCTTGGCCGAGGCAATACCGCCGTCATCACCGGCGCCGCCAGCGGCATTGGCCTCGCGGCGGCCAAACGGCTGGCGTTGATGGGCATGAAGATCGTGCTCGCCGACATCGCTGGTCCGCGCCTCGACGATGCCTCGCGGGCCGTTGCCGCCATCGCCGGCGACGACGCCGTGCTTGCGGTTGCATCGGACGTTTCGAAGGCCGATGAGGTCGATCGCCTCGCCGACCGGGCATTCGGCGCCTTTGGCGAGGTCTCGCTGCTGATGAACAATGCCGGCGTCGGCGACAATCCTGGAAAGCCCTGGGAAAACCGCGATGGCTGGAAGCGGCTGCTCGACATCAATTTCTGGGGCGTCGTGCATGGCGTCGAAGCCTTCGCGCCGCGCATGCTGGCGGCGGCCAAGCCGGGCCTGATCGTCAACACCGGCTCCAAGCAAGGCATCACCACGCCGCCCGGCAACCTCGCCTACAATGTTTCCAAGGCTGGCGTGAAGACCTTTACCGAAGGCCTGGCGCACGCGCTAAGGAACGAGCCCGGCGGCCGCCTGTCGGCGCATCTGCTCATCCCCGGCTTCACCTATACCGGCCTCACCGAAGGCGCGACGGAAAAGCCCGCTGGCGCCTGGACGGGTGAACAGGTCGTCGATTTCATGCTGGAATCGCTGGTCAGGCGCGACTTCTACATCCTGTGCCCGGACAATGAGGCGGCGCGGCCGCTGGACGAAAAGCGCATGGCCTGGGCAATCGGCGACATTATCGAAAACCGTCCTGCCCTGTCGCGCTGGCATCCCGACCACAAGGACGCATTCGCGGCGTTCATGAAAGGCTGAGCTTCAAGCCGCGCTCTTTTTCGCGCCTCGCTTCTGGGCAACCGCCTTCTTTGCCGCCGTGGTTGCGATCTTCTCGTCGTGCCGCTTAGCGGCTCGCTCGCATTTGGCGCGGATCTCCTCGACCTCGGATTCGGTCAGGTGTTCGATGCCGATAAAGTTGTTGTGGCCCTCGCTGACCCGGATCAATTCGTCGAGCTTGGCCTGGATCGCCGCGCCGTCACGGTTCTGGGTGTTCTGGATGAGGAACACCATCAGGAATGTAATGATGGTCGTGCCGGTGTTGATCACCAGTTGCCAGGTGTCCGAGAAACCAAAGACCGGCCCGCTAACCGCCCAGACGATGACGACCAGGCAGCAGCCGGCAAAGGTCAGCGGCAGGCCGGTTATATGGGCGACCCAGTTGGCGGCCTTGGTGAAAAGCTTTTCCATGTATCGAGCGCCCTCAATGTTTGCGGCATTGAGAAACAAGCGGCGGACCTTTGGGTTCCCATCGAGAACCGAATGTAACCGGCGCAATTGAATGCACGCTCAGCGCGCATTCGGCGCAAAACACACCTTATCGGTTCAATGTCATGGTAACCGTGCAGGCAAAGAGCCTGTTCCTCCGCTTCACAGCGGTTTACCTCCAGCCCCTTCCGCCGCGCCACCCCCGCATGGCGGAAGGGGCTTCATTCCGGAAAGCGCGAAGAATAGTTCCCCGAAGAGCCAACTCGCACCCAGACAGCCGGCCGCTTCACTTACCCGCAAGGCATTGGCCTGTTGATACTCTGCACGGTCGCGACGGCCAGGCCCTGCCGTTCTCTGCCGGAACTCAAACGGCGTCGTTTTCCCAGCGGTCGAGGAAGGCCTCGATCGGCATCGCCTGCATGTCGGGAACCGCCCTGGCGAGTTTTTCGACCGGCCAGTCCCACCAGGCGAGAGCATCGATGCGCGCCGCTATTTCGGGGGCAAAGCGCGGCTTGATCGGCTTCGCCGGCACGCCGGCGACGATGGTGTAGGACGGCACGTCCCGCGTCACCACCGCATTGGCGCCGATGACCGCGCCATTGCCGATGGCGATGCCAGGCAAGATGACCGCGCCGTGGCCGATCCAGACATCATGGCCGATGGTCACGGCCTTCGAGCGCCGCCGCTCGCGGAATGCCGCATCGACGCCCAGCCAGCGAAAATATTCGTTCGGCCGATAGCTGACCTTGTGCTGGGTCAACCGCTCGATCGGATGTTCCAGCGCATTAATGCGGCTGTTGGCGGCGATCGAGCAGAATTTGCCGATCGTCGTATAGATCGCCTCGGCATGGCGTTCGAAATAGGAGAAGTCGCCGACGATGACCTCGCGCAGCACGACGCGTTCGCCGATCGCGGCGTAGCGGCCGAGCTTGCAGCCCTTCATCTCCGCGGTCGGGTGGATGCGCGGCTCAGGGTCTTTCGCGACGAGATCTTCGGAACGGTCCATGCCGGCGGCTTTACGCCGTGATGATTGGTCCCGCAAGCCGGGGCCGATCATCGGTCAGAACAGGACCAGGAAGACGTTCGCCCGCCTATTTCGGTTTGCCCTTGCTCCACACCACGTTCTGGCCGTAGAGCGGCACGGTCGTGACCGACATTTTGGCCGAGCCGTTCTGCACCTGGCGTGAATGCGACAGATAGATCAGCGTTTCGTTGGCCTTGTCGTAGATGCGGTTTACCACCTGCTTCTTCCAGATCAGGCTGATACCTTGCTTGAACACCTCCTCGCCGCCTTCGCTCGTATCAATATCGCCGATCGTGATCGGACCTGTCTGACGGCAGGAGATCGAGGAATCGCTGGGATCCTCGAACCAATTGCCCTTGTGCAGGCGGTCGATGACGCTGCGATCGAAATAGGAAACGTGGCAGGTGACACCCTCCACTTTCGGATCCTTGATCGCCTCGACGATGATGTCGTTGCCGATCCAGTCAACGCCGACCTTGCCGACTTCCTCGGCAACGGCGCTGCCGGCGCCAAGCACGACGCATGCGGCCAAGGCGCGGCCGATCAGTTTTCGCCCGGCCAGTTCGAGCCCAATCAGTTCGAGCAAAGAAGCCTCCTCGGTTCGAGTTGCCGGTCTCAGGTGGTGCAGACTGTGCGGCTTTGCAAGCAGATGGGTCAACACCACAACGGTTGCGGCAACGCGGCACTTTGCCTGCGCGGGGCCGAACCGCTAAGACTGTGGCCGAACAAGGCGCGCATGGTTTGGCCGGCGCCCCATGACGTTACAGACGGACATTTCTGATGATGCGTTCTATCCTGGTCGGCATTCTCGTTCTGATGGCCGCCGGCATCGGCTGGCTGACCTTCGACTGGTATCGCGGCCACTATGGCGGCGAACCGTTCGGCGCGCCCTTCACCCTGGTCGACCAGAAAGGCGCCCCGATCACCGAGGCTGCTTTCCGCGGACAGCCCAGCGTCGTCTTCTTCGGCTTTACCCATTGCCCCGAAGTCTGCCCGACGACGCTGTTCGAGCTCTCCGGCTGGCTGAAGACGCTCGGCGACGACGGCACGAGCCTGCACGCCTATTTCGTCTCGGTCGACCCGGAGCGCGACACGCCGCAGGTGATGAACGCCTATGTCAGCAATTTCTCCGACCGCATCACCGGCATCACCGGCGACCCGGACAAGGTCCACGCCATGGCCAAGTCGTTCGGCATCTACTGGAAAAAGGTCGACACCGGCGATGGCGATTACACGATGGACCACACCGCCTCTGTGCTGCTGCTCAACGCCAAGGGCGACTTCGCCGGCACGATCGCCTATGGCGAGAGTGCCGACACTGCCGTTGCCAAGCTGAAGCGCCTCGCCGCGAAGGGCTAGAGCTTGATCCCGAAAAGTGGAACCGGTTTTCGGACAAGATCAGGCCTGGAGGAACATAAATTCACATGACCCAGACGCGGCTCCATTTCACCACCGGAAAGATCGAGGCAGACCGCATCTTCGCGGCGCTCGAAACGGCCTTCGAGGATGAAGGCCTGCCGATCGCCGTGCTGGAGGTCGACGAAGACGCCGACATCCACGAGGTCTCGCTCTACGCCGATGGCGACGTCGACGCGGTCGAGGCGCGGCTGAAGGACATTCTCGCCGGCCTCGCTCTGTCGAGATCGATCGAGCGCGAGGCGCTGCCCGACATCGACTGGGTGGCACGGTCGCTGGAAGGCCTGAAGCCGGTGCGCGCCGGCCGTTTCTTCGTCCACGGCGCGCATGACAGCAGGAAGCGCCACAGTGGCGAACTCGCCATCGAGATCGAGGCGGGCCTTGCCTTCGGCACCGGCCATCACGGCACCACCGCCGGATGCCTCGAAATGCTGGAGAAGGTCGTGCGGCGCGAGCACCCGCGCAACGCGCTCGACCTTGGCACCGGCAGCGCGGTGCTGGCGATCGCCGTCGCCAAGCTGGCGCATATTCCGGTGCTGGCCACCGACATCGATCCGGTGGCGGTCAGGGTCGCCGCCGCCAATGCGCGGCTGAACCACGTCAAGGGCCTGATCGAGACAGTGACCGCGCCGGGCTTTCACCACCCGATCTTTGCCAGGCGCGCGCCCTTCGATCTCATCGTCGCCAACATATTGGCGCGGCCGCTGATGCGGCTGGCGCCGCAAATGGCCGGCCATATCGCGCTTGGCGGCTCGATCGTGCTGTCGGGCATCCTCGACCGTCAGCGTGACGCGGTGATCTCGGCCTATGTCGGCCAGAACTTCCGCCATATCAGTACCTTGCACCGCGAGGGCTGGGTGACGATCCACCTCAAGCATTGAGGCCGGCAAGCCGGTTGCCGATCCTCGTAGGTTAATTCCTAGAACTTGATGCGTGTTGGCAAGGCGGCATCACCGAGAGAATGCCGGCGCCGTCCCCTTTCACGCCATGGCTGGACCAGTCTCATTTGGTTGTCACCCGGCAGTCGCTGTAGCAGTTTGCGCCAGCTGGAAATCGATTCCGCTTTTCCAGGCCCATAGGTTACGGTCGCGCGGATACCAAGGAGGCCCACCATGTTCCAGACCTTCGATTCCGCGGGCGACCCGGCGGTCGGCAAGCCGCGCGTGGCGCTGCTGCGCCAATGGCTCAGCGACAATGGCCTCGATGGCTTCATCGTTCCGCGCGCCGACGAGCACCAGGGCGAATACGTGGCCGATCGATCCGCACGGCTGAAATGGCTGACCGGCTTCAGCGGCTCGGCCGGTGTCGCCATCGTGCTGCGCGACCGTGCCTTTGTCTTTGTCGACGGGCGCTACACGCTGCAGGTGCGGGGCGAAGTCGACCTCGGCATCTTCTCGATCGAAAGCCTCGTCGACAACCCGCCTGCCGTCTGGCTCAGGGATCACCTGGGCAAAGGGGCGCGGCTGGGCTTCGATCCCTGGCTGCACACGATCGGCGAGGTCAAGGCGCTGCAGGCCTCCGCCGACAAGATCGGCGCGGTGCTCGTGCCGCTCGACAGGAACCCGATCGACATCATCTGGAAGGATCAGCCCGGCGCACCCGTGACCCCGGTCGAGCTGCACCCGATCGGCTTTGCCGGCGAGCTCGCCAAGGACAAGCTGGCGCGGCTGGCGACGGCGATCGGCAAGGAAGGCGCTACCCATGCGGTGCTGACCGACCCCTCCTCCATCGCCTGGGCCTTCAACATCCGTGGCGGCGACGTGCCGCACACGCCGCTGGCGCTCGGCTTCGCCATCCTCGCCGCCGACGGGGCGCACCAGCTGTTCATAGACAGCCGCAAGTTCTCGCGCCAGGTCGCCGCCTACCTCACCCAGCTTGCCGATCCGCATGAGCCCGGCGAATTCGAGGCCGCGATCGCAGCACTTGCCAAGAGCGGCGCGAAAATCGCGCTCGATCCGGTGCTGGCGGCCGACCGGCTGCGCATGCTGGTCGAGGACAATGGCGGCACGGTGATTGCCGCGCCCGACCCCGCCCGCATCCCTCGCGCCACCAAAAACCAGGCCGAGATCAACGGCTCGCGCGCCGCGCATCGCCGCGACGGCGCGGCGGTGGCCAAGCTGTTGTGCTGGCTCGACCGGCAGAAGCCCGGCTCGCTCGACGAGATCGCGGTCGTCACCAGGCTCGAAGAGACGCGCCGGCAAACCGGCGAGGAAACCCAGATGCCGCTGCGCGATGTCTCCTTCGACACTATTTCCGGCGCCGGCCCGAACGGCGCCATCATGCATTACCGCGTCTCGCGCGCCACCAGCCGCAAGCTTGAGGCCGGAGAGCTGTTCCTGCTCGATTCCGGCGCGCAATACCAGGACGGCACCACGGACATCACCCGCACCGTGCCGATCGGCCAGCCGACCGAAGAGATGCGCGAACGCTTCACGCTGGTGCTGAAAGGCATGATCGGCATTTCCACGCTGCGCTTCCCCGCCGGCACGCGCGGCTCCGAGATCGACGCCGTCGCCCGCATGGCGTTGTGGAAGCATGGCTGCGACTTCGCCCATGGCACCGGCCATGGCGTCGGCTCCTATCTTGCCGTGCATGAGGGTCCGCAGCGCATCGCCCGCACCGGCACCGAAAAGCTGCTCGAAGGCATGATGCTGTCCAACGAGCCCGGCTATTACAAGGAAGGCGCCTACGGCATCCGCATCGAGAACCTCATCCTGGTGACGCCGGCCGAACAGATCGAGGGCGGCGACATCGCCATGCACGCTTGCGAGACGCTGACGCTGGCGCCGATCGACGTCAGGCTGGTGCGATCGGACTTGCTGACCCGTGACGAACTGCACTGGCTCGACGCCTACCACGCCCGCGTCGCGGCCGAGATCGGGCCGATGCTCGACGGCGAAACACTGGCCTGGCTGGAAAAGGCGACGGCACCACTGCCGCACGACGCGAAGATTTGAGCATCTTTCTCCCCGTTGCGCTAGGCGATGCACACATCTTTTGTGACTGCGGTGACGGATCTGTGCGAGGCTTGATTGCCAGGTGGTTCCCCCAATCCGTCGCTGCTTCGCAGCGCCACCTTTCCCCCCTCCGGAGGGAAAGGAAGGGAGCTTTGCTGGACGAGCGTTGACGGCATAAAACCTGGCGCCTTTCCTCTACCCCGTCGATCGGGGGAGAGGTGGCTCGGCGAAGCCGAGACGGAGTGGGGGTCGACCGACGCAACCTAGTCTGAGACCAATGCATGGGCCAAGCCGCCATGCACGCTGCGAAGGACGGCAGGTCAAATGGGGCAAACGATCACGCTGGCGAGATCATCCCACGAACTGCCGCGCCAGAATCAACACCGCAGCACCCGTCAAAAACATCGCCATCAACCCGCCACGCAACGAAACCGCCGCCGTGACAACCAACGCTGCCCACTCCGCCGGTCCGGCATTCAGCAGTTCCGGCGCCACCAGCGTCGTCAGCACTGCCGCCGGCACCGCGTTGAGGCCGGCTTCTACGCGCGGATGGATGTGGTCGAAGCGGGAGATGACCAGATGCCCGCCGATGCGCGTGAGATAGGTGGCGATCGCGCCGGCGATGATGATCCAGAATGTCGTGCTCATGGCCTTGTCTCCACGCCGCTATGGTGCGGCGGCAGGATGACAGCCAGCAGCACGCCGGCGATGGCGCCGATGGAGACGTGCCAGGGCGAACCCACCGTCTTGTAGGCAATGATGGACGCGCAGGCACTGGCGACGACCACCGGCAGCCACAGCGGCCGCTTGCGGAAGCCCATCACAAGGCCGAGGAAATAGATCGGCAGCAGGAAATCGATGCCCAGCGCATGCGTATCTGGAATGAGCTTGCCGAACAGCGCACCGAGCGCGCTTTCGACGATCCAGAACAGATAGACCGGCAGGCCAAGCCCCAGATACCAGGCGAAGCCCACAGTCTGGCCGGATTGCGCGCGTGCCTCGGCGACCGCGAATTGCGGATCGGTGAGGATGAAATAGCCGAGTGCTTGGCTGATGACAGGCCAGTGCGCGATGCGCCGGCCGATGCCGGCGGAATAGAGCACGTGACGGAAATTCACGGCGAAGATCGAGAGCACGACCAACCATGGCGCGACATGCTGGCCGAACAACTGGATGCCGACCATCTGGCTGGCGCCGCCATAGACCAGCGCGCTCATCAGGAAGGCTTCAAGGACCGAAAACCCATTGTCGACGGCGAGCGCACCGAACAGCACCGCGAACGGCGCCGACGCCACCACAACCGGCATGGAGAGCCTAACCCCTTGCCAGAAATCGCTTTTCGCGCCGCTCTCTGAAATCACGTCCGTCGCCATCGGCCACTCCATGAGGAGTGGCGGTATGTAGGGGGCATGCCCAGCCTTGTCACACGAATTCGCTTGAGCCAAACGATCAGCGGAAATCATCGGCAAGCCTTTCACGCCGGAATTTGGCCCGCGCTCCGTCATATCGACGCGAGATCACAATGGCTCTGCAGTTCCGCGTAAAGGCACGCTATTGTCCGGTGATTGCAGATTGGCGAAAAAAGGGGTTGCGGATGATCGTTTATAATTTCACCGGCAGGCAT
Organism: Mesorhizobium sp. M8A.F.Ca.ET.165.01.1.1; assembly: GCF_004792065.1. Classification (NCBI taxonomy): domain Bacteria; kingdom Pseudomonadati; phylum Pseudomonadota; class Alphaproteobacteria; order Hyphomicrobiales; family Phyllobacteriaceae; genus Mesorhizobium; species Mesorhizobium sp. M8A.F.Ca.ET.165.01.1.1. The sequence goes on along the minus strand of NZ_SRTH01000024.1, from coordinate 39,351 downwards.
GCGGTCGTCACCGGGGCTGGCGGCGGCATGGGCGAGGCGATTACCCTGGCGCTGCTCGATGCCGGCGCTTCCGTCACCGCCATCGACATCAAGCCACGCCCGGCATCGCTCGCCGCCTATGACGACAGGCTCATTTTCGCGCAGGGCGATCTCACCGATGCCGCCTTTGTCGAACAGACCATCAATGCTGCGGGCCGTGAGCGCGGCGGCATCGACTATCTTGCCAATGTCGCAGGGGTGCTCTGGTTCGGCCGCGACAAGTCGGCCCTGGAGATGGACCTCGACGTCTGGGATCAGGTCTTCAACATCAACCTGAAATCCTTCGTGCACACGGCGCGGGCGGTCGTGCCACATATGCGCGCGGGCGGCCGCGGCGGCGCCATGGTGCATTTCTCGACCATCCAGTGGTATCGCGGCGATCCGACCCCGCAGGATGCCTACCAGGCCTCGAAGGCCGGCGTCTGCGCGCTCTCCAAGTCGCTCGCCATGCAACTGGCCGGCGATCGCATCCGGTCGAACGCCATCTGCCCGGGCATGGCGCTGACGCCATTGCAGGCGCGCTGGGACACCGAGGAGAAGCGCGCCGCCGTCGCCAGCTACACGCCGCTCGGCCGCATCGGCACGCCGCAAGACATGGCCAACGCAGCACTTTTCCTGCTCTCCGACGCGGCAAGTTACGTCACTGGAATTGAACTGGCCGTCGACGGCGGTCTTTTGATGCGGATGTAGCGCCGCAATCAAAGCGCTGGGCTACAGTATGTCGCGGCGAATAGGATTCGCCGACCTCCTGTAAGCTTCTGATTTTATGCATGTCGTTGTCCCGGAACCGAGGACATTTCCGGGCGACATGCATTAGCTTCCCGGCGCCGTGCCCTCGATCGCCCTGCCCCAGTCGAGCAGTGGCTTGGCGCGCATGGTGAAATCGACGAGTTCCTCGACCAGTCCCGGCCCGTGGATACCAGCCGGATCGATTGCGTGGCGAACGGCGAAGTGCCGGTTGCGGATGGCGGCGACAAGATCTTTGTCGGCGACGTGTTCGAAGCCGCGCGGCGTGCGTTTCATGCCGCCTTCGGCATCGAGTTCGAGGCCATTTTTCCCCAGCGCCGCCACCACGGCGCGAAACGTATCGGGATGGCTTGAGATGGCCTTGCGCATGGCCGTCAGCAGTTCCGGCGCCGGCTGCCACCAGGCGACGCCGGCAAAGCAGCGCTCGAGCCCGATATGGACGAAGAACACACCCTGCTCCATCTTGGTGCCGTCCGGCGACAGGATAGCTGACAGATGCCGGTTATAGGGTCGTTTGTCCTTGGCGAAGCGCACGTCGCGGTTGATGCGGAACAGCGACTTCTTGCGATCGCCACGCAGGCCGAGGCCAGCCTGCGCAAAACGCAGAGTAAGCGTCTCGACGAGATCCCCCAGTGGGTCGCGCAATTCCTTTTCGAACAGGTCGCGGTTTTCCAGGAACCACTCGCGACTCTGGTGGAAATCCAATGCCTTCAGGAACGGAATGGCCTTTGGGCCGAACCCTTTGAATGCCCCGTCCGTCACGATTTGCCGACCCGCTGCAGCCAGGTGTCCTCATCGATGACTTCGACGCCGAGTTCGCTGGCAAGCTTGAGCTTGGAACCGGCGCCAGGACCGGCCACCAGCAAATCGGTCTTGGCCGAAACCGAGCCGGCCACCTTGGCGCCGAGACGCTCGGCCATCGCCTTGGCTTCCGAGCGGGTCATCTTTTCCAGCGAACCGGTAAAGACGATCGTCTTGCCGGCGACTTCGCTGTCGGCCGAGACGGTGACGATATATGGCTTCGGCTTGACCTGCTGCAGCAGCTTCTCGAGCACGTCGTCATTGCGCTCGTTGCCGAAGAAATCGCGAAGCGCATCGATCACCGTATCGCCAATGCCGTTGATCGATGGGAAGACCGCATGCGGATTCTCCGCCGCCGCAGTCTCCTTGCCGACTCGGATAAGCTCCTCGATGGTCGAGAAGGTTCGCGCAAGTACCGCGGCCGTGGTTTCGCCGATATGGCGGATGCCGAGCGCGAAAATGAAGCGGTCGAGCTCCGGCTCGCGGCGCGAATCGATTGCCGCAAACAGCTTGTCCAGGCCTTCATAGTTGCGGTCCTCGACGCTGCGCACATTCTTGCGCGTCTTGCCGGACGCCGCCTCGCGCTGCCTTGCCTGCTCCTCGCGCCGCTCGGCCAGCGCCTTGGTCACGGCGGGGCGGCGCTCCCTCAGCGTGAAGATGTCGGCGGCTGTCTTGATCAACCCGGCATTGAAGAACGTGTCGATATTCTCCGCGCCCAGGCCTTCAATATCCAGGGCGCCGCGCGACACGAAATGGCGCAGCCCTTCCACGGCCTGCGCCGGGCAGATCAGTTCGCCGGTGCAGCGGCGGCGCGAATCCTCCTTGCCGGTCTTCTCGTTGATCTCGCGCGTCGCCGGCGAGCCGCAGATCGGGCAGGTGTGCGGGAATTCGTATGGCACGGCATCGGCCGGACGCTTGTCGATGACGACACTGACGATCTGTGGAATGACATCCCCTGCCCGCTGGATCACGACGGTGTCGCCGATGCGCACGTCGATGCCGTCGCGGATCGGCTGGCCGGTGCTGTCTAGGCCCTTGATATAATCCTCATTGTGCAGCGTGACGTTTTCCACCACGACGCCGCCGACGGTCACCGGCGCAAGCCGCGCGACCGGCGCCAGCGTGCCGGTTCGGCCGACCTGGATGTCGATCTTCTGCACGGTCGTCATCGCCTGTTCGGCCGGGAATTTGTGCGCGACGGCCCAGCGCGGCTCACCGGTGACGAAACCCCAGCGGCGCTGCAGCTCCAGCTGGTCGACCTTGTAGACGACGCCGTCTATGTCATAGCCGAGCGACGAGCGCTGCTCCTCGATCCGGTGGTAGTGCGCGACCAGTTCCTCGACCGATTTGGCCCGCACCATCAGAGGGCTGATCTTGAAACCCCAATCGGCGAATTTCTGCACCGATTCGTACTGGGTCGGCGCCGGATCGGCCGTAGTATAGCCCCACGCATAGGCGAAAAATTTGAGGTTGCGGCTGGCGGTGACGGAGGGATCCTTCTGGCGCAGCGATCCGGCCGCCGTATTGCGCGGATTGACGTAATCCTGGCCGCCGACAGCCGCCGAGCGCGCCTTGAGCGCCTCGAATTCGGCATAGGTCATATAGACTTCGCCACGGATCTCGATGATTTCAGGCCAGCCTGATCCTTTGAGCTTCGCGGGAATGTCGGCGATGGTCCTCAAATTGGCGGTGATGTCCTCGCCGACCGCACCATCGCCGCGCGTCGCACCTTGCACGAAGACGCCCTTTTCGTAACGCAGCGAAGCCGACAGCCCGTCGATCTTCGGCTCGGCGGTGAAAGCGATGTCGAGGTCCTTGTCGCGGTCGAAGAAGCGCCGGCCACGGTCGATGAAATCGGTGACATCTTCGTCGGTATAGGCCTTGGCGAGGCTGAGCATCGGCACGGCGTGGCGAACCTTGGTGAAGCCTTCCGCCGGTGCGGCACCAACCCTGAGCGAGGGCGAATCCTCACGCACCAACCCGGGAAAGCGCTCCTCGATGGCAAGATTGCGCCGTCGCAACGCGTCATACTCCGCGTCCGTGATCGTAGGCGCGTCCTCGGCATGGTAGCGCCGGTCGTGACCGGCGATCTCTTCGGCAAGGCGCTGGAGTTCGGCTTCAGCCTCGCTTTCGCTGAGCGAATCGACGGGTTTTTCGGCCATGCTTTTGTCCCTGAACGGTGGCGCGCCACAATAGAGCATGATCGTGAAAGGTGGGAACCGGTTTTCGGAAAAGATCATTCCTGAACAGCAGGATGGAGCCATATCCTGACTCGCCCCATGACGCCCGATAGTCTCATGCCGCGTTTGTATTCTCGCGCAGCAGCCGCTCGGCGGCGGCGCGCGCCTCGTCGGTGATAGTGGCGCCGGCCAGCATGCGGGCGATCTCCTCCTGCCGCGCCGTCCTGTCCATCTCGGCAATTCCGGTCGCGACACGGTCGGTGCTGCCCGATTTGGAGATCAGGAAATGTGTTGCCGCGCGCGCCGCCACTTGCGGAGCATGGGTGACGGAAAGCACCTGGACACGCTTCGACAGCCGCGCCAGCCGCTGGCCGATGGCGTCGGCCACCGCGCCGCCCACGCCGGTGTCGATTTCGTCGAAAACCAGTGTCGGCGCCGAACCGCGATCGGCAAGCGCCACTTTCAGCGCCAGCAGGAAGCGTGACAGCTCGCCACCCGACGCGACTTTCATCATCGGGCCGGGCCGCGTGCCGGGATTGGTGCGCACCCAGAACTCGATCTGGTCGATGCCCTCCTCCATGCGGCTCTCGGCCTCGCTCTTCATCTCGACGATGAAGGCCGCGCGTTCGAGCTTCAGCGCCGGCAATTCGGCCATCACCGCCTTGGTCAGGCCGACCGCCGCGGCATGGCGAAGCGAGGACAGCTGTGCGGCGGCGATGTCGTAGGTTTCGCGCGCGGCGGCGGCCTGCTTTTCCAGTCCGTGCAGGCGCTCCTCGCCGGCATCGAGGTCGGCTAGATCGGCAACCATCGTGTCGCGCAATTGCGCCAGATCGTCGACGGCGACGCTGTGCTTGCGCGAGGCCGCGCGCAGCGAAAACAGCCGCTCCTCGGCCTTCTCCAACCGTTGCGGGTCATATTCGGTGGCGCGAAGCGCCGCCTCGACGCCCGATTGCGCCGCGTCGAGCGACAACATCGCTTCATCCAGCGACTTGACCACGTCCTCGAGCAGCCCGGGCGCCTCCGTCGCCTTGCGCTGCAGCCGCCTCAGCAGGCTGGCCAGTTGCGGCAAGGGCGAGGACGGGCCCGAAAGCACATCCTGCGCGTCGTGGATTTCGGAGGCGATCTTTTCGGCGCGCATCATATGGGCGCGCAGCTCGGCAAGTTCGGTTTCCTCACCGGGCTGCGGATCGAGCTTGGTCAGTTCGGCGACCGCGGCGCGCAGATAGTCGGCCTCCCGGGCGGCGGCCGCCACCTTGGCGCGATGGCGCGTCAACTCCTGCTCGCAGGCGCGCCAGTGCCGCCATGCCTCGCCTGTCGCGCGGACGGCGCCGAGATGGCCGCCGAAAGCATCGAGCACATCGCGGTGCGCGCCCGGATCGACCAAAGCGCGTTCGTCATGCTGGCCATGGATCTCGACCAGTGCGCGGCCGACATCGCGCATCAGCGTCACGCTGGACGGCTGGTCGTTGACGAACACACGGGTACGGCCGTCCGCCGTCTGCACGCGGCGCAGGATGACGTCGCCGTCATCCTCGATGGCGTTTTCGGCAAGCAGCGCGCGCACCGGATGGTTGCGCGGAACATCGAACACGGCAATGACCTGGCCCTGCGACGCGCCATGGCGCACCAGCGAGGCATCGCCGCGCGCGCCGAGCGCCAGCGACAGGGCATCGAGCAGGATGGATTTGCCGGCGCCGGTTTCGCCGGTCAGCACGGAGAGACCCGGCTGGAAGTCGATGTCCAGCTTTTCGATCAGGACGATATCTCGGATCGACAGTCTGGAAAGCATGAGAAACCGGACCTATTGCATGCCGCCCAGAAGTGGACCCGGTTTCGGGATAACGACAGGCACGAAAACAAAAAAATTAAGGCGGCACCCGACAGTTGGAGTCGCAGCGCCGCACTATCTTTTTGTTTGAGCTTCGGATCAATCCGAAAAAGCACACTGCGCGCTTCGCTCGGAGCTCCGCGGTCAGGCGCCGGTGATCAGCTTCCCGGCCTTGGATATCCACGATCCGGCATTTTCGCGTGGCGCCAGACCGTTGCTCTGCAGCAGCTTATAGGAATCCTTGTACCACGAGCTGTCGGGATAGTTGGTGCCGAGGACCGCGGCCGCCGTCTGGGCCTCCGAGGTCAAGCCCAACGCGTAATAGCTTTCGGTGAGGCGGGCGAGCGCTTCCTCGACATGGCGGGTGTTGGAATAGTTTTCGACCACGGTGCGGAAGCGCTTGACGGCGGCGATGTACTCGCGGCGCTCCAGATAATAACGGCCGATCTGCATTTCCTTGCCGGCGAGCTGGTCGTTGGCGAAGCGGATCTTTTCCTTGGCGTCGTCGACATATTCCGACGTCGGCCAGCGCGTCACCAGGTCTTGCATCGTCTGCACGGTCTGGCGTGCTTCCTTCTGGTCCTGCGTCACGTCCTTGATCTGGCGATAGTAGCTGAGACCGATGATGTACTGGGCATAGGGTGCGTCATCCGTGGACGGATAGAGGGCCAGGTACCGCTTTGCCGACTGGATCGCGTCCTCGTAGCTGCCCTTCCGATAGTCGGCAAACGCGCCCATCACCATCGATTTGCGGGCCCATTCCGAATAGGGATGCTGGCGGTCGACGGCGTCGAACTTCTTGCTCGCCTCGTCCAGGCGTCCCGCATTCATGTTTGCGAGGCCCTGATTGTAGAGAACGTCGGCCGGCTCGGTCTGGTCGACATAGGTCGAAAGGTCGATATCTTTCTCCGACGACATGCAGGCCGACAGAAAGAGCGATGGAACAACCACCGAAAGCGCCAGGAAGACAGACCGCTGCGGCGCTTTCGATTGACCGACTCGCTTGAAGAACATGATTGGATTGCGCCCTTTCGGCGTTATTTTAGTGCCTCTTGCATGCTGTTGTCCCAAAAATGGTCCCCACTTCTAGGCGACATGCATTAATCGACGGCAGCAGCCATAAACCATAACCGCCTTGCCCGGCAACGCTATGTCCAGCCAATCGCACATTTTTGTGGCGACGGACCGCAGCGCGAAAATCTATGCAATTTCGCTGATGGATGATGCATTCATGCAACACCCATACCGCCATGCAATGCGAAAAAGATTAAGAAAATCAGATCATCCATGGCGCATAGAGCGGCGCGTTGACGGCGTTCATCTCGGCGGCCCGGCCACGCTCGCGGCGTGTCGTCTCGACGATCTCGAAGGCCGTGCGGTCCGACAGCAGGCGCCGCAGCGCGGCGGCGTTCAGCCGGTGGCCGCCGCGATAGGAGCGGAAACAGCCGATGAAGCGCGCGCCGGCCAGCGCCAGGTCGCCCATGGCGTCGAGCGTCTTGTGGCGCACGAATTCGTTGGGGTAGCGCAGGCCACCCATATTGATGACGCGGTTGTCGTCACCGATCACCAGCGAGTTCTCGAGCGAGGATCCCAGCGCATAGCCGGCGGCCCACAGCCGTTCGACGTCCTTCATGAAGCCGAAGGTGCGGGCGCGGGCGATGTCGCGGCGGAAAATATCGGCATTGATGTCCGATGCGAACAGCTGGCGGCCGATCGCCGGGCTTTCGAAATCGATCTCGACCTCGAAGCGGGTGCCGTCATAGGGCCTGAACTCGGCCCAGGAGGCGCCGTTCTCGATGCGGACCGGCTTGACCACCCTGATATAGCGGCGCTTGACGGCCAACACCTCGATGCCGGCCTGGTCGATGGCTTCGACGAACGCCATGGCACTGCCGTCGAGGATTGGGACCTCGTGGCCGTCGATCTCGATGATGACATTGTCGATGCCGAGCCCGAACAGGGCGGCCATGATATGCTCGACCGTGGCGATGTGCTCGCCCGAGGGATCGCCAAGCATGGTGCAAAGATCGGTGGCGCCGATCTCGGAAAACAGGGCGCGGAACTCACGGCCCTGCCCGTCGCCATTGAGAAGCTGGAACACGATGCCGGTATCGGCATCCGCGGGCAGGAAACTGATGGAAACTTCTTTGCCGCTGTGAACGCCGGTGCCTGTAAGCGACGCGCGCGTCTTCACTGTCGTCTGGTGGTCGTGCAAGACAATCCCCATAAGCCCGTAATGCCTAGGTCCGCTTCTCCAGCCCGAGGGCGCGGCTCTTGTTAAATCGGCAGGCAGGGCTACTTCCCCCGAAATCCCCGCATACCGACCATGGTAGGCAGCGAAGATAATGTCCCGGCAGGGAGACTCCAAATCACGGTTTCTTACTCTTTGTAACCGCGAACTGGAACCTGTATGACACGATAACCTATTGATTATACAGCCTTTTAAACGTTAACAGGCAAGCAATTTCTTGCTTGCCTGTTAACAATTGTTACAATCCGTTAACCGCTCAGTTGGCCTGGCGGCGCAGGAACGCCGGAATCTCCAGCTGATCATCGTCCTGAGTCGCCCTCACCTGCGGCGTCAGACGGCCCTGGTCGTCCAGCTGGCCGCGGCGCGGCGCGTAGAGCTGGGCGTCCTGGCTGGCGAGGCGGCGCACTTCCGGTGCGGCCTGGCGCAGCTTGGGCTCGCGCGGCTGCGCCGGCTGCAGCCGTGCAGGCTCCTCTTCGCGGCGGGTCAGGCCATTGGTCAGGCGCTTCAGGAGACCCATCGGGCCGCTGTTCTCATGGTCGGCGGGACGGCTCTTGGCGTCGACCTCCGCCTTCACGACCGGCGGAAAATCCTCGACGCGCGGCATGCGCTGCGGCGCCATCGCCACCGGCTGCTGGACCTCACGCAGCATTTCGCGCGGCTGCGCAGCCGGCTGCATCATCTGCTGGACAACAGGCTGAGGCATCGGTTGCGCGGGCGGCGCCTGGAAGATCTTGCTCTGCGGGCGGAAATCGTCCGCATGGGCGACCGGTGCCGGACGAGCCTGCGCCATGGCAGCGGCGTTCGCTTCGGCCAACTGGATGGCTTCGGCAACTGGATCGGCGGCGCGCGGCTCATACACGGCCTGCTGGACCGGCGCCGGGCGGCTTTCCACCGCGGCGACGGCCGGCCGGGCGGCCGGCTTCGGCGGCGCCGTGCGGATCGAGATCGGCGCGGCGGCGATTTCAGCGGCCGACTTGTCGATGCCGGTCGCGACCACCGAGACGCGGATGACGCCCTCGAGTTCCTCGTCGAAAGTGGCGCCCAGGATGATGTTGGCGTCCTGGTCGACTTCTTCGCGGATGCGGGTCGCCGCCTCGTCGACTTCGAAAAGGGTCAGGTCGCGGCCGCCGGTGATCGAGATCAGCAAGCCCTTGGCGCCCTTCATCGAGGTTTCGTCGAGCAGCGGGTTGGCGATCGCGGCTTCCGCGGCGGCCATCGCGCGGCCTTCGCCCGAAGCTTCGCCGGTGCCCATCATCGCCTTGCCCATCTCGCGCATCACCGAACGCACGTCGGCGAAGTCGAGGTTGATCAGGCCTTCCTTGACCATCAGGTCGGTGATGCAGGCAACGCCGGAGTAGAGCACCTGGTCGGCCATCGCGAAGGCGTCGGCGAAGGTGGTCTTGTCATTGGCCAGCCGGAACAGGTTCTGGTTGGGGATGACGATCAGCGTATCGACGCACTTCTGCAGCTCCTCGATGCCGAAGTCGGCCGTCTTCATGCGGCGCTGGCCTTCGAAGTGGAACGGCTTGGTGACGACGCCGACGGTGAGGATGCCCTTCTCGCGGGCTGCGCGGGCAACCACCGGAGCAGCACCCGTACCGGTGCCGCCGCCCATGCCGGCGGTGACGAAGCACATATGGGTGTTGGTGAGATGGTCGAGGATCTCGTCGATGCACTCTTCCGCCGCCGCGCGGCCGACTTCCGGCTGCGATCCGGCACCGAGCCCCTCGGTGACATGCGCGCCAAGCTGGATCAGCCGCGAGGCCTTCGACATGGTCAGCGCCTGCGCGTCGGTGTTGGCCACGACGAACTCGACACCGCGCAGTCCGGCGGTGATCATGTTGTTCACGGCATTGCCGCCGCCGCCGCCAACACCGAACACGGTGATGCGCGGCTTAAGCTCGGTGATGTCCGGCTTCTGCAGATTGATGGTCATTGTCTCCGTCCTTTACCTTTCACGCCGCTTCGCCGCCGCGGCCGCCTATGGGGCTGTCCCCGTCAATTAGAAACTGTCTCTCAACCACTGACTCATGCGATGCAGTTTTCCGCCCGTTCCGGTCATCCTGAGACCGGAAATACCTTTCGCCGGATGGCTCTCGAAGCTCGCCATCTGCGGATAGATCAGAAGCCCGACCGCGGCCGAGAAAGCCGGGCCTTTCGCTGCTTCTGGCAGGCCCGCCACGCCGAGCGGGCGGCCGATGCGCACATTGCGCCCCAGGATGCGGCGTGCCGCCTCGGGCAGGCCGGCCAGTTGGCTGGCGCCGCCGGTGAGCACGACGCGCTTGCCGACCGCATTGCCGTAGCCGGATTTGTTGAGCCGGTCGCGCAAGAGTTCGAGCGTCTCGTCGATGCGGGCGCGCACGATGCGCGTCATCACCGAACGCGGGATCTGCAGCGGCACGTCGCCATCGTCGCCGATCGGCTGGATCGAGACCAGATCGCGGTCGTCGGCGCTGCCCGGCAGCGCCGAGCCGTGCATCACCTTCAGCCGCTCGGCGGCATCGAGCGACGTCGAAAGCCCCTTGGCCATGTCGAGCGTCACATGATTGCCACCGATGGCGATGGCGTCGCCATGGACGAACTTGCCTTCCGAAAACACCGAGATCGTCGTCGTGCCGCCGCCCATGTCGATGCAGGCGGCTCCGAGTTCGAGCTCGTCGTCGACGAGTGCCGCCAGCCCGCTGGCATAGGGCGTCGCCACCATGCGCTCGACCGACAGGTGCGAACGGTTGATGGAGAGCTCCAGATTTCGCATCGGCGCCGCATCACCGGTCAGCACATGCATGTCGACGCCAAGCGCATCGCCCACCATGCCGCGCGGATCGCGCACGCCGCGCTCGGCATCGAGCGAGAAGCCGACGGGCAGCGAATGGATCACCTCGCGTTCGGCCTTCAGCGCCTGCTTGGCGCCGGCACCGAGCACGCGCTTGATATCGGCCTCGTCGGCCTCGTGGCCGCCGAGGTTGATGGTGGCTGAAAAGGCTTCGCTCTTCAGTCGTCCGGCGGTCATGTTGACGATCAGCGAATCGACCGTCAGCCCGGCCATGCGCTCGGCGGCGTCGACGGAGAGGCGGATGGCATGCTCGGCGCGGTCGAGATCGACGACGACGCCCGACTTCACCCCTTGCGATTTCTGGTGGCCGATGCCGATCACCTGGATCCGGTGAGAGCGGCCGCGCAGAAGCTTGCCGTCATCGTTCGGCTTCAGCTTGGCCACCATGCAACAGACCTTGTTCGAGCCGACATCCAGCACCGTCAGGGTGCCGGACCGGCGCGACGAGGCATCGCCAGAACCGCCAAGCCAGCTCATATCTTCGTCTCCGGCTTGCGCTTGAGGGTTTTCGGCTTCTCGTTGAGCGCGGCCTCGCGCTGCGTCGCCGCCTGCGGCGTCAGCTCCACGACCAGCCGGTCTGTCAGGCGCATGTCGACAGCGGCGATATCGCGCGACAACAGCCCCTTGTCATGGTCCATCTTGACGAGTTCGGCGAGCGCCTGGTCCTCGTCGTCTTCGGGCAGCTTGACGGTGATGCCGTTGTCCAACTTGAGGTCCCAGCGCCGCTCGCCGACGCGGACATAGCCTTTGATGCGGCTGGCGAGGTCGGGATATTGCTCGATCTTGGCCAGGAAATCAGGCGCCTTGGCCGGCGCGCCGGTGCCGATCAACAGCGGCAGCAGCACCTGCTTGCCGCCCGAGAACGGCGCGATGACGGCGCCATCCTTTTCGATGACGGAGAGATCATCGCCCTGCTGCCAGAGCGCGAAGGCTTCGCGCTCCTCGACGCGCACTTCCAGCGTGTGCGGATAGACCTTGCGCACCGCGGCAATCTCGATCCACGGCAAGGTAGCGATGCGCTCCCGCGCGGCCTCGGCATCGAAGCCGATCAGCGACGTCCAGCCATCGAGCTCGAGCCGGTCGAGAATGTCGATCTCGGAAGTCTGGCGGTTGCCGACCACCTTGACCTGATCGACGGCAAAGCCGGTACGGGCGGTGATGCTTTGAATGATGCCGTCGGCATGACCGCCAAGGTAGGCGCCATAGGCCCCGCTCGAAGCCAGCAGCACCGACGACATGATCGCGGCGGAGAAGCGCGGCGCCTGAAATTCACCATCACTCAGGCGCGTCAGGATGCGCACCGGGCGGCGAAGCACGCGCGGCAGAACGAAATGGTCCAACGACAATGGCAGGCCGAACAGCGACGGCCCGGCCGCGCCCCTCACCTTGCCCTGTCCCCATTTCAACGCAGACACGAAGCGTCCTCCACCATCCAACTCAACAGTTCACCAAACGAATGCCCGGCATGGGCGGCAATTTCAGGCACCAGAGACGTCGGCGTCATGCCCGGCTGAGTATTGACCTCGAGCCATACAACCTCGCCATTTTCGGAGTGACGATCGTCATAACGGAAGTCCGACCGGGAAACGCCCCGACAGCCGACAGCTTGGTGAGCCTTGAGCGCCAGTGTCTGTATTTTTTGGTAAATATTCGGTGAAACTTTTGCGGGGCATTCGTGTTTTGATCCGCCCGCGACATATTTTGAATCATAGTCGTAGAAGGAATGGCCCGTTGGGATGATCTCGCAGACGCCGAGCGCCACGTCTCCCATGACGGCGCAGGTCAGTTCGCGCCCATGGATGTAGCGCTCGACCATGACGGTATCGCCATATTTCCACTCGGACGACCCGATGACCTGCGGCGGATGCGACTGCCCCTCCGAGACGATAACGACACCGAAGCTCGACCCTTCGCTCACCGGCTTGACCACATAGGGCGGCTTCATCGGATGCTTGTTCTGGATGGAGAAACGATTGGCGACCTTTGATTCGGCGACAGGCACGCCGACCGATTTGACGATCTTCTTCGCCTGCTCCTTGTTCATGGCGAGCGCCGAGGCGAGCACGCCGGAATGGGTGTAGGCAATGCCGAGATATTCGAGGATGCCCTGGATGGTGCCATCCTCGCCAAAAGGCCCATGCAGCGCATTGAAGGCGACATCGGGCTTGAGCTCGGCGAGCACCGAACCGACGTCGCGCCCGACATCGACACGGGTAACCTGATAGCCTTCCTGCTCGAGCGCATCTGCACAGGCCTTTCCAGAAGACAGGGACACGGGCCGCTCGGACGAGAAACCTCCCAGCAATACGGCCACATGCTTGTTCTTCATTCCCCGTCATCCCCTCTCACGGCGGACTAAAAACCCAAGGATTTCCGCAACATTGAGTCCGAGTCTCCTGGCAGGTTGCCCCCCAGACGGAAAACGCGGGTAACGCGTCGAACGACTCAAATCAGGAAACGCTTTAGGGCAGAGAATCAGAGAGTTGATTCACTGGCAAGTGCTTATGATTCCGAGGGATTCACTTTGTGAGAAAATGGATGCGAAAACCGTCTCGCTGAGTCTTTGCAGCAACGACTTCACGGCATTTCGATCCCGTTGATGTTCACGCATCACGTGAACTTCAAGATGCGCTAAAGAAGCTGGCCGAGGAACTCCTGCACGGCATGCCCGGAGCGGAAATTGCCGATACGCTTGATCTCCCACTGCAGCCGGATGCCCGAATGCTCGAGCACCCGCGCGCGCACCGTCTCGCCGAGATATTCGAGGTCGTAGCCGGTCGCGGTTCCGGTGTTGATCATGAAGTTGCAGTGCATCGGCGACATCTGCGCGCCGCCGATCATCAGGCCGCGGCAACCCGCCTTGTCGATTTCCTTCCAGGCCGATGTGCCTTCCGGATTCTTGAAGGTCGAGCCGCCCGTCTTCTCGCGGATCGGCTGCACGGTCTCGCGGTGGTTCTGCACCGCCTCCATCGCCGCCTTGATCGCTGCCTTGTCCTCGGCAAAGCCTTCGAAGACGGCCGACGTGAAGATCAACCCGGCAGGCGCCGCCGAATGGCGATAGGCATAGCCCATCTCGGCATTGCTCAACGTCTGGACATTGCCCTTGCGGTCGAGCGCACGCACCTCGACGACGCGCTCGCGCGTCTCGACGCCATTGGCTCCGGCATTCATCCTGAGCGCGCCGCCGATGGCGCCTGGAATGCCGTGGTAGAAATGGAAGCCGCCAATGCCGGCCTCGAGCGCCACTGCCGCCACACGCTTGTCGGGCGTGGCGGCACCTGCCCTGATCCTGATCGGGGAAATGACTTCGGCCTCGCCAAAGCCCTTGGCGGAAAGCCTGACGACGAAACCCGGAATGCCGCCGTCGCGGACCAGAAGGTTCGAGCCGACGCCGACAATCGTCAGGGGAATTTCTTCGGGAACCGCCTTGAGGAAAGCGGCAAGGTCCACCTCGTCCGCCGGCTGGAACAGCGCCTCGGCAAGGCCGCCTGCCCGGAACCAGGTGATCTTGTCCATCTCGGCATTTGGCGTGATGCGGCCACGCAGGCCGGCAAGCCGGTCGCCAAGTCTGTCGATCAGGGCCTGGCCGTTCATCATGAGGCGGCGAGCTCCTTCGGCAGCGCATAGGCCCATTGGGTGATATTGCCGGCACCCAGGAAGACGACGAAGTCGCCAGGCTTGGCGATGTCGCGGATGACGGGCGCGATATCGGCCGGCCCCTCGATGTAGCGCGCGTCGCGATGGCCGCCGGCACGTATGCGCGACACCAGCGCGTCCGAGGTCACGCCGTCGATCGGCTCTTCGCCGGCGGCGTAGACCGGCGCCACCATCACCGTGTCGGCATCGTTGAAACAGGCGGAGAACTCGTTGAACAGATCATGCAGCCGGGTGAAGCGGTGCGGCTGGGCAATGGCGATGACACGCCCATTGGTGGCGCTGCGCGCCGCCTTCAGCACCGCCGAGATTTCGACCGGGTGGTGGCCATAGTCGTCGAACACGTCGACACCGTTCCAGGAACCGGTATGCGTGAAGCGGCGCTTGACGCCGGCAAAGGACGACAGGCCCTTCTTGATTGCCTCGGCCGACAGGCCGAGTTCGTGCGCGACGGCGATCGCGGCCGTCGCGTTGGACACATTGTGGCGGCCAGGCATCGGCAGGCGCAGGCCCGCTATCGTCGTCTGGCCGCGGCCCTTGCGGTCGCGGATGATCACGTCGAACTCCGAGGTCGCTCCCGCCATGCGGTGGTTGGTGAAGCGCACATCGGCCTGTGCGTTCTCGCCATAGGTGATGACGCGCCGGTCCTCGATGCGCCCGACCAGGGCCTGCACTTCCGGGTGATCGGTACACATCACGCCGAAACCATAGAAAGGCACGTTCTCGACGAACTGGCGGAATGCTTCGCGCACATTGTCGAAGTTGCCATAATGATCAAGATGCTCGGGATCGATGTTGGTGACGACGGCGATGTCGGCGGGCAGCTTGAGGAAGGTGCCGTCGCTTTCGTCGGCTTCGACCACCATCCACTCGCCGTCGCCCATGCGCGCATTGGTGCCATAAGCATTGATGATGCCGCCATTGATGACGGTCGGGTCGAGCCCACCGGCTTCGAGCAGCGTCGCCACCATCGAGGTCGTCGTCGTCTTGCCATGCGTGCCGCCGATGGCGACAGCCTGGCGGAAACGCATCAGCTCGGCCAGCATCTCGGCGCGGCGGACAATGGGTAGCAATTTCTCCCGCGCGGCCTTCAGTTCCGGATTCGACTTCTTGATCGCCGTCGAGACGACGATGACCTCGGCATCACCGAGATTCTCGGCCTTGTGGCCGACGAAGCATTCGATGCCCTTGTCGCGCAGCCGTTGCACATTGGCGCTGTCCGCCTGGTCGGATCCTTGCACCTTGTAGCCGAGATTGTGCAGCACCTCGGCGATGCCGCTCATGCCGATGCCGCCAATGCCGATGAAATGCACGAGGCCAATGGTCTGCGGCATCTTCATGGGTGCGTCCCCTTCCTGAAATCCGATACTGTTTTGCGGGACGCAATAGCCTCTGTGAGATCGGCGAGCAACCGTGCCGCGTCCGGCCGGCCGACCGATTTGGCCGCGGCAGCCATCGTCGCGAGCCGCTCCGGCTGGTCTATCAGGGCGCCGAGCAGTGCCGCGATACGCTCGGACGAAAGCGATGATTGCACATGCACTTCGCCGCCGCCGGCGGCGGCAAGCGCCGCCGCATTGGCCGCCTGGTCGTGGTCGAGCGCAAAGGGATAGGGCACCAGCAGTGCCGGCCGGCCGATGACGGCGATCTCCGAGACGGTGGAAGCGCCGGAGCGCGAGATCACCAGATGCGCCGCCGCAATGCGCGCCGCCATGTCGGTAAAGAACGGCGAGACCTCGACGGCGACGCCGAGCGCGGCATAGGCCGCCTTCACCCGCGCCACGTCGTCCGCGCGAGCTTGTTGGGTAATGACGAGGCGTCTGCGCTGTGCATCGGAAAGCAGCGCGACTGCCCCCGGCATGGCATCGGAAAAGAATTGCGCGCCCTGACTGCCGCCGAACACCAGCAGGCGGAAAGGCTCATCCCCGGTTGAAGCCACGTAAGGTGTCCTGGCTGCTTCGAGCACCGCTGGCCTGACCGGATTGCCGGTCGTCACCGTCTTGGCGCCGGCCGCACTCTCATCTTGCGGCAGGAAGCCGCCGGCGATCGCGTCGACGCGGCCGGCCAGCGCCCGGTTGGCGCGCCCCATCACCGCGTTCTGCTCGTGGATCAGCGTCGGCACCTTGCGCCGCGTCGCCGCATAGAGCGGCGGCAAGGTCGGATAGCCGCCAAAGCCCACGACGGCCTCCGGCTTGATCCTGCCGATGACGGCGGAGGCCTGACGCACGCCACTCCAGATTTTCCAGAAGGCGCCAAGCAGGGCGAAGGGGTTTTTCGAGCCCAACGTCGCCGACTGGATGGGATGGATGGCCGCTGCCGGGAAATGGCCGGCAAACCGTTCGGCGCGGGTGTCGGTCGCCAGATGCACCGCCCAGCCGCGCTCGATGAGTTCATGCGCCAGCGCTTCGGCTGGAAACAGATGTCCGCCGGTTCCGCCCGCGGCGAGAAGGATAACGCCTCTGGCCATGTCACTCCGCCGGCATGGCGCGCTGCGGCAGCGCAAAGCCCATCTGCTTGCGCTTTTCCGGCCGCTTGCGCGTCAGCGCCAGCACCATCCCCATCGAGATGGCGATGGCGATCTGCGAGGAGCCGCCATAGGAGATGAAGGGCAGCGTCATGCCCTTGGCCGGCACCAGCTGCAGGTTGACGCACATGTTGATGACGGCCTGCAGGCCGAACACGGTGACCAGGCCGCCGACCGCATAACGGGTGAAGTCGTCATGCTCCTTCAGCGCCGTGTTGAGACCGCGCAGCACGATGAAGGCGAAGATCGACATGATGAAGAAGCACATGATCAGCCCGAACTCCTCGCCCGCGACCGAGAAGACGAAGTCGGCATGGCTGTCGGGGATGACCCGCTTGACGGTGCCCTCGCCCGGCCCGACGCCGAACCAGCCGCCATTGATCAGCGCGTCACGCCCCATGTCGACCTGGAACGTGTCGCCTTCGCCGGTGAGGAACTTGTCGATGCGCAGCGCGACGTGCGGAAACACCGTATAGGCGGCGAAGACGCCGCCGACGCCGGCCGCACCGAGCACGATGATCCACAGCCACGGCAGCCCGGCCATGAAGAACATGATGCCCCAGGTGCCGGTGGTCAGCATGGTCTGGCCGAGGTCCGGCTGCGCCACCAGCAGCGACACGACCAGCACCAGCAGCAGCATGGCGAACAGATTGCCGGGAATGTCGGGCTGGCGTTTGTGTTCGGCGAACAGCCAGGCGCACATGATGACGAAGGCCGGCTTGAGGAATTCCGACGGCTGGATCGACAGGCCGGCGAGCGAGACCCAGCGCCGTGCGCCCTTCACCTCGACGCCGACATAGAGCACCGCCACCATCAGCACCAGCATGAGGCACAGCATGATCAGCGACATGCGCCGGATCTCTCTGGAATCGAGGAAGGAGACCGCCAACATCACGCCGAGCGCGGGCACGGTGAAGATGATCTGTCGGGTGGCGAAATGGAAACTGTCGAGGCCGATGCGTTCGGCGACCGCGGGACTTGCCGCGAAGGACAACACGATGCCGAGCCCCATCAGCGACAGGAACGCCGCCAGGAACCAGCGATCGATGGTCCACCACCAGGTTGCGACCGGACTTTTGTCGAGACGGCTCTGCATTATCGTGCCCCTCCGATGGGTTTGACGCCATCTATAGCGCTCGCAGCTTGCCTGAAGGCTTCGCCGCGGACCTCGAAATTCTTGAATTGGTCGAAACTGGCGCAGGCCGGCGACAACAGCACCACCGCCTCGCCGCTGTCGTCCTTGGCCGCGTCATGCGCGGCATGCTCGACCGCGGCCGCCAGCGTGCCCGAGATTTCGTAGGGCACGGCCTCGCCCAGCGTCGCCGAAAAGGCGGGGGCGGCCTCGCCGATCAGATAGGCCTTGGCGATGCGCGGGAAGAAGCCGCGCAACGGTTCGATGCCGCCCTCCTTGGGCAGACCGCCGGCGATCCAGTAGATGCGGCTGAAGCTGGACAGTGCGGGAGCAGCCGCATCGGCGTTGGTCGCCTTGGAATCGTTGACGAACAGGACATGGTCCTTGCGGCCGACCTGCTCCATGCGGTGGGCGAGGCCCGGGAAGCTTTCGAGCCCCGACTGGATCTCGCCGAGGTCGAGACCGACCTTGAGGCAGGCGGCGACGGCGGCCAGCGCGTTCTGCGCATTGTGCTGGCCGCGCAGCGAGCCGATGCCTTCGAGGAAGGCGACACGGCTGTAGCGGCCATGCACCGCTTCCATCAGGTTGGTGCCGTCGGCGAAATAGCCGTCGGTCAGCGGCAGCCGCTTGGAAATACGGATGACCTGCCGCCCCGCCCGCTCCAGCCGCTCGGCGATCTGCGCGCACCAGGAATCGTCGATGCCGATGATCGCCGTCTCGCTGCCCGCCACCAGCCGCTCCTTGATCGAAGCATAGTGCTGCATGGTGCCGTGGCGGTCGAGATGGTCGGGCGTAAGGTTGAGCAGGATGCCGGCCGTCGGATTGATCGAGGGCGCAAGGTCGATCTGGTAGGACGAGCATTCGACCACATAATGCCGGTCGGGCTTCGGCGGATCGAGCGTCATCACCGCGCGGCCGATATTGCCGCCCATCTGCGTGTCGCGCCCGGTAGCTTGAAGGATATGCGCCGTTAGCGCCGTCGTCGTCGACTTGCCGTTGGTGCCGGTGATGGCGATGAAGGGAGCATCCGGAGCGCTGAGTGTCCTCTCCCGGCAGAAAAGCTCGATGTCGCCGATCACCTCGACGCCTGCGCCACGCGCGAGCTCCAGCGTCCAGTGCGGCTTGGGATGGGTCAGCGGCACGCCGGGCGACAGCACGAAAGCGGAAAAGCCGGCCCAGTCGGCGCCACGCAGGTCGCCGGTTGCGATGCCGGTGGCGGCGGCCTTGGCGACGCTGTCGGGATTGTCGTCCCAGGCCAGCACTTGCGCACCGCCCTCGATCAGAGCGCGCGCCGTGGCGATCCCCGAGCCGCCGAGCCCGAAGAGCGAAACACGCTTGCCTGCGAAGGATGCGGCGGGGATCAAATGGCAGCCTATCTGAGCTTGAGGGTGGAGAGGCCGACCAGCGCCAGGATGACGGCGATGATCCAGAAGCGGATCACCACCTGGCTTTCGGTCCAGCCGAGCTTTTCGAAATGATGATGGATCGGCGCCATCAGGAACACGCGCTTGCCGGTCATCTTGAAGTAGCCGACCTGGATGATGACCGAGAGGATCTCGACCACGAACAAGCCGCCGACGATGACGAGCACGATCTCGTGCTTGGTGGCGACCGCGACCGTGCCGATCAGGCCACCCATGGCGAGCGACCCGGTATCACCCATGAAGATCGCCGCCGGCGGCGCGTTGAACCAGAGAAAGCCAAGGCCGGCGCCAATGACCGCGCCAAGCACGACCGCCAGTTCGCCGGTGCCCGGCACGAAATGGATCTGCAGGTATTCAGCGAAGACCGCGTTGCCCGAGAGATAGGCGATGACGCCGAAGGACGCCGCCGCGATCATGATCGGCACGATCGCCAGACCGTCGAGGCCGTCGGTCAGGTTCACCGCATTGCCGGCGCCGACGATGACGAAGCAGGAGAACGGGATGAAGAACCAGCCGAGGTTGATGATGAATTCCTTGGCGAAGGGGAATGTCAGTGACGACGAGAACGGCGCCTGGCCATTGTGCATGATCGCCCAGGCGGCGATGCCGGCGATAACGAATTCCAACGCAAGCCGCGCCTTGCCGGAGAAGCCGAGATGCGACTGCTTGGTCACCTTCAGATAGTCGTCATAAAAGCCGATCGAGCCGAAGCCGAGTGTCACCAACAGCACCACCCAGACATAGATGCTGGACAGGTTCGCCCATAGAAGCGACGAGCCGATGATACCGGACAGGATCATCAGTCCGCCCATGGTCGGCGTACCCGCCTTCTTGAAATGCGTCTGCGGCCCGTCGGCGCGGATCGGTTGGCCCTTGCCTTGCCTGAGCCGCAGCGAATTGATGATGGTCGGCCCGAAGATGAAGACGATCAGCGCCGAGGTGATCAGCGCCCCGCCGGTGCGGAACGTGATGTAGCGGAAGACATTGAAGACAGAGACCTTGTCCGCGAAATCGACCAGCAGTGTGAACATGCGCTTTCGTCCCCCGACTAGGTCTGGTTGCTGGTTGTCGTCTCGGCCGGGAATTTGCCCAGCAGCGCATCGACCAGTTTTGCAAAACCGATGCCCTTCGACGATTTGATCATCACCACGTCGCCCGGCCTTAGCGCGGCGAGCAGCAGCGGCTTCAACTCCTCGACGCCGGCGCGGTATTCCGTCCTGATATCGTCCGGCAGCGCTTCCGCCAGCGAGCGCATCTCCGGCCCGCCGAGAAAGACTGTCCGCGTGCCCGTGCCGACGATGAGATCGGCAAGGGCGGCATGCAGCTTTGCCGAATGGTCGCCGAGCTCCAGCATGTCGCCGAGCACCGCGATGCGTCTGCCCTCGCCTGTCACCGGCGTTGCGTTGAGTAGCGCCATGGCGGCCGCCATCGAGGCCGGATTGGCGTTGTAGCTCTCGTCGATCAGCGTGATCGGGCCACCGTGCATAGGGCTACCGGGCTGGCCCGAAGTCGGGCCACCGGGATGCCGCAGCACATGGCGCTTGCCGCGCCCGCGCTCGGCGGAGAGATCGGCCAGCGCCAATGCCACCTTGTCGAGATCGGCGCCGACCAGATGCGCGGCGCCTAGCACCGCCAGCACGTTCTGCACCATGTGCCGGCCAGGCGCTCCGATACGAGCGATCATATCGTGGCCGCTGATCCTGGCGGCGATGTCGGAATGGTCGGCATGCAACTCGCACTTGACCAGCTTGAACGTCGAGCGCGCATTCTCGCCGAAGCCATAGACATGCTCGACGCCGGCAGCTTGCGCCATCTTGTCCAGCAGCTTGAAACGCGCATCGTCGCGGTTGAGAACCGCGGCGCCCTCGGGTTCCAGCCCTTCAAAAATCTCGGCCTTGGCCCTGGCGATCTCGTCCAGATTGCGGAAGAAGCCGAGATGCGCGGCCGCGATCATGGTGACGATGGCGACATGCGGCCGCACCATCTTCACCAGCGGCCGGATCTCGTCGGGATGGTTCATGCCGATCTCGAACACGGCATAATCGCAGTCATCGGGCATGCGCGCCAAGGTCAGCGGCACGCCCCAATGGTTGTTGAACGACTGCGCCGAGGCATGCACCTTGCCGACGGCCGAAAGCACGTGGCGCAGCGCCTCCTTGGTGGTGGTCTTGCCCGCGGAACCGGTGACCGCGATGATCTTGGCCTGCGAGCGGGCGCGCGACGCGACACCGAGCTTTTCCAGCGCAACCAGAACGTCCTCGACGACGATGATCGGCGCGGTCAGCCGGCCAAGCGACGGCAGCTTGCCTTCTGCCACCACCAGCACGCCGGCGCCGGCCTTGATGGCCGCGGTGACGAAGTCATGGCCGTCCATCGTCTCGCCCTTGATGGCAAAGAAGGCGTCGCCCGGCTGCAGGCTGCGGCTGTCGATCGAAATGCCCGATATACCTTCGGGCATGGGGCCGAGCGGCCGCCCGTCCGTGGCGGCAACCAGCGCTTCCGAAGTCCACAGCAAACTCATGCGGCACGCTCCCTGAGCGCGGCGCGCACTTCCTCGTGGTCGGAGAAATGCAGGGTTTCCGAGCCGATCGTCTGGCCTTCCTCATGGCCCTTGCCGGCCACGATCAGCGTGTCGCCGGCATGCAGCATGCGGACAGCCTCGTGGATTGCCTTGCGCCGGTCACCGATTTCGATGGCGCCGGGCGCCGCGGCAAGAATGGCGGCGCGGATGCTTTCGGGCACTTCGGAGCGCGGATTGTCGTCGGTGACGATGACGACATCGGCGAGCCGGGTCGCGATCTCGCCCATGATCGGTCGTTTGCCCCGGTCACGGTCGCCGCCGCAGCCGAACACGACCATCACGCGACCGGTGGTGAACGGACGCACCGAGGCCAGCACATTCTCCAGCGCATCCGGCTTGTGGGCGTAATCGACATAGACCGGAGCCCCGCTCGCCGTGGTACCGACAAGGTCGAGCCTGCCCGGCGCGCCTTTCAATTTCTCCAATGCCCCCAAGGCCTTGGCGACAGGTGTTCCGGTGGAAATGGCAAGCCCCGCCGCAACCAGCGCGTTGGCGATCTGGAAATCGCCGGCGAGCGGCAGGTCGATTTCGTGGATCACACCGTCGGCTTCGACCTCGGCACGCTGGCGATGACGCTCATGCTCGACCCGCTTCAACCTGAGGAAATCGCCATGACGGCCGACCGTCAGCACGTCGAGCCCGGCGGCCCGAGCTGCCTTTATCGTGGGTTCCGACCAAGGATCGTCGGCGAAGACGATAGCCGGTGCGCCGTTCGGCAGCAGCGTGTCGAACAGGCGCAATTTGGCACGGTGATAATCCTCGACCGTCGGATGGTAATCCATGTGGTCGCGGCCGAGATTGGTGAAGCCGCCAGCCGAGAGCTTCACCCCATCGAGGCGGCGCTGGTCGAGCCCGTGGCTGGAGGCCTCAATCGAGGCGTGGCTAACGCCGGCATCCGCCAATTCCCGCAGCAACTGATGCAGGGCGACCGGATCGGGTGTCGTCAGTGAACCATATTCGTTGCGGCCAGGCGCGACCACGCCGGTGGTACCGATCGAGGCGGCAGCGTATCCCGCCTGCTCCCAGATCTGCCGGGTGAAGGCGGCGACCGACGTTTTGCCACTGGTACCGGTCACGGCGACCATGGTTTGCGGCTGCCTGCCGAAATAGCGGGCGGCACTCAACGCCAGTGCCAGGCGCGGATCATCGACCGCCAGCACCGGAACCGGCAAATCGGCCAGGCCACTGCCTTTGCCCGTGACGATCGCTGCAGCGCCACGTCGGGCCGCGTCGGCGGCGTAGCTCGCGCCATCGGCCTTGGTTCCGGCAAGCGCGAAAAAGACGACGCCGGGTTTCACCTGGCGGGAATCGGACGAGATGCCTGTAACCTCCAGATCGACGGAAGCTGTTCCTTCGACTGGCAGGATACCGGCTAGATCTTTGAGCTTCATCGAGTCCCGTTCACCGCAACAAAATAGCGCGCAGTTGCCGGCGCGCCCCAAGAATCACTGATAGGAAACCAGCGTTGCACCATTTTCATGGCTGAAATCTGGCTTCACGCCAAGCATGGCCGCTGCACGCCTGATGATATTGCCGGCCATGACCCCCGCATTGTTGGCCGCGACGTCGGTCATCCCAGGCTTTTCCGGATGCGGGGCGTCGGCGATCGTGAACACCAAATATTGCGGATCGTCCATCGGGAAGGCGGCGACAAAGGTGTTGAAATTCAATTCCTTCGAGTAACGGCCGTTGATGACCTTCTCGGCCGTTCCGGTCTTGCCGCCGACGCGGTAGCCGGGAACCCGGGCATTTCTGGCCGAACCCTTCTCGGCGTTGAGCGAATAGAGGTAGCGCATGCCCTCGACGGTCTTTTCGGTAACCACTTTCTTGGCCGCCGCCATCGCATCCTCCTGGCTGCGGACCAGAAATGTAGGCTGCATCAGAAAGCCGCCATTGACCAGCGCCGCGCAGCCGACAGCCGCTTGCAGCGGCGTCGTCGACACGCCATGGCCGAAGGCGATGGTGAACGAATTGACCTGCTTCCACACCTTCGGCTCGGTCGGGCGGGCGACTTCGGGCAGTTCGGTCTGCATCTTCTCCAGAATGCCGAGGCGATGCAGGAATTCGCGGTGCGCCTCGATGCCGACCAGCTCGGCCTCCCTGGCCGACCCGATGTTGGACGAATAGAGGAAGACCTCCGGCAGCGACAGCACACGGTTCTTGCCGTGGAAATCGTGAATGGCCTGGTGGCCGACCCGGATTGGATGCGAAGCGTCGAAGCGGCTCGACATCGTCGCCTTGCCGGAATCGAGCGCCATGGCCGAGGTGAAGCTCTTGAAGGTCGAGCCCATCTCATAGAGCCCCGCCGACATCCGGTTAAGCCGGTCCTTGTCCTGCGCGTTGTAGGGATTGTTCGGATCGAAATC
Source organism: Mesorhizobium sp. M8A.F.Ca.ET.165.01.1.1 (assembly GCF_004792065.1). Lineage (NCBI taxonomy): Bacteria > Pseudomonadati > Pseudomonadota > Alphaproteobacteria > Hyphomicrobiales > Phyllobacteriaceae > Mesorhizobium > Mesorhizobium sp. M8A.F.Ca.ET.165.01.1.1. The sequence goes on along the minus strand of NZ_SRTH01000024.1, from coordinate 14,994 downwards.
CGGCACCGAGGCCATGGCCACCACTTCGCCGGTCTTGACGTTGAGCACGACGGCGCCAGCGCCCATGGCGCGATAGCGCTCCAGGCCGGCGGCGATCTCGTCGCGCACCACATGCTGGACGCGCAGATCGATCGAAAGCTTCACCGGCCTGAGATCCTTCGCCACCGCCAGGCCCGACGCCTGCAGGTCGCTCAGGCCCTGCTCATCGATATATTTCTCCATGCCGGAGATGCCCTGGTTGTCGATGTTGGTCAGGCCGACGATGTAGGAGGAGGTCTCGCCGCTCGGATAAAAACGGCGCTTTTCGGTGCGGAAGCCAAAGCCGGGAATGCCGAGCTGCATGATGTCGGCCTGCTGCTTGGGCGTCAGTTGCCGCTGCAGCCAGACGAAGCCGGCGCCGCTCTTCAGCTTGTGATAGGTCTGCTCGTAGTCGATTTCGGGCAGCACCGTCGACAGCTTCTCGATAGCCTCATCGGCATCGACGATGCGGCGCGGCTCGGCGAACAGCGACGCCGTCTTGATGTCGGTGGCCAGAACTTCACCGTTGCGATCGACAATGTCGGGACGTGACGCCGTCACCCGGCTTTGCGGACCGCCCGACAGGTCGGGTGTCTGGAAACCGAGATAGACCAGCCGCCCCGATATGGTCGAGAAGATGCCGAAGAACACCGCCATCGTCATCACGATGCGGGCCTTGCCCTTGCCGCCGGTCGCCTTGCGGGCGCCTTCGACCACGATCGACCCGTCCTCGCTTGTCCTGGCGCGGCCTACCGTGGCGAAGCGCTTCAGCAGTTTGCCGATCATTGGGCGATGTCTCCGGTGACGACGGGATCCTTGTCGCCCGAGGGCGCCTTGTCGGAATTGTCGGCCACGGCGCCCTGGCGCCCGTTCAGGATGTCCTGGATGTCGAGCGCCTTGGCCGGCAGGTCGCCCAGGCCCACGATCTGCCGGCCACTGACCGGCTCCAATGCGAGCTGCGCCTTATAGAGTTCGGCCAGCTTCTGCAGCCGCGACGGCTGGGTGAGCAGGCTCCAGTCGGCCTTGAGCAGGTCGATCGTGTCCTCCTCAAAGCGTATCTCGGCATGGATCTTCTGCACGGCCGCCAACTGGTCCTCGGCCTCGCGCTTGGCCTTGTAGGTCAGGGCCGCTGCCGAAACCATGACGGCGATCAGGACAATGTCGCTGGTACGAAACACGTGCTTACCTCTCCCCCGGCCGATCGATGCCGGGAAGCTTTGGAAGGCCGAAAATCGAAAAATCGTCGCCGCGCGCCGGCGCCTCGGTGCGGACCGCCGCGCGCAGCCTGGCCGAGCGGGCGCGTGGGTTGGCCGCAACCTCGGCGTCGCCTGCCGTCACGCCGCCACCAGCCTTGCGGAAAGTCGCGGTGCGCGCCTGCGCCTCCGGCATGTGGCGCGAGCCGGTCATGGCGTCGGCGCGATCGGCGATGAAGCGCTTGACGATGCGGTCTTCAAGCGAATGGAACGTCACCACGACAAGTCGGCCGCCTGGCTTCAGCGCGCGTTCGGCCGCGAACAGCGCCTTGGCCAATTCACCGAGCTCGTCATTGACGAAGATGCGCAGCGCTTGAAAAACGCGGGTCGCCGGATGGATCTTGTCCTTCGGCGCGCGGCCGATATGCGTCTCGATGGCGTCGGCGAGTTCCAGCGTGCGCTCGAACGGCCGTTTTTCCCGGCGCGCCTCGATCATGCGGGCGATACGGCCGGCGTGACGCTCCTCTCCGAGGAAGCCGAAGATGCGGGCAAGGTCGCCCGGCTTGAAACTGTTGACGACATCGGCGGCGCTCAGGCCCGCCTGCGCCATGCGCATGTCGAGCGGGCCGTCGAAGCGGAAGGAAAAGCCGCGCTCGGCCTGGTCGATCTGCATCGAGGAGACGCCGATGTCGAACACGACGCCATCGGCGCTGTCGATGTGTTCGTCGAGCGTCGAGAACGGCGCCTGCACCAGCCTCAGCCGACCGCCGGACTGCGCCTCGAGGTCGCGGCCGGCCGCGATGGCATCCGGATCGCGGTCGATGGCAACCACGGACGCGCCGGCCGCCAGGATGGCCTTCGTATAGCCGCCGGCGCCGAACGTACCGTCGATGACGATGTCGCCCTCCGCGGGCGCCAGCGCTTCGAGCACTTCGCCAAGAAGGACCGGAATGTGGCGGACCGATCCGCCAACGGCGTTGTTATCATCGCCGTGGCCCACCATCATTCCGGTCGCTCCCCAGCCTTGGCCTCGTGAGCCTTCGTCCCCTGCCGAAGCTGCAAAAGCCTGGCCCGCGCCTGCGCCCCGTAGGTCGCGAGCCGTCCCGGCTCCCAGATCTGAAAGAAATTGCCGCGCCCGACAAAGGCCACTTCCGCCGAGATGCCGGTATGTTCGCGAATGAAATCGGTCATGGTTATGCGGCCGTCCTGGTCGAGTTTCAGGAACGCTCCGTCGCCATGGCAGAAGAACGACATGTCGTCCGCCGTCTGCAGGAAGGGGTCTTCCCGAGCGATGCGCTGCTCGTAGCGGTCGAGCAGGTCGAGCCCGCCGACATCCATCGCCGTCAGGTCCAGGCAACGCAGCGCGTAGAGTTCCGAATAGCCGCGCTTCTGCACCACGGCACGAAAATGCGCGGGAACGGACACCCGCCCCTTCGCATCGATCCTGCTCACCGTGTTCGACAGAAACCGGTCCATCACACGTTACAGCCGCTTGCGCCGCCGCACCCCTCTTCATCGTGTCGCACGCGCCACCGCCGCGCGTTGCCTGCCCCGCACCCACCTCGTCCACAGGGGCGAAAACCGGCAAACGCACAGCCGCCGCGGCTGCCCGATTGGCGAACGCTTTACCCTGACGCGGAACGAAGGCTTTGATGTCGAAATGGGATATCATGGGGCACTATGGGCGTCAACGGGAATAGGCTTCTCAGACACGCGCGCCACGCCGACGAGAAAGGCTTTGACAGCGCACCTCGTCTTTATGATCCATTAAGCCTAACGAAGCGTTTAGAGCCTGCCTGGCCCAACTGGAGGCGCCTTGCCGCAAACCGCGGCCGGGCATAGCGTCTCGTCCATCTCACCGACCACCAAGGGATTTGAAATCGATGCCTGAAACTGCGAAGTCGCGCGCTGCGGCCCTTCCCCATTTGCGTCGCAGCGGGTTCGCCATGGGCGATTCCATTCCCCTGCCCCTGACCATGGCCGCCATCTTCCATGCACCGGGCGACGCCACCGGCTTCAACCAGTACGGCCGCTTCAGCAACCCGACCTGGGATGCCGTCGAACACATGTTGTCCCATCTGGAAGACGCGCCTTGCGTCGGCTTTCCCTCGGGGATGGCGGCGATCTCGGCGGCATTCTTTGCCGTGCTCAAGGCCGGCGACCATATCCTGCTGCCTTCGGACGGCTATCACACCACCAGGGCGCTGGCCGATCGCTTCCTGGAGCCGCTCGGCGTCACCTACGATGTCAGGCCGACATCGACCTTCCTCGACGGCGGCTTCGCGGGTTACCGCCTGGCCTTCGTCGAAACGCCCGCAAATCCGGGACTGGACATCTGCGATATCGCCGCTGTCGCCGAAGCCGTTCACAAGGCGGGCGCGCTGCTGGTGGTCGACAACACGACGATGACGCCCTTCGGCCAGCGCCCTCTCGATCATGGTGCCGATATCGTTGTCGCCGCCGACACCAAGGCGCCCAATGGCCATTCCGACGTGCTGTTCGGTCATGTCGCCAGCCGCAATGCGGACATCATCGCCGCCGTGACCGGCTGGCGCGAGGTCTCGGGCAGCATCCCCGGCCCGTTCGAAGCCTGGCTGGTGCATCGCGGCCTGGAAACATTGGACGTGCGTTTCGACCGCATGTGTTCGTCGGCGGAAGTGATCGCGCGGCGCCTGCAGGGCCATAGGGCGATCAGGGGCCTGCGTTATCCCGGCCTGGAAGGCGATCCCTCGCACAATCTTGCCCGCGCCCAGATGGAGCGCTTCGGCTTCCTCATCTCCTTCGAACTCGCTTCCGAGCAGAAAGCCGAGGATTTCATCAACGGCTGCGAATTGATGCAGGCCGCGACCTCCTTCGGCGGCGTCCACACCTCGGCCGAGCGGCGTTTGAAGCGAGGCGACGCGGTGCCGGCTGGCTTCGTACGCCTGTCGGTCGGCTGCGAGCCGGTGGAAGAACTCTGGAAGGCGATCGAGGCCTCGCTGGACAGGGTCAGCGGCTGACAAATCCACTACGAGCCGAGGTCATCGGCTTCGATGTTGCGGCGACCATGCAGCACGCGAAGAATTTCGATCGCATCACCGCCGACCCGGTACAAGGTGAGGTAGTCGCCGACGACCAGGTGACGAATACCGGTGCTATGTCGTCGCGTGGCGCACCTGAGACGGGATGCAACGTCAGCAAATCCCAACGTCTTTCCAGCGCATCCACGAAGCGAACAGCAGCGCGCGGGTCGTGGCTGGCGATGTAGTCGCCGATGCTTTCGAGATCGACGGTGGCTTGAGGAAGCAGTCGGTATTTCACTCCTGGAAGCCTTGGACCTCGGCCCTCCTCAGGTATTTCGCGCGCAGTCGTTCCATGATTGGCTGGCCGTCTTGCGCAGGCCCGCTGTCGATCCCCTCCTGCACCAGCTTGCGCAGTTCTTCGACCGTGTAGCCCATCAGGTCGCGGCGGTCCTTCCATTGCCGCAACGCATCGCGGATCACCTCGCTCGCCGAGGCGTATTCTCCAGCCGCGACCACATCGTCGACCGCCCGCGCCAGTTCCGGCGAAAGCGTGATGCTGCGTTTGTCCACCTGACCCATGATAGGCTCCCGATGATGAGCCGCGATGGTACGATTTAATCGCACCAGTTTCAAGGAAGTCGGCGGAGATCTCTGGGTGTGGCGACGCAAAGTAGCTCCGCGCCCTTGAATCAGAAGGTGCGGCCAAGGGCGCAACCTTCTGATATCGAAAGACTTAATCCATATATGATGGAGAAAAATTGCCAGCCGGCCTGTAAGCCGGGTTTTGTATGGCCCTCGCCCCTTGCGAAGCGAGAACGTGGCGGCCATTCATCTTGGGCGCATGTTGCCATGCGCCTCACGCAACCTACCCGGACGGTGAGCCGGAAACAGCCCTCGAGGGTTTCCCCTCGCACCGCCCCTATTCGGTCTTGCTCCCGGTGGGGTTTACCGTGCCGCTCCTGTTGCCAGTCGCGCGGTGGGCTCTTACCCCACCCTTTCACCCTTACCCCGACAAAGTCGTGGCGGTTTGTTTTCTGTGGCGCTTTCCCTGGGGTCGCCCCCGCCGGCCATTAACCGGCACCGTGTCTCCATGGAGCCCGGACTTTCCTCACCCGCGGCCTTTCGGCGTTTGCGGGTGCGGCCGCCCGGCCAGCTGGCAGGGCGTATAAAGGGGTTCACACCACAAAACGCAACCGAAAAAGCCGATTGTGACCGGTTCTCGTCAAGCCGGCGCGCCGACAGCCGCCAGCTGAACCTTGACCTTGCTACAGTAAGCCGCGGAAACCGGGTTCATGCGAGTGGCGCCATGGCCGGCATTGTATTTGAGGATCGTGCCGCAGGTCGTGCCGCCACCCAGGTCGCGCGCCATGGCGAGGTACTTCATGCCGTATTTGATGTTGGTGTCTGGATCGAACAGGCCCTTGGCCGACCCATTGTAACCCATCATCCGCGCGGTTGCCGGCTTGATCTGCATCAGGCCGATCTCACCGGCGCCGCCGACCATGTTCGGCCGATAGTTGCTCTCGATCTTGATCACGGCGTGGGCCAGCGACACCGGAACCCCGTAGCTCGCCGCGTAGCGGGCGACAATCGCGGAATATTGGCCGCTGCTCGCCACTGCCGCGGTCGCCGCGGCGACGTTGCTGAGACCGATCGATGCCGTCGTCGTCATGTCAACGGTCTTGCGGCCGCGTTTCGTCTGCCTTTTGGCGGGGGTTTTCCTTGCCTTGGTCCAGCTTGCCTTTTCCACTTTCGCGGAAGCCTGCTTCGTCGTCGCCTTCGCACTCTTGGTGCTTTTGGCCGAAATGGCCTTGCCTTTGGCGGATGTCGCGACCAGACCCTGGTCGGCCCGCTGGCTTAACGGTGCGGCGCCGGCCGCGCTGAAGGCAAAACTCATTACCCCGGCAGCAAGAGCTGCCGTTAAAACGGTCAATTTCTGCATGTGATCCTGTTCTGTTGGGACCACGCGAAGACTTTCGCGCGGCATCGCTTGATCAATATCGGATCACCCGGGGGCTGGACGTCCGACAAACTGTACGAAAGGCCCTTTGAAGCCCGATTTGGCGCCAATGAAGGCGGGGCAAGTCACTTTAAGTGACAGGTTGTAACTTTACGGTTGAGGAGGATTACTTGGACCGGCTCTTGACGTGAGGTCAACTCGTGACGGAGGCAAGCAGCCTCTGGAGCGTGCGCATCGTCGAGCCGTCGGCAACTCCGTCGACCCGGCGCGGTCGGAAATGCCGTTGGAAGGCCTCGACGACGATCCGTGTCCAATCGTCGAAAACGCCCGTTATCTCGACACCATAGCCATAGAGCGACAGCATCGACTGCAGCGCCTCGACATCGGCACCGTAGTCGCCTGGCTTCAGCGCGGCTCCGCGCCTGACGGGCGCGGCTGGCACGAGATGACCGACACCGGCCTTAAACAGCACGGCCCATGGAAACTTCTCGCCAGGATCAATCTTGCGACCAGGCGCCACGTCGGAATGCGCCAGCACCCGCTCGGCGGCGATCGCATGCCGTGCTGCAATCCCCTTGCACAGCCTGATCACCGCATTGATCTGGCGTCGCGGAAAGCCGGGATAGCCCAGCGAATGGCCCGGATTGACGATTTCGATGCCGACCGAGCAGGAATTGATGTCGGTGTGTCCGAACCAGGAACTCTGGCCGGCATGCCAGGCTCGGTCGCTTTCCCGGACCATCTGCACGATGTGGCCATTCTCATGGACGAGATAGTGCGACGAGACTTCACTCGCCGGATCGCACAGCCAGGCTTCGGCCCCGATACCGGTCGCCATGCCCGTATAGTGCAGCACGATCATGTCGGGCTTCTGCCTGTCGCGCCTTGGCCCGAAATTCGGCGATACCCTGACCTCGGCACTCGGCTCGTCGGGCAGGAAGCCGCTCATGCGTGCCGCAGGCCCCGCTCGATCATCTCGTAGGCGGCGTTGATCGCCGCGACCCTGGTCGTCGCGATCTTGATGAATTCCTGCGGCAGTCCGCGCGCGATCAGCCGGTCCGGGTGGTTGTCGGACACCAGCTTGCGGTAACGCTTCCTGACCTCCTCGAACGGCTTGCCGCGCTCGATACCGAGCACGACATAGGGGTCGCCGGCGCCAAGATTGACATGCCGCGCCATGATCGATTCGTAGTGCGCCTCGTCGATGCGGAAGATCTCGGCGATACGATGCAGGAAAATGCCTTCGCGCTCATGCACCAGCCCGTCGGCCTTGGCGATGTGGAACAGGCCGTCGAGTATGTCTTCCAGCATCACGCAATTGGAGTGCCCGGAGCCGCACATCTGCGCCATGCGCTCGGCATAGGTTTCGAAACCGGCCACATCCCGCTGGGCGAGATCGAACAGCCGCGCAACATTGCGCGTCTCTTTCGCCGGCACTTCGAAGATTTCCTGGAAGGCGCGCACCTCATCCTGGGTGACGATGCCGTCGGCCTTGGCCATCTTGGCCGAAAGCGCGATCATCGCCACTGAGAAGGCGACGCGGCGGCGCAGGTCGGCGTCGCCGGAGAAAACCGTGCGCACAGCCTCGACCACGTCGGCGACGCTAGACGTGGTTGAAGACGAAACCCGGGTGATGAAGTCGCCGAGGCGGTCCCAAATCGACATGGCCAGCTTCATAGAGCCAACCGGTCCCCGCTATCAAGCCAATAACGGCCAACTTGTCGGGCCTGTGAACGAAGGGCGCTTTGCTGGTTCCAACAGTCACCCCTACGAGAAAAAGGCCGACATCAAGCCGGCCTTCCTCCCAAGACACTTACTGCTTACAAACTACTGCGCGGGCGCAGGAGCAGGCGTTGCCGGAGCCGGCTCGGCAGGCTTGGTCGAATTGTCAGCCGGGGCCGCAGGCTTCATCGGCTGCTCGGCGGCCGGCGGATTGGTGCTCTGGGTCGTGGTCTTGTCGGTACCGCTGTCGCTGCATGCCGCGACGCCAAGCAGGACAAGCGCCGAAACCGACGCAAGAATGAGCTTTTTCATGACATCTCTCCTTCAACACACGCTCACGTTGCAGTGAACGGTCGAAGGGAAAATGCATGACCGGGCCAAGGGTTTCGTAACGTTGCGTTTCCACCTGTAACATCAATGGCATGCAGGCGACATTGCTGCCGGCGCTTCGGCGCTTTAACAACGACACCGGACAACGGAATACCGGAGACAACCGCATGACCGCCAAATGGGATTTCTGGATCGATCGCGGCGGCACCTTTACCGATATTATCGGCCGTGACCCGCAAGGCGGGCTGCATCCGCGCAAGCTGCTGTCGGAGAATCCCGAAGCCTATGCCGATGCCGCCATTCAGGGCATCCGCGATCTGCTCGGCCTTGGACCGGCCGCCGCGATCCCGTCCAGCCTGATCGGCGACATCAAGATGGGAACCACGGTGGCCACCAACGCCCTTCTGGAGCGCAAGGGCGACCGTGTGTTATTGCTCATCACCAAGGGGTTTCGCGATACGCTCAGGATCGCCTACCAGGCGCGACCCGACATTTTCGCCAAGGAAATCATTCTTCCCGAGCAACTCTACGAGCGCGTCATCGAGGTCAACGAGCGCGTGCTCGCCGACGGCCGCGTCGAACGGCTGCTCGATATCGCGGCTTGCCGGCCGGCCATAGAACAAGCGAAAGCCGATGGCATCGATGCCGTTGCCATCGTCTTCATGCATGCCTGGAAATATCCCGATCACGAGAAGGCGGTGGCCAGGGTCTGCCGCAAGCTTGGTTTCGGCCAGGTCTCGGTCAGCCACGAGGTCTCGCCGCTGATCAAGCTGGTCGGCCGCGGCGACACCGCGGTGGTGGATGCTTATCTGTCGCCCATCCTGTCGCGCTATGTGCAAAGGGTGGCGGGAGAACTGGGCGCGGCGCCAATCTCCCCCCTCGTGGGGGAGATGTCGGCGAAGCCGACAGAGGGGGGCGCTGCCCCGCCAACGTCTCGTTCTGTCGCGCCCCCCTCTGTCCTGCCGGGCATCTCCCCCACAAGGGGGGAGATCAGCCAATCCCCGCCTCGCCTGATGTTCATGATGTCTTCCGGCGGCCTCACCGCCGCCGACATGTTCCAGGGCAAGGACGCGCTGCTGTCGGGTCCGGCCGGCGGCGTCGTCGGCATGGTCGAGACGGCCAAGCTCGCCGGCTTCGACAAGGTCATCGGCTTCGACATGGGCGGCACCTCCACCGATGTCGCCCACTATGATGGCGAATATGAGCGAGCCTTCGACACCGAGGTCGCCGGTGTGCGCGTCCGCGCGCCGATGATGCGCATCCACACCGTCGCCGCCGGCGGCGGCTCGATCCTGCATTACGAGGCCGGCCGTTTCCGCGTCGGACCGGACTCTGCGGGCGCCAATCCCGGCCCGGCCGCCTACCGGCGCGGCGGCCCGCTGGCGGTCACCGATGCCAACGTCATGCTCGGCAAGCTGCAGCCCGATTTCTTCCCCTCGATCTTCGGCCCCGGCCAGGACGCGCCGCTCGACGCGCAAACCGTGCGCGCGAAATTCGCGTCACTTGCCGCCGGGATCGGCGATGGCCGCTCACCGGAAGCGGTCGCCGAAGGCTTCGTCACGATCGCTGTCGAGAACATGGCCAATGCGATCAAGAAGATTTCCGTGCAACGTGGCTACGACGTCACCGAATATCTGCTGAACTGCTTTGGCGGCGCCGGTGGCCAGCACGCCTGCCTGGTCGCGGATGCACTCGGCATGGAGGCGGTGCTGATCCATCCTTTCTCCGGCCTGCTTTCGGCCTATGGCATCGGCCTGGCGTCGGTCTTTGCCTCACGCCAGCAGGCGCTGCTCAAGCCGCTCGCCGAGGAATCCAGAGCGGAGATCGGCAACCTCATCGCCACCTTGAAAAAGGCCGTGGTCGCGGAGTTGGCGGCGCAAGGCATCGCCGAGGGCTCGGTCGCCACCAGGCCGGTGCTGCACATCCGCTATGACGGCACAGATACGGCACTGCCGGTGAATTTCGAGGCAGACTCGATCTTCCAGGCCAGGCGCGATTTCGAAATCGCCCACAAGGCGCAATTCGGCTTCGTCTATGACGACAAGCCGATGATCGTCGAGACCGTCGGCGTCGAAGGCACCGAAACCGGCCAGACGACCGCCGAAGCATATGCGCCGGCCGGGCCGGGACGGGTCAAGTCCGCTTCGGAGACCCGGCGTATCTACACGGAAGGCCGGTGGCATGAAGCTGGCGTCTACCGTCGTGAGAACCTCAGGCCGTCCAGTCTGGTTGCGGGCCCCGCCTTGATCATCGAGTCGAACCAGACGATCGTCGTCGAGCCGGGTTGGCAAGCCGAAATCACCAACCTCAATCACGTCGTCATACGCCGCACGGAAAGGAAAGCGCGCGCCGCCGCCCTTGGCACGCAAGCCGATCCGGTGATGCTCGAAGTCTTCAACAATCTGTTCATGTCGATCGCCGAGCAGATGGGCGTGAGGCTGCAGAACACCGCCTATTCCGTCAACATCAAGGAAAGGCTGGATTTCTCCTGCGCCGTCTTCGACCACACCGGGGCGCTGGTCGCCAATGCGCCGCACATGCCGGTGCATCTCGGCTCGATGGACCGTTCGGTCGAGACCATCATCCGGCTAAACTCCGGCGACATCCATGCCGGCGACGTCTTTGCCTTGAACGCCCCCTATAATGGCGGCACGCATCTGCCCGACATCACCGTGGTAACGCCGGTCTTCGATGACGCCCAGAAGAATATCCTCTTCTGGACGGCCTCGCGCGGCCATCATGCCGACATTGGCGGCACCGCCCCCGGCTCGATGACGCCGCTCGCCACCACGGTCGACGAGGAAGGCGTGCTGTTCGACAATTTCCGCATCGTCGACCGCGGAAAATTCCGCGAGACGGAGCTGCATACGCTGCTCACCGAGCATCGCTATCCGGCCCGCAATCCGCACCAGAACATTGCCGACCTGAAGGCGCAGATCGCAGCCAACGAGAAGGGCGTGGCGGAGCTGCGCAAGATGGTCGCGCATTTCGGTCTCGACGTCGTCGAGGCCTATATGGGCCATGTCCAGGACAACGCCGCCGAAAGCGTGCGCCGCGTGCTGGAACGGCTGCCGGACACGTCGGATTACGAATATCCGACCGATACCGGCCAGGTGATCAAGGTGAACATCACGGTCGACCGGAAAAAGCGCGAAGCGACCGTCGACTTCACCGGCACGTCGAAGGTCGAGAAGAACAATTTCAACGCGCCCGAGCCGGTCGCCCGCGCCGCCGTGCTCTACGCCTTCCGTGTCATGGTCGAGGACATGATCCCGATGAATGCCGGGTGCCTGAGGCCGATCAACATCGTCATTCCCGACGGCTGCATGCTCAAGCCCACCTACCCTGCCGCCGTCGTCGCCGGCAATGTCGAGACTTCGCAGCACGTGACCAACGCTCTGTTCGGCGCCATGGGCGCGATGGCCAATGCGCAGGGCACGATGAACAACCTGACCTTCGGCAACAAGCAGTACCAGTATTACGAGACGATCTGTTCCGGTTCGCCCGCCGGCCACATGAACTCCGGGCGCGGCTTTGCCGGCACGTCGGGTGTGCACACCCACATGACCAATTCGCGCCTTACCGACCCGGAGGTGCTGGAGCTTCGCTTCCCCGTGGTGCTGGAGGATTTTCACATCCGCGAGGGTTCTGGCGGCAAGGGCAAATGGAACGCCGGCGACGGCACCAAACGCACCATCCGCTTCCTCGAGAATATGGAATGCGCGATCCTGTCCTCGCACCGCAACCGCCCGCCGCAAGGACTGGAAGGCGGCGGCGATGGCGAGGTCGGCTCGACCAAGGTGCGCCGCAAGGATGGCACGGTCGAGGTGCTGAAGGCATGCGACCAGACGGTGCTGGATGCAGGCGAGGCTGTCATCCTGACGACACCGACGCCGGGCGGGTTTGGCAAGTGTAACACGCAAGGTAAAATGATATCGAGGTGAGAAACTGCGGGGACCATCCGACCGTGGACAAAAAAGATTTCGGGTTCGGCGTGCGGATCAAAACCATCAACCCGCGAAGAGCAGCTTCGCCATTCTATGCCGAAACACTTCGGGGCCAATGAGGAGCTAGCGCCCATATGGATGAGTACACGCGCCTCCCGAACTATGATCCCGATTTCTGTCGGAGGGTCGCCAAATGGGGAGCTATAGTCTGTTTTTTGGGAGTTGTTTTAGAGGCGTTCATCTTTTCGCTTGCCGACCCAGCGCGAGGCAGTTGCCCTGGGTGGATCATTCGCGACGTAGGCGGGCAACCCATACCACTAAAGGTAATATTTGTGCTGACGCTGTTTCCTGCATTTTGGGCTTGCTTCGTTTTTGTAAGGTGGAGACATTTTTCTAAGACAAATGCATGCTGCCGCCACAGGAACGTATGTGCCGCCCTTTTCAAAACTCTTAGGTCATCCCAAAATCGACCCCTTCACATTCCCTCATGATCAAGTGTTTCGAACCGTGATCGTGCTGTGGTGCATATTCTGTACAAGCCCTCTTTGGTTGATGCTCACTCTCTGTACAAATACATTTGGCTATCTTGGTTTCAGCCGCTGACTGCGACACGGACTCGCCCTCGATTTTCCACGTCCGTTGCCAAATGAGATTGCGCCAAGGTCGCACCTACATTTGCGCGCCACACCAAGACCTGAACCCGCGTCAACAGGCTGTCACCGGCCTGTCATGACCCTGCGCTACCCGCTTGCGGCAAAGCAAATGGGGAATCACTTTGCCATGACGGACGTCTCCTCGGATCTGGTTTTTCGCCGCGGCAAGGAAGTTGGAAGAGCGGTCTACCAGAACCGCGCCCTTTCGAAAGCCGGCATCTCGGAACGGCTGTTCGCCCTTCTGTTTTCCGGCCTGGTCTATCCGCAGATCTGGGAAGATCCCGAGGTCGACATGGACGCGATGCAGCTCGGCCAGGGCCACCGCGTCGTCACCATAGCATCGGGCGGCTGCAACATCCTGGCCTATCTCACCCGCTCGCCGGCACAGATCGACGCCGTCGACCTCAACGCCGCCCACATCGCGCTGAACCGCATGAAGCTGGAGGCGGTTCGCCATCTGCCATCGCAAGGCGATCTGTTCCGTTTCTTCGGTGCGGCGGACACAAGCCACAATTCCGAAGCCTACGACCGCTTCATCGCCCCGCATCTCGATCCGGTCAGCCGCCATTACTGGGAGCGCCGCAACTGGCGCGGCAACAGGCGCATAGGCGTTTTCGACCGCAATTTCTACCAGACCGGCTTGCTTGGCCTGTTCATCGCCATGGGGCACCGCACGGCGAAATTCTTCGGCGTCAACCCGGCCCGCATGATGGAAGCCAGGAATATCGACGAACAGCGCCGCTTCTTCAACGAGGAGCTGGCGCCGGTCTTCGACAAGAAGCTTCTGAAATGGGCGACCTCGCGAAAAGCCTCGCTGTTCGGTCTCGGCATCCCACCGGCGCAGTATGATTCGCTGATCACCTCCGGCGACGGCACCATGGCCAGCGTGCTGAAGGCCCGGCTGGAAAAGCTCGCCTGCGATTTCCCCCTGGAAAACAATTACTTCGCCTGGCAGGCTTTCGCCCGCCGCTACCCGGAACCAGGCGAGGCCGCCCTGCCCGCCTATCTCGAAAAGCAGAACTACCAGACCATCCGCGGCAATATAGACCGCGTCGCCATCCACCATGCCAACCTGATCGAATTCCTCGCCGGCAAGGATGCAGGCGTCGTCGACCGCTTCATCCTGCTCGATGCGCAGGACTGGATGACCGACGACCAGCTCAATGCGTTGTGGTCGGAAATCACCCGGACCGCCTCGGCCGGCGCCCGCGTCATCTTCCGTACCGCCGCAGAGCCCAGTCTGTTGCCGGGGCGCGTCTCGACTTCGCTGCTCGATCAGTGGGACTATCAGGACCAAGCATCGCGCGAATTCTCGGCTCGCGACCGCTCCGCCATCTATGGCGGCTTCCACCTCTATGTGAAGCGCGCAGCATGAGCACGACGGAGCTGCCGGCCAGCCACGCCGAACTGATGGACGGCGTCTACCGCTGGCAGCGCCACATCTATGACCTGACCCGCAAGTACTACCTGCTTGGCCGCGACCGGCTGATCGCGGGGCTGGACGTGCCGCCGGGCGGCGCCGTTCTGGAGCTCGGCTGCGGAACCGGGCGCAACATCATCCTCGCTGCCCGCGCCTATCCCGATGCCCGCTTCTTCGGCCTGGATATTTCGGCCGAAATGCTGGAAACGGCGAGCAAGGCGATCGACCGCGAAGGCCTGTCGGACCGCGTCATGCTGGCAAGGGGCGACGCCACCGATTTCGACGCCAAGGCGCTATTCGGCAAAGGCAGATTCGACCGGGTCTTCGTCTCCTATTCGCTATCAATGATCCCGGGCTGGGAGAAGACGGTCTCGGCAGCACTTGCCGCGCTGGCCCCGACGGGCTCGCTGCACATAGTCGATTTCGGCCAGCAGGAAGGCCTGCCGGGGTGGTTCCGCGCGTTGCTGCGCGGCTGGCTGAAGAAATTCCACGTCACGCCACGCGAATCCCTGCGTGATGTTCTGGAATCGCAGGCCGAGCGAACCGGCGCAACCTTCTGTTTTCGCACGCTTTATCGTGGCTATGCCTGGTTGGCTGTGATTGGGCCACACAGCTAGCTAGTTGTGGAGCCTCAACAGGTTGTCCTCGGTTAGAGCGAGGCGACTGATAGGTGTTTTGGACTTTAGGCTCCCGTGGGGACGGTGCCAATTGTATCTGTGCAGCCAGACCGGCAACTCTGCGGCGCGGTG
>NZ_SRTH01000245.1:0-286 GCF_004792065.1 Mesorhizobium sp. M8A.F.Ca.ET.165.01.1.1 | reverse complement strand
GTCGAACAGTTCCTCGCCGTCCCGGCCGGCATGATCGAGTTGCCTCGCCAGCATGTCGCGGCACTGCTCGAGGACCGCTTTCTCGCATTCGCGGTAGCCCTTGGTCAGCGCGGCACGACCGTAGGTCGACGGTTCGGTCTGCCATGGCGTCAGGCAGCCATAGCGCTCCCGCGCAACCCTTGCCGCTTCCGGGTCGACGCGGTCGAGATACTCCAGGACGGCGGCGATCGAACCGCGCATGTTGTAGATGTCGAGGCCATAAAAGCCTGCCTCAGGCTGCAGCGCC
>NZ_SRTH01000244.1:0-286 GCF_004792065.1 Mesorhizobium sp. M8A.F.Ca.ET.165.01.1.1 | reverse complement strand
GATCGAGATCATCGAAAAATATGGCGCCACTATCGTGTTCACCGCTCCGACCGCGTACCGGGCGATGATCGCCGCTCTCGACGAGGGCGCCAACCTTTCGTCGCTGCGGATTGCGGTCTCCGCCGGCGAGACCCTTCCCGCGCCGGTGTTCGAAGCGTGGGTGCAGCGGACCGGCAGGCCGATCGTGGATGGCATCGGCGCGACGGAGATGCTGCATATCTTCATTTCCAATCGGCTCGACGACCTGGCGCCTGGCCGAACCGGGCGTCCGGTTGCCGGTTACGAG
>NZ_SRTH01000243.1:0-286 GCF_004792065.1 Mesorhizobium sp. M8A.F.Ca.ET.165.01.1.1 | reverse complement strand
AGTGATTCCCTTCGCGGTTACAGCTACCCGCTTCGTCAAAGCGTCGTTCCGGCCTATTGCAGAAGGCCGGAACGACGCTCAACACCAATTAAAACTGCAAACCAATGAGAGGGTGACCGTGCAAAACATGAGGAGGCGCCCATGCTCATCGCACGTCCCTCCTTCAATGCTGGGCGAAGGGTACTGAATGTTCATGTACCAGAAGAGGGGGCCAAACTGAAGAGCGCGTTAAGTTTGGTTGTGCCGCCCCCGTGTTGCTTCGACCCGGTTCACCCCACCGGCGCAG
>NZ_SRTH01000242.1:0-286 GCF_004792065.1 Mesorhizobium sp. M8A.F.Ca.ET.165.01.1.1 | reverse complement strand
GTGCTTTTCCAGGCCGCGTTCGCCGACATAATCCTCGAAGCTGCAGCCCTTCTTGTAGGGAAGGTGGGCCAGCTCCATCGGCTGTCCGACATGATCGAGGATCATTGCTGCGCCCAGCCCCGTGCCCAGGCCAAGGAACAGCATGCGGCCGCCCTCATAGCTGCCGATCGCCTGCAGCAACGCGTCGTTGACGACCTTGACCGGCTTGCCGAAGGCGCCGGCGAAGTCGTAGCCGTTCCAGCCCTTGCCGAGATTGAAGGGGTCCAGCGAAGGCCTATTGTCCCTG
>NZ_SRTH01000241.1:0-287 GCF_004792065.1 Mesorhizobium sp. M8A.F.Ca.ET.165.01.1.1 | reverse complement strand
GCTATTTTGAACAATTATACTGAATTGTAACAATATCAGACGATCAGTGCCTTGTCGCGCCACAGACGAAATCCACCCTCGAAGGCGCGAGTGTTGTCGCCGCGCCGGGACTTTTCGGGCAATTCATCGAGCTTGTCGACATTGCCGCCGCCGATCACGATGTAGTCCGGCTGCAGGGCGGCGCGAAGCCTGTCGACCACGTCGAAAACGTATTTGCGCCACTTTTTCTTCCCGCGCTTCACCAGGCCGCGCTCGCCGACATAATCCTCGAAAGTCGCTCCCTTCTT
>NZ_SRTH01000240.1:0-288 GCF_004792065.1 Mesorhizobium sp. M8A.F.Ca.ET.165.01.1.1 | reverse complement strand
ACTTGGCGTCGGTCGTCGCCGACAATGATACAGCTCCAAAACCACCGGTTGTTTCAAGGCTTTCTTAGCTCTCTTTTGGTATCCGTTTGCGCGTAGCTCGCGGACAATCCCATGAACGAGATCGATCCCGCGCATCGCTTTTCCATCGATGCGGTGCGCAAATTCGACGGCCCGGCCGAAGGTCAGGCGCCCAGCGGCATCAATGACGTCGCGCGCCAGGTCGCTTCCCAGTACCGGCGCGATACGATGTCGCCGACCATGCGCAGCACGCCGCTGACCATGATCGGC
>NZ_SRTH01000239.1:0-288 GCF_004792065.1 Mesorhizobium sp. M8A.F.Ca.ET.165.01.1.1 | reverse complement strand
CGAAGACGATGCCGTCCTTGTTTTCCTTGACCATGCCGCCCCAGTCGGCGTCAGGCGGCTGCACGCCAAGGCCGAGGAAGGAGAGCGTCGACAAGAACAGCACGGCATAGATGAAGCGCAGGCCGAGCTCGGAGATCAGCGGTGACAGCGCGTTGGGCAGGATCTCGCGGAAGATGATCCAACCTTCGCCTTCGCCGCGCAATTTGGCGGCCTCGACATAGTCCATGATGTTGATGTCGACGGCGACTGCGCGCGAGAGGCGATAGACGCGGGTGGAGTCGAGAACGC
>NZ_SRTH01000238.1:0-288 GCF_004792065.1 Mesorhizobium sp. M8A.F.Ca.ET.165.01.1.1 | reverse complement strand
GCATGGCAGGATTGCTGGGTCTGGCAGGAAGAGGGGCCGCGCTTGCGCGCGTGCACAAGCCCCATAGCTGAGGGCATGCGGCTGCGCACGACGCCGCCGGAGAGCTGGCCGTGAGCGAGATCTCACCGCAACGGATCGTGATCGTCGGCGCCGGTCCGGCCGGTATAAGGGCTGCCGCCACGCTGGTCGAAGCCGGGCTTCATCCGGTGGTGATCGACGAAGCGCATCGCGCGGGCGGCCAGATCTATCGCCGCCCGCCGGACGGGTTCGTCCGCACGCCGGAGCAGC
>NZ_SRTH01000237.1:0-288 GCF_004792065.1 Mesorhizobium sp. M8A.F.Ca.ET.165.01.1.1 | reverse complement strand
AGCAACTATACGGCCATCCTGACCAGCGGGGTGTTCTGGCAGGTCACCTTCAACACCCTGATCTGGACAGCAGCCTCGACTTTCTTTTCCTTCGTGCTCGGGTTTGCCGCCGCGCTGGCGCTCCATCGCGACTTCATCGGCCGCGGCGTGCTGCGCGCTATCCTCATCATTCCCTGGGTCATCAGCGCGGTCGCCGCGTCCTATATCTGGAAGTGGATCTACCATTCGGATTTCGGCATCATCGGCGCGGTGCTGGTCGAGCTCGGATGGGCCAGCCGGCCGCCGAAC
>NZ_SRTH01000236.1:0-289 GCF_004792065.1 Mesorhizobium sp. M8A.F.Ca.ET.165.01.1.1 | reverse complement strand
CTCGAAGGGGCTCGACGCGGCCGGCTCAATCTCCGGCACGGTCAAGGTCACCGGCGCGCCGGCGAGCCCGTCGGTTGCCTTCAACATCGATGCTTCCGGCGTGCAGACCTCGCAAACGCGCGGCGCCGGCCTCGGCGGCATGAACGTGTCGTCGTCGGGAAATTTTGCCGGCAACAAGCTCGCCTTCGACGCCAATATCAGCGACGGGGCCGGCCTTGGCCTCAAGGGCGGCGGCTCGGTGACGACGGCGGGCACACCGGCCCTGGTGCTCGACTTCAACGGGAAGGTG
>NZ_SRTH01000023.1:0-65549 GCF_004792065.1 Mesorhizobium sp. M8A.F.Ca.ET.165.01.1.1 | reverse complement strand
GGACGGCCAATGGGCACTTACCTTCCATGATTATCCGCTTGGCATCATCGACACCAGACGTATGAAGCTCGTCCGCCGCAGCGCCGCGCCAACCAAACCGCTTGGCGCTGCGGCGGATGCATAGGGGAGAACTGTTACCTATGTATCCGGTTCAATCTGTTACCCATCTATCGGCTGGACAGCTGGCCGCAGCCTTGGCGCCCTCCTTGCCACGTCAGCGATTGGCGAAACCATCGATGACAGCGCCCCTCTCCCCGTCGCTATACGGGGAGAGGGTGCCGGCAGGCAGGTGAGGGGCGGCGCCGACGGCGCAAGGATCGGATTCAAATTTGAAGCGATTGTCTGGAACTGAAAGCAAGCGCCTTTCCCTTTGCAAGGCCATGCGCTAGTCAACGGGCAAACAGCGGCACGTAGCCCGGACGGGGAACGGACGAGAGCATGCCAGGCACAGGCCAAGACGACACCTTGCTGCGGTTTCCGATCCTGATCGGCGATATCGGCGGCACCAATGCGCGCTTTTCGATCGTGCTCGACGCCAATTCCGAGGCCGGCGAGCCGACCATCGTCCAGACCGCCAATTACACCACCATCGACGAGGCGATCCAGGCGGCCGTGCTCGACCGCTCCTCGGTTCGGCCCAATTCGGCGGTGCTGGCGGTTGCCGGTCCGGTCGACGGCGACGAGATCGAGCTCACCAACTGTCCCTGGGTGGTCAAGCCGAGGCAGATGTTCGCCAATCTGGGCTTGAGCGACATCGTCGTGCTCAACGATTTCGAGGCGCAGGCGCTGGCCGTCGTCGCGCTCGGCGAAGAGCATATGGAAAAGATCGGCGGCGGCACGCCCGAGCCCAATGCCGGCCGCGTGGTGCTGGGTCCGGGAACCGGTCTCGGCGTCGCCGGGCTGGTCCACGCGCTGCATCACTGGATTCCCGTACCCGGCGAAGGCGGCCATATGGACATCGGGCCGCGCACGCCGCGCGATTTCGAGATCTTCCCGCATATAGAGAAGCTCGAGGGCCGCATTTCGGGCGAACAGATCCTGTGCGGACGCGGCCTCGTCAACGTCTACCGCGCCGTGGCCAGGGCCGACGGCAAGCCGGCGCCCTTCACCACGCCGGCCGAGGTCACCGCCGCGGCGCTGGCCAAGACCGATCCGGTGGCGCAGGAAGCGCTGGAGACTTTCGTTACCTGCCTCGGCCGTACCGCTGGCGACCTTGCCTTGGTGTTCATGAGCCGTGGTGGGGTGTTCCTCACCGGCGGCATCGCGCAAAAGATCGTGCCGGCGCTGAAGGAGGGCAATTTCCGCGCCGCCTTCGAGGACAAGGCGCCGCACAGCGCGCTGATGCGCACCATGCCGGTCTATGTCATCACCCATCCGCTGGCCGCCCTTCTCGGCCTCGCCGCCTATGCCAGGAACCCCTCGCTGTTCGGCGTCCAGACCTCGGGCCGGCGCTGGCAGGCCTAGCTCCTCGACGGGATGTGCCTATTGCCGCGTGGGCGCGCTTGAGCCGCCCGCGACGAAGTTAATCAGCCGCGGGCATAGGCAAGCCGGCCTCATGGCGCTAAGAGGAGTGCCGAATTGCAGCCCGGTCCCAGGCGGAAAACCCACGAAGCTCCCGATTTGACACTTCAAGCTCCAAACAAGCAGAAAGCCAGCATTGGCGAGGTCAACGCCGTGCTGCGCCGCATCCTCTCCGAAAATGGCCGCGATCATCGCTGGTCCTATGTCGTCGCCGTCACCTGCTTGCTGATTGTTTCCGGCACCACTGCCTTCACGGCGTGGATCATGGCCCCGATGATCAACCAGATATTCTACGAACGGCGCGGCGACATGATCGTCTGGATCTGCGCCGGTTTCATGGGAGCTTCCCTGCTGCGCGGCTTCGCCGGTTACGGCCAGGCCGTGGCGTTGGCCAAGATCGGCAACAATCTGGTCGCGCGCTACCAGAAGCGCAGCTTCGACCATCTGATGAAGCTCGGCGTCAACTTCTTCAACGATACGCGTTCCGGTCGGCTGGCGGCACAGGTCAACGAGAATGTCGGCGGCGTCCGCGATCTACTGTCGCTGACACTGACCTCCATCAGCCGCGATGCGGTCACGCTGGTCGCTCTCGTTGGCGTCATGATCTACCAGGATCCGGTGTTGTCGCTCAGCTCGCTGCTGATCGGCCCGCCGCTGATCTGGGCCGTCGTCTACATCACCCGCCGATTGCGGCGTATCAACCGGGAATCCGTGCTGATCAATTCGCGGCTGAACGGTTCCGTGCAGGAGGCCACGCAAGGCATCGCCATCGTCAAGGCCTTCACCCTGGAGCAGGAGCTGGCGCGCCGCATAGGCATCATGGCGGATACGGCCGAACAGCGTAACAACAAGATCGCCCGCGTCTCGGAGCGGCTGTCGCCGATTTCAGAGATTCTGGGCGGTCTCGCTATTACCGCCGTGCTTGCCTATTCCGGCTACCGGGCGCTGGTGCTTGGGCAACCACCGGGCGCGGTGTTTTCCTTCATCACCGCGCTGATCATGGCCTACGACCCGGCAAGACGCCTGGCGCGCACACAGGTGGGCATGGAACGTGCGCTGGTCAACGCGCGCATGATCTACGAGTTGCTCGACCTGGAACCGAAACAGGGCGACGCGCCCGATGCGGTCGAGGCCAGGATCACCACAGGCGAGGTGCGCTTCGAAAATGTGACGTTCGGCTACAACGCCGACATGCCGGTGCTGAGGGACCTGAGCTTTACCGCCGCCGCCGGCAAGGTGACGGCGATCGTGGGTGCGTCGGGCGCCGGCAAATCGACGCTGGTGGCGCTCTTGCAGCGCTTCTACGACGTCGACCAGGGCGGTATCGTGGTCGATGGCCAGGACATCTCGAAGGTGACCAAGCATTCGCTGCGGCAGTCGATCGCCTATGTAGCGCAGGCGCCCTATCTGTTCGAGGGCACGATCCGCGACAACATCCGCTACGGCCGCCTGTCGGCCACGGACGCCGAGATCGAGCAGGCGGCAAAACAGGCGGCAGCCGACGAGTTCATCCGCCAGCAGCCGCAAGGTTACGACACGCCGGTCGGCGAAGGTGGCTCGACCCTTTCCGGCGGCCAGCGCCAGCGCGTCTCGATCGCCCGCGCCATCGTGCGCCAGGCGCCGATCCTGCTGCTCGACGAGGCAACCTCGGCGCTTGACAACGAGGCGGAGGCGCGCGTCCAAGAGGCGCTGACGCATGTCATGGAAGGCCGCACGACGATCGTCATAGCGCATCGGCTGTCGACGGTGGTCAATGCCGACCACATCATCGTGCTGGAAGAGGGACGGCTGGTCGAGGAAGGCACGCATGCGACGCTGATGGCCGATCCGAACAGCATCTATGCCCGCTTCCACCGGATACAGGGCGTCAAGGGTCTGGGGCTTGTCGACGACAGCGCGCCGGCCGAGACTTCGGTTCAGGAATTAGAGACCCAGAACATCGCCGGGAGCACGGCATGAGCGAAACATCGGCAACATCAGGCGCGCCGGCAAGCGATATGGGCCTTGTGGTGGTCGGCGCGGCCGGCCGCATGGGCCAGACCCTGATCCGCGCCATCCACGCCATTCCGGGCGCCCGCGTCATCGGCGCGGTCGAGCGCGCGGATTCGCCCCATCTGGGCAAGGATGCGGGCGAACTGGCCGGCGTCGGCCGCATCGACGTGCCGATCGGCAGTGATCCGCTGCCGGTCTTCGCCAAGGCCGATGGCGTGCTCGATTTCACCACCCCGGCCTCGACGGTCGCGTTCGCCGGCTACGCGGCGCAGGCGCGCATCGTCCATGTCATCGGCACGACCGGCTGTTCAGCCGAGGACAATGCGAAAATCGCTGCGGCCGCGCGCCACGCGACCATCGTCAAGTCGGGCAATATGAGCCTCGGCGTTAACCTGCTGGCGGTGCTGGTCGAACAGGCGGCGCGCGCGCTCGACGCCGATGATTTCGACATCGAGATCCTCGAAATGCACCACAGGCACAAGGTCGACGCGCCTTCGGGCACGGCGCTTCTGCTCGGCGAGGCCGCAGCCGCCGGGCGCGGCATCGCGCTTGCCGGCAATGATGTGCGTTCACGCGACGGCCATACGGGTGTGCGAAAAACCGGCTCGATCGGCTTTGCCACGCTGCGCGGCGGTTCGGTGGTCGGTGACCACAGCGTGATCCTGGCCGGCACCGGCGAGCGCATCACGCTGTCCCACCATGCCGAGGACCGCGCCATCTTCGCCCGCGGCGCGGTCAAGGCCGCACTGTGGGCGCGGGGGAAAAAACCGGGCCTTTACTCAATGCGGGACGTGCTTGGGCTTGCCTGAAACGACCCTGAACCATCTTCGTCTTACGCAAGTCCTGCGGGAAAGCCGCTACGCACCTTTCCTGGAATTGCCCAGACCCCAGAGGAGCAAAAATGTCGAGAACCCTCGTGCTCGTGCGCCACGGCCAGAGCGAATGGAACCTGAAAAACCTGTTCACCGGCTGGCGTGACGTCGACCTGACCGAGCAGGGCCATGCCGAGGCCAAGGCCGCCGGCCAAAAACTCAAGGCGCGCGGCCTGAAATTCGACATCGCCTTCACCTCCGCGCTGGTCCGGGCGCAGAAGACGTGCCAGCACATTCTCGACGCGGTCGGCCAGAGCGACCTGCAGACCATCCGCGACCAAGCGCTGAACGAACGCGACTATGGCGACCTCTCCGGCCTCAACAAGGACGACGCGCGCCAGAAATGGGGCGAGGAGCAGGTGCATGTCTGGCGCCGCTCCTACGATGTGCCGCCGCCCGGCGGCGAAAGCCTGAAGGACACCGGAGCCCGCGTCTGGCCCTATTACTTGCACGATCTGCAGCCGCATGTGCTGCGCGGCGGCACGGTGCTGGTCGCCGCCCACGGCAATTCGCTGCGCGCGCTGATCATGGCGCTGGACGGCAAGTCGGGCGAGGAAATCGTCAAGCTGGAGCTCGGCACAGGTGTGCCGGTCATCTACACGCTCAACGCCGATTCGACGGTGGCGTCCAAGGAAGTGCTGGAAGGCTGAGAGCGTTCCTCTCCCCGTCACTATACGGGGAGAGGATGCCGGCAGGCAGGTGAGGGGCGGCGCCGACGCTCGAAACTGAGCCGGCGAGCATCAGCCCTCGAAAAAAGCGCGTTGACAGCAATCGCTTGCCCGCTTATTGAGCCCGCACCAGCCCAGATGGCGGAATTGGTAGACGCGCACGGTTCAGGTCCGTGTTCCGCAAGGAGTGGAGGTTCGAGTCCTCTTCTGGGCACCAAATTCCCGTTTCGAACCAAATGTTCGGTTCAGAAATTTTGAGAAAAGCCCGGTTCGCCCGGGCTTTTTTCTTGCGCGATGACCTCGCCTCCTGGCCAGTCCCCGAACAAACCGCTTCAAACCGCGCGCCCGCTTCGCTACGTTCGCAAACATGTCTCAATCCAGCACCGCGATCTTCGGCGCCCGCCGTGACCAGGCCTTCCCAACGCTGGCCGAGGCGGACATCGATCGCATGCGCCGGTTCGGCGAGGCCAGCGCCTATGCCGCCGGCGAGCACATTTTCGAGGCCGGCAATGTGTCCCCGGGGCTGATCGTCATCCTGTCGGGCAAGGTTGACATCACCCAGGACGGCAAGCTCGGCAGACGCGAAACGATCGTCACCCATGGCCCTGGCAGCTTCGTCGGCGAGCTGGCGCAGCTTTCGGCCCGCCCCTCGCTGGTCAATGCCGAGGCCGCCGAGCCGGTCGAGGCGTTCGTCATTCCCTCGCAGAGGCTGCGCGACCTGATGGTGCAGGAGGCCAATCTCGGCGAGCGTATCATGCGGGCGCTGATCCTGCGCCGCGTCGGGCTGCTCGAGAGCGGCACGATCGGTCCCATCATCGTCGGGCCGGCCGACAATGGCGATGTCCTGCGCCTGCAGGGGTTTCTCGCCCGCAGCGGTCAGCCTCACCGCGTGCTCGATTCCAAAACCGATCCTTGCGCGAAGACCCTGTTCGAGCACTTCCATGTCGATCCGCACCACTTGCCGGTCGTGCTGTGCCCGAACGGCAGGCTGCTGCTCAATCCGGCGGAGAAGGACCTCGCCCGCTGCATCGGCCTGCTGCGGCCGGTCGACGCCGGCAAAGTCTATGACGTCGCCATCGTCGGCGCCGGCCCGGCCGGGCTGGCGGCGGCGGTCTACGCGGCCTCGGAAGGGCTGTCGACCATCGTGCTCGATTGCCGCGCCTTTGGCGGCCAGGCCGGCGCTTCCGCGCGCATCGAGAACTATCTCGGCTTCCCCACGGGCATCACCGGCATGGAGCTGATGGCGCGTGCCTACAACCAGGCGCAGAAATTCGGCGTCGAGATGGTCATCCCCGATGAGGTGAAGCTGCTCGGTGCCGCCACCGGCGGCGCGCGTTACCAGCTTGCTGTCGGCGACGGCGAGACGGTGCGCACGCGCTCGGTGGTGATCGCCAGCGGCGCGCGCTACCGCCGTCTCGATGTCGACAACCTCGCTGAGTTCGAGGGCACATGCGTGCATTATTGGGCCTCGCCCATCGAAGCACGGCTTTGCGGCGGCCAGGAAGTGGCGCTGGTCGGCGCCGGCAATTCGGCCGGCCAGGCGGCTGTCTACCTGGCCAGCCATGTCAGGAAGGTGGCGCTGCTGGCGCGTGGCGGCAGTCTCGAGGCCTCGATGTCGCGTTACCTCGTCGAGCGCATCAGGGCGCAGCCGAACATCGAGGTGCTGACCGGCGCCGAGGTCGAGGCGCTGGACGGCGAGGAAGGCAATCTCGCCACTGTCCGCTGGCGCGACCGCTCGAGCGGCGCGGTGACGACGCGCCCGATCCGCCATCTCTTCCTGTTCATCGGCGCCGATCCGAACACCGATTGGCTCGCTCAATCCGACGTGGCGCTGGATGCCAGGGGTTTCATCCGCACCGGATCGGACATAGCATCGGCGCATGGCGTTATGGAGACGAGCCGCAGCGGCGTGTTCGCCATCGGCGACGTGCGCTCCGGCTCTGTCAAACGTGTCGCAGCTGCCGTCGGCGAAGGCGCCCAGGTGGTGGCGGCATTGCATGCATTTCTCGCGCGGGAAGGCAGCCTTGCCGACGCGCCTCAACCTGTGGGGAGAGTGTGATGGCTGACGAGTGCAGACACGCGGCTGATGTCAAGGACGTGACGCCGAGCGCGCTTGGCTGCGAGGAATGCCTGAAGAGCGGCTCGTGGTGGGTGCATCTGCGGCTCTGCCGCACCTGCGGCCATGTCGGTTGCTGCGACGACTCGCCCAACCGCCACGCCACCAAGCATTTTCATGCCACCAGCCATCCCGTCATAGAGGGCTATGACCCGCCGGAAGGCTGGGGCTGGTGCTATGTCGACGAGATCTTTCTCGACCTCGGCGACCGTACCACGCCCCAGAACGGTCCGATCCCAAGGTTTTATTGAGCGCCCGGAGAGCCGGGAAAAAGCCGGTTCGGCCTGATTTACCGCACCGACCCGGTAACCGTTCGGTCGACGTCGGGAACCGACTTGCGATCGTTGCCAGCAAGCGCGGCGATGAGCAGCAGGCTGGCCACAACGGGGACAAACAGCACGGCAATACGGGCCTGCACATGAAGAATGGCGCGCCATTCGTTGCGCTTGTCGGGGCTGTTGCTCATCATACTCACTTTGCCATGGACCCCCCGGAGGTCACATAGCGGTGAACGGTTAAGCAACTCCTTCCGGAAGCGTTAACGGGGGCCGCTCAAGCGATCAGCCGAGCCCGATCCGCCTGGCGCCTTGCCGGAACAGCGCCTCGGCGTCGGGCTCGAAGCGGAACGTGCCGATGAAATCGTCGGCGCGGTAGTCCGGCAGCGTCTTGCGGATGGCGGCGGCGAAGCCGCGTGCCTCGTCGAGCCGGCCGGCAAGCGCCAGGCAGTGCGCGGCGATCGCCAGGATGATGGTATGGGCATTGGGCCGCGCCGCCGCCTTCAGCGCCCATTCGGCCGCCTCCTCGAACTGGCCGAGCCGGACATGCGACATGGCGCGTGACCCCAGCATGCCGAACAGCAACGGGTCGAAGGGGCTGAGATGCCGCGAATGGTCCGACGAGCTTATCGCCGCCCGCGGGTCGCCCGATTGCGAGTGGACGAAGGACAGCGCGTAATGGCCGAGCGCGAAATTCGGGCTGAGGTCCACGGCCCGCCCCAATTCGGAGAGCGACCCGTCCTGTTCGCCGCGCAGCCACAGCGCCCGCCCCATCGCCCAGTGCGCGGCCGGATTGTGGTCGTCGACCAGCAGGCTCTGGCCGGCGCTCTCGAACGCCAGCGCGCTTTCGCGGTCGCGGTCGCCCCAGCGCTGGAAGGCGTTCTGCCAGTGGGTGAAAGACAGGCCGGCATAGGCGCGGGCGAAGGTCGGATCGAGCTGCAAGGCCGTGGCAAAGAAATGCCGCGCCGTTTCGTTCTCGGCCTGGGTGAAGCGGTACATGTGCCAGAGGCCGCGGTGATAGGCCTCCCACGCATTGAGCGAGTTGGGCGCCTTCAGCAGGGCGCGGTTGCGCTCGACCGTTTCGATCTCGGCCGAGATCGACGACACGATGCTGTCGCCGATATCGTCAAGCACGGCGAAGATGTCGTCCGGCCGGCGCTCGAAGGTCTCGGCCCAGACGATCCTTGCCGTGCGCACCTCGATGAGTTCGACGCTGACGATAAGACGGCCAGCGGCGCTGCGCACCGTGCCGGCGGCGACATAGTCGACCTTCAGCCGGCGGCCTGCCTCCTCGGGCGCGATACGCCTGTCGGCCAGCGCGAACACCGATCCGCGCGCGATGACGAAGAAATCCCGCAGCTTGGCGAGACGGGTGATGATGTCGTGGGTGAGGCCGTCGGCCAGCCCACCGCGCAGGCCGGATTCCTCGACGAACGGCATCACCGCCAGCGATGCATGGCTCGGCTCGACCGGACCAGGGTCGCACGGGGGCGCCAATTGCGCCGCCGTGGACCGGCAGGCCGGCTGGACCCGCGGCCAGGCAGCCGGCTGCTCGTCACGGATCATCCGCCAGGCTGACCGGAGCGGCGCGAAATCCAGGTCTTCCGATTCGAACAACCGTGCCGCCGCCGCCAGGTGCTTTTCGGCCGCGGCGATCTCGCCGCGCCTGGCGAGGCTCGCCAGCAGCCTCGCATGCGCGCGCGCGTCGAAAGGCGCGAGTTCCACCCATCTGTCGAGATGCGCGATCGCCTCGTCGCAGTCCGCTGGCAGGCTCGCGACGAGCTGTTCCAGCACCGCCGCGTGGACGGACCGGAAGCGGCGGCGCTGGCCCATCAGCCAGCTGTTGAAGTGCGGGCTGCGTTCGAGCTCCAGCCCGTCGAGGAAATCGCCCGCGAAGAGTTTTGCCAGCGCCCGCAACCGCTCCGCATCCAGCGCGTCGATCCCGTGCGTGGCGGCATGGCCGATCTCCAGTACATCGACGAGGCAGCCGCTGAGATCGAGCGCGACAGTATCGTCTTGCGAGCGGACACGGCGCCGGTCCGGCGTGTCGAGAGCGCCGCGCAACTTGCTGAGGCACCAGCGCAACTCGCCGCGCGGATCGTTGGGCACATCCCACAGAAGCTCGCACAGGCGGCCGCGCCCTACCGGATGTGGCGCCAGCACCAGATAGGCAAGCAGCGCCCGCAGCTTGCGCGACGCCGGCAGTGCCATCGGCACGCCGTTATGCGTGATCGTCAGCGGTCCGAGCAGCCGCACCAACAGGCACGGCATGCCGCCGTCCTGTCTCGATGGTGCGGATTCCACGTCCGTTTCCACGCCTGCTCCCACGCTGGCCTGTCGGCCCTTGCTCTATCACCAAACACGACATGGCGCATCCGGCGGCGAATTTCGCGCCAGCCGCGCTCATTGCCGCATCGCCGGCACGTCAGTCCTAGCGCGGCAAGGTCTCGAAACCTCGCCGCCCAACGCGCCGGTTTGTAACCGGCCCGTGAAGATGAACACGATCGAGGAGATCAACGATGTTGAACAAACAGAAAATCAGGACCACTGCCGGGCGCGGTCGCCTGTTCGACAGCATTCTCGACACGGTCGGCGACACGCCGGCGGTGCGCATCAACAATCTCGCGCCGGCCCATGCGGCCATCTATGTCAAGGCCGAGTTCTTCAACCCCGCGGCCTCGGTGAAAGACCGGCTGGCGCTCAACATCATCGAGGAGGGCGAACGCAGCGGCGCGCTGAAGCCGCGCCAGACCGTGGTCGAGGCGACCAGCGGCAACACCGGGATTGGCCTTGCCATGGTCTGTGCGCAAAAAAACTATCCGCTGGTCGTCACCATGGCCGACAGCTTTTCCGTCGAGCGCCGCAAGCTGATGCGCATGCTCGGCGCCAAGGTGGTGCTGACGCCCCGCGCCGAAAAGGGTTTTGGCATGTACAAGAAGGCGGTCGAGCTGGCCGAGGCCAATGGCTGGTTCCTTGCCCGCCAGTTCGAGACGGTCGCCAACGCCGCCATCCACGAGGCGACGACCGCGCGCGAAATCGTCAACGATTTCGCCGGCTCGCGGCTCGACTGCTTCGTCACCGGCTATGGCACCGGCGGCACCGTCGTCGGCGTGGCGCGCGTCTTGCGCCGCGAACGGCCCGATACACGCATCGTGCTCTCCGAGCCGGCCAATGCGCAACTGATCGGCAGCGGCAAGGCGCAGCCGCGCGGTGCCGATGGCGCTCCCGCCGCCAGCCATCCGGCCTTCGAGCCGCATCCCGTCCAAGGCTGGACGCCGGACTTCATCCCCAATGTCCTGCAGGAAGCGATCGACGCCAGCCTCTATGACGAGGTCATGCCGATCGCCGGGCCGGAGGGCATCAAATGGGCGCGGGCGCTGGCCCAGAAGGAAGGTATTTTTACCGGCATTTCCGGCGGCGCCACCTTCGCCGTTGCGCGGCAAGTCGCGGAGAAGGCTCCGGCCGGGTCGGTGATCCTGTGCATGCTGCCCGACACTGGCGAGCGCTACATGTCGACACCATTGTTCGACGGCATCGAGGCCGAAATGGACGCCGACGAGATCGCCCTGTCGCGCTCGACGCCCGGCTGCCAATTCCCGGCGGCTTGACGGGAGGTTGTCATGGACGTCGCGCACGACCATCTCGACATGGTGGCCGAGGAAACGCTCGACCCCGCCGACTGGGCCGATGTCCAGGCCCTGTCGCATCGGGTCGTCGATGATGCCGTCGACTATCTGCGCGAGCTGCGCGACCGCCCCGTATGGCGGGAGATGCCCGGCCAGCTGCGGGACTTCTTCACCGCCCCGTTGCCGCGCTCGCCGGCACCGCTTGCCGCTGTCTACGAGGACGTCTCCCGCACCGTGATGTCCTACCCGATGGGCAACATCCACCCGCGCTTCTGGTCCTGGTACATGGGATCGAGCAACTTCACCGGCGCGCTCGGCGATTTCCTGGCGGCGATCCAGGGCTCCAATCTCGGCGGCGGCAACCATGCCGCCGGGCTGATGGACAGCCAGGTGGTGAACTGGTGCAAGGAGATGCTCGGCTTTCCGGCATCGGCCTCCGGCACGCTGGTCAGTGGCGGCTCGATGGCCAACATCATCGGCCTGACGGTGGCGCGCAACACCAAGGCGGGCATCGACGTGCGTGAGCACGGCGTAGCCGCGATCGAAAAACCGCTGCGCTTCTACGGCTCGGACCAGATCCATTCCTGCCACCGCAAGGCCATGGAAGCGCTCGGCTTGGGCAACCGGGCGCTGCGCCGGATTGCGACCGATGCCGGGCTGCGCATCGACATATCGGCCCTGCGCAGCGCGATATCGGAGGACCGGGCAGCCGGGTTCACGCCGGCCTGCCTCATCGGCAATGCCGGCACGGTCAACACCGGGGCGATCGACGACCTCAAGGCGCTGGCCAAACTCGCGCATGAGGAAGGCCTGTGGTTCCATGTCGACGGTTGCATCGGCGCGCTGATCGCCATCGCGCCTGACAACAAGCATCGCGTCGCTGGCGTCGAATGGGCCGATTCGATCGCGCTCGATCCGCACAAATGGCTGCATGCGCCCTTCGAGGTCGGCTGTGCGCTGGTCAGGGATGCCGCCGCGCACCGCCGGACCTTCGCGGTGACGCCCGAATATCTGGAATCGACGCCGCGCGGCCTGGCCTCAGGCGAATGGCTGCACGACTATGGCCTGCAGACCTCGCGCGGCTTTCGCGCCCTGAAAGTGTGGATGGCGTTGAAGGAACATGGCGTCGAAAAATTCGGCCGCCTGATCGACCAGAACATCGCGCAGGTCTCCTATCTGGCCGGGTTGATCGAAGCCGAGCCGTCGCTGGAGCTGGCGGCGGCGCCGACCATCAACATCGTCTGCTTCCGCTACCTGCCCGGTTTGGCGGGCGAAGCGCTCAAGGCGCTCAACATCGAGATCATGCTGCGGCTGCAGGAGCAAGGCATCGCGGCCCTCTCCGACACCACCGTGCATGGCGGGCACTGGCTGCGCGTGGCGATCACCAACCATCGCACCCGACGTGACGATCTCGATCTGCTGGTGCGTGAAGTGGTGAGGCTGGGGCGTGAGATCACCGCGGACGGCCGCGTGTCTTCCTAGTTCCCGGCAGGCGTGCGAACCTGCCCGCGATGATTCGGGGGAGGTCGGCGGTGACGCTGTTTCGCATGGTTGCGCTGGCGGCACTGGTCCTGGCCAATTCGGCCGAGGCCGCCGACATGGCCTTCTTCATCAAGAACCTGCGCAAGGAGGGGGTCGCGGTCGAGCTGTTCAGCCGCGACCGCGAGACCGTCTGGCCGGGCAGCGACAAGGTGTTTCTCGTCGATCCGGGCTCGCAGAAATCAGTGCCGATCTCCTGCAACCAGGGCGAACGCATCTGCTATGGCGCCTGGGTCGAGGGCAATGACAAGATTTCCGCCGGCGTCGGGCCGGACAACGACCAGCCTTGCGATACCTGCTGCTTCATTTGCGTGGAACACACGACAGAGACGATCGACCTGGTGCCGTGATCAGGGATCTCGTGCAGGCGGTTATTCCGACGCGTCAGTCTGGAAGGCCGGCCTTGCGGAAGCCCTCGATGAAATGCGCGCGCGTCGCGTCGTCGCGGAAGGGCTCGGTCCAGACCCAATGGCTGGTGGTGAAATGCGGGTTGCCGACGAGGAACAGCTCGACCTCGGCGCGCGCCTCGTCGAGCCGGCCAAGTTGCGCAAGGCTCGCCGCCAGGAAGCGGCGTGAACTGGTGCGGTAGGTCTCGTCCCGGCGCAGCGTCTCGATGGCTGCTTCATAGTCACGCGCCGCATATTGCGCCTGGCCGAGCGTCAGATAGTACCAGCTCGCCGGAAACGGGTTCAACCGGAACGCCTTGCGAATGTGCTCAAGGCCTTGCTCGACCCGCCCGGCGAGCGTCGTTATATCGGACAATGTCGCCCAGGCGTCGGCCTCGTTGGGGTCGAGTTCGAAGGTCCTGGCGAATTCGGCATCCGCCTCGGTGAAATCATGCTCATAGGCAAGCAGATTGCCGAGCACCCAGTGGCAGCCGGCATCGTTGGGATCGATCGCGACCGCCTTGAGCGCCAGATCCAGGGCAATGCGGCGGTTGGGGTCGACCGGAGCGCCCCAATGCACCCATCCCATCCAGTGGTTCATGGCGAGCCAGCGATAGGCCTCGGCGTAGCTGGGATCGAGCGCGACCGCGCGCGTCAGCATCAGATGCGCTTCGCGCGCCGTCTGCGGCGAATCGTCGATCAGCTTGCGCGCCCGCACGCACAGATCGTAGGCGTCGAGATTGGTGGGCCGGTTGCGTGGCGGCGGCGCGCGCAGCCGGCCGAGCAGCGCCTCCACGATCTTGGCGGTCACCTCGTCCTGGACGGCAAAGATATCGTCCAGGCCGCGGTCGAAGCGCTCCGCCCACAGATGATCGCCGCTCGCCGCGTCGACCAGCTGCGCGTTGATGCGCACGCGCCCCGCATCGCGCCGCGCGCTGCCCTCCAGCAGATAGCGGACGCCGAGTTCCCTGGCGATCTCGCGCACGTCCATCGCCTTTCCCTTGTAGGCAAAGGTCGAATTGCGCGCGATGACGAACAGGCCGGAGATCCTCGACAGGTCGGTGATCAGGTCTTCGGTCAAGCCGTCGCAGAAGGCGTCCTGCCCGGCATCGTTGCTGAAATTGACGAAGGGCAGCACCGCTATCGATGGCTTGTCAGGCAGCGGCAACGGTTTTCGCTTGGCGCCATTGAGGTGTTCGACGGCCGCCGTGAAACGGTAGCCGACGCGCGGAACGGTGGCGATCCATTCACCGCTCCCTTCACCCGCAATGCCGGGCGGGCCAAGCAGCTTGCGCAGCTGCGCGATCTGGACGGTGAGGTTGCCTTCCTCGACGGCTGTGCCCGGCCATGCCGCGTCCATCAGTTCGGTCTTCTCGAGGATTTCGCCGGATCTTGCGACCAGCGCCGCGAGCAGCTTCAGCCCGCGGTAGCCGATGGCCACGGGGGCATCGTTCCGGAGCAGCGTTCCCGCACCGGCATCGAGCACGAACGGGCCAAAGGCAAAGCGCTCTCCCTGCATCGGCGCATCTATAGAGCAATTCGAGGCAAAACGCGAAGCGGAGAAGCGTGTAGCGCATTGCCAGGGAATTGCGTGAAAACAAAGCGTTAGACGCCGGTTTGGAACTTTTGAGAACTATTTGGGAGGGTTTAATTACGGCAGCGTTCGTATCCGGCAGAATTCAACCTCTTTCAGCTCGAGGGCCATCAAGTCCGGCCCCACGGAGGTTGTCATGAACCATATCCTTGCTTCGGTCCCGCAGGCACTGCGGCCGGGAATGCCCGCAAGTTCCACGCACGCGCCGCGTCGGCGCTACAGCCTGGCGAGCTTGCGAAACGCCATCGCTGCCTGGCGCGAGCAGGCACATTTTCGCTGGCAGCTGAAGCAGATGGCGCAAGCCAATCCGCATCTGATCGACGACATCGGCTTGACGACACGGCAGGTCGAGGAAGAGATCGCCAAGCTGCCCTTTTGGCAGCGATAAGGCGACCAAGCTGCCCTTTTGGCAGCGATAAGGCGACCAAGCTGCCCTTTTGGCAGCGATAAGGCGAAATGCCGCGATGATTTGGCAGGGATTGCCAGCATCATCCCTTTAGCGCCGGCCCGCGTCATGCCATGATCCCCCCATCGGCCGTGGGGGCCGATTCTACATCGGGGGTTTCCATGTCTTTCACATCCGCGCGCCGGCTTGCCGCCGCGTTTTCGCTTGCCGTCCTGTTTGTCCCAGCCGCCCATGCCGGCGACGTCACCTTCGCCGTCAAGAACAGCCACCCCAATGCCATGCGCCTCGAGCTCTACAGCCAGGACCGCGACTATGTCTGGCCGGGCGATGGCAAGGATTTCTATCTCGACGACGGCGAGACCAAGCAGCTGCCGATTTCCTGCAACGAAGGCGAATCGATCTGCTATGGCGCCTGGGTCGACGGCGACGAAGGCACCTATTGGGGCGTCGGCCCCGGCAACAAGGAAAAATGCGAGGATTGCTGCTATACCTGCAGCGGCGGCGAGACCGAGGAGATCGATCTGGTCCCCTGACCGGTTTGCCAGCTTGACGGTTTTCCTGCTGGGAGCCATAGCCTGTCCAAATACCCAAGGCACGCCGCGTATTCAGGCGCGGCGTGCTCCAGGCAAACAGGGAGCACGCCAATGGCTGGCATGGTCGAAAGCGACAAGATCGACGTCGGATTTTCCGGCAAGCGCTGCATCCACTCGCGCAATTGCGTGCTCGGCGACCCGCACGTCTTCGTGCCCAACGCGCCGGGCCAGTGGATCCATCCCGAGGCGGCCAGCGTCGAGAAGATCGTCGCGCTGGCCGAGAACTGCCCCTCGGGCGCCATCACCTATGTGCGCAAGGATGGCGGGCCGCAGGAAAAGCCACCAGTGGTCAACACCGTGCGGCTACGAGAAAATGGTCCGCTGGCGGTGCATGCCGAGATCGTGCTTGGTGACGAGACTTTTTATCGCGCCACGCTCTGCCGCTGCGGCGCCTCGCAGAACAAGCCGTTCTGCGACAACAGCCACATCAAGGCGGGCTTTGCCGCCACCGGCGAACCGGCGCTGAAGGACACGCCCGCGCTGGAGACCCGTGACGGGCCGCTGAAGGCGACGCCGACCCCCAACGGTCCGCTCAAGCTCGAAGGCAATGTCGAGATCGTCACCGGCACCGGTCACACGGTCGACCGCACCACCAAGGTCTTCCTTTGCCGCTGCGGCCATTCCGCGAATAAACCGTTCTGCGATGGCAGTCATAAGAAGGTGGGGTTTGTGGGATAGGTGAGTAGCCAATCTCCCCCACGTGGGGGAGATGTCCGGCAGGACAGAGGGGGGCGCCGTAGAGCGCTGCCTCCAACACGCAGCGAATAGTGCAACGCCTCATACGCCTTTGCCTCCAAGACATCGCGCAAACGCCAGATCGATGCGCAAGGTCATGACACCAGCTGAATTGAAGCTGTGGAACGAGCTTCGCGCACTGTTTGATGGGGCTTGGCTTCCGCCGGCAATTTCCAATCGCCGGCTACATTGTCGACTTTGCTTGTCCGGAGAAGAAACTTGTCGTCGAAGTCGATGGCTCCCAGCATGCGGACCCAATCACCGGCGACCAAGCCAGGACATTGCGCCTGGAGCAAGACGGCTGAATCGTTCTGCGCTTCTGGAACGACGACGTCATTCGCGACATCGATAATGTGTGCCAGCATATTGTTATGGCGGCCGGGCTTGGCTGATGCTGCCATAACCGCGGCAAGGTCGGCGGGACAGCGCCCCCCTCTGTCCTGCCGGACATCTCCCCCACGAGGGGGGAGATCGCTTGTGGCCCATCTCTCCCGGCTTTATCCGCAAGCCCGTATCCGCTAAGGGCAGGCAACCAAACAATCTGCCCGGACCCCGCCCCAAAATGACCAAGCCAAAACCTCTCTTCCTCGGCATCGACACCGGCGGCACCTACACCGATGCCGTGCTGTGGTCCGAGACCGAAGGTCCCCAGCAGGGAGCGAACAAGGGCAAGGTGCTGGCCAAGGCCAAGGCGCTGACCACGCGGCATGATCTGGCCGTCGGCATTTCTGGCGCCGTCGATGCGGTGCTGGAGAAAGCGGGCACCGATCCGGCTGACATCAAGCTGGTCTCGATGTCGACGACGCTCGCCACCAACGCACTGGTCGAGGGCCAGGGCGGCCGGGTGGCGCTGGTCATGATCGGCTTTTCCGAGGCCGATCTTGCCCGCGATGGCTTGAAGACCGCACTTGGCACCGACCCGGTGGTGTTTTGTCCCGGCGGCCATGATGTGCACGGCAATGCGGCAAAGCTCGACCTGTCCGGGCTGGAGGCGATGCTGCCGGAACTCGGCGCCTCGGTGTCCGGCTTTGCCGTCTGCGCCTATTTCGCCACCCGCAATCCCGCGCATGAGATCGCCGCCCGCGAGCTGATCCGCGACAGGACCGGCCTGCCGGTCACGGCCAGCCATGAACTGTCGGCCAAGCTCGGCGGTCCGCGCCGGGCGCTCACCACGCTGCTCAACGCCAGGCTGATCTCGATGATCGACCGGCTGGTGGCGGCGACCGAGGGCTTTCTCGCGGCGCGCGACATCGCCGCGCCCCTGATGGTGGTGCGTGGCGATGGCGCGCTGGTTTCGGCGGCGTTTGCCCGCCAGCGGCCGATCGAGACGATCCTCTCGGGCCCCGCCGCCAGCCTCGTCGGCGCCCGCCACATGACCGGGCTCGACAATGCGGTGGTGTCCGACATTGGCGGTACCACCACCGACGTCGCCGTGCTCGATGGCGGCCGGCCGCGGCTCGATCCGGAAGGCGCCACCGTCGGTGGCTTCCGCACCATGGTCGAGGCGGTCGCCATGCGCACTTTCGGCCTCGGCGGCGATTCCGAGGTGACGCTGGAGGATGGCGCGCTCAACCCGAAAATCCTGCTCGGGCCGCGCCGCCTGGTGCCGCTGGCGCTGGCCGGCATGGCGCATGGCGAGGCGGTGACGGCGGAGCTCGAACGCCAGTTGCGCGCCCCCAACACCGGCCGCATGGATGGCCGCTTCGCGGTCCGCACCGGCGTGCCGGACCGGCTCGCGGCGGGGCTGACCGTCCCGGAGGCGAAGCTCTACGAGGCGATCGGCGCGACGCCGCTTGCCCTCGACAGGCTGCTGACCTCGAACGCCCAGAATGCCACCCTGAACCGGCTGGTCTCGCGCGGGCTGGTGCATATCTCAGGCTTCACGCCATCGGACGCCGCTCATGTGCTCGGCAAGCAGGCGAACTGGGATGTCGCCGCCGCCCGCCTTGGCGCCGAACTGTTCGCCCGCAGGCGCGATGGCCGTGGCCAGCCGATCGCCGCATCACCGGAGGTGATTTCGGAACGCGTGCTGGTGACGCTGACGCGCTGGTCGGCCGAATACATCCTGGAAACCGCCTTTGCCGAGGACGGGCTCGATGGTGCGGCCACCGTGGCGCACGCGCTGGTGCAGCGCGCCGTCGATGCGCATCCAGGCATCGCTCGCCTCAGCGTCGCGCTCGACCGTCCCGTCATTGGGCTGGGCGCTTCGGCCCCTCTGCATTACGCCGGTCTGGCGCCCTTGGTCGGCAATGACTGCGTGGTGCCCCGGGATACCGATGTCGCCAACGCGCTCGGCGCCGTCGTCGGCCAGGTCAGGGTTTCGGCCGAGGCCCGCGTCAGCCAGCCCAAGGAAGGCCTGTTCCGGCTTGCCTCGGGCGAAACGGTGCGCGACTTTCTCGACGAAGCGGCGGCGATCGCGGCCGCCGAGGCCGACGTGCGGGCGATTGTCGCCCAACGCGCCCGCGATGCCGGCACCGACAGCGCCGAGATCGAGGTCGCGACGGAGTTCCGTGTCTCGACCGTCGAAGCGCAGCGCATGTTCATCGAAGCGCATGTGGTGGCGGTGGCCTCGGGCAGGCCAAGGATCGCGGTTTAGATTCAGGTGAGGCCGGCCTGCAAATGGCGGCGTCCTGCGCTTCCGGTGCTCACGTCCCTTAAGTACGCTCCGCTCCGGTTCTCGGACGCCACCATTTTCGACTCGGCCTGACCTGAATCCTGCGCCTTCGTCATCCTAGGGCGGAGCGGGAGCGAAGCGACGTTGCGGAGACCCTAGGATCCATTCCGTGACGTTGGAGGTAGAGCGAACGGTTCAGAATGGCGCACGCAAACAGATGAAGAACACTCCGCACGGATGTGTCTTCAAAGAAGGCCTAAAATGCCCCACCTTCACCCTAAGCTGAATTGACCCTGCACCCCCAACATGCCAAACGCCCCGCAAAGCCTTTCATCTGGAGTAGCCCTGATGACCGATCGCATCGAGATCGCCGGATTGCGCATTGCCCGCGAGCTGCATGACTTCGTCGTCGACGAAGCGTTGCCCGGCACTGGCATCGAAGCGGCACGGTTCTGGAACGGCTTGTCCTCCATCGTCCATGATCTGGCGCCCAGGAACCGGGCGCTGCTGGCAAAACGCGATGCCATGCAGGAAAAGCTCGACGGCTGGTACCGCGACAATGGCGCGCCAATCGACATGGGCGCCTACAAGGCGTTCCTGAGGGAGATCGGCTATCTCGTTCCCGAAGGTCCGGCCTTCAGCGTCTCGACCGAAAATGTCGATCCGGAAATCGCCGTCGTCGCCGGGCCGCAGCTCGTCGTGCCGGTAATGAACGCGCGCTATGCGCTCAACGCCGCCAATGCGCGCTGGGGTTCGCTCTACGATGCGCTGTACGGCACCGACGCCATTCCCGAGACCGGCGGCGCGCAGAAGGGCAAGGCCTTCAACCCCGCGCGCGGCGCCAAGGTGATTGCCTGGGCAAAGGACTTCCTCGACCAGTCGGTACCGCTGACCACGGGCAAATGGGCAGGCGTCAACGGGCTCTCGATCGCCAATGGCGCGCTGAAGCTCGGCGAGGGCGCCGGCGCCACCACCCTTGCCGACCCGAAACAGTTCGCCGGCTATCGCGGCGATGCCGAGAATCCGGAAGCCGTGCTTCTGGTCAAGAACGGCCTCCATATCGAAATCCTGATCGACCGCGCCAACCAGATCGGCCGCACCGACCCGGCTGGAATCGCCGACGTCATCCTGGAATCGGCTTTGACCACCATCCAGGACTGCGAGGACTCGGTCGCCGCTGTCGACGCTGAGGACAAGGTCGTCGTCTACCGCAACTGGCTCGGCCTGATGAAGGGCGACCTCGCCGAAGAGATCAGCAAGGGCGGCAAGAGCTTTGTCCGCAAGCTCAACCCCGACCGCGCCTACACTGGACCCGCCGGCGGCCAACTCACCGTGCCTGGCCGCTCGTTGATGCTGGTGCGCAATGTCGGCCACCTCATGACCAATCCGTCGATTCTGGACCGTGACGGCAACGAGGTGCCGGAAGGCATCATGGACGCGGCGATGACGGCGCTGATCGCGCTGCACGATGTCGGGCCGAAAGGGCGGCGGATGAACTCCCGCGCCGGCTCGATGTATGTGGTGAAGCCGAAGATGCACGGACCGGAGGAAGTCGCCTTCGCGGTCGAGATCTTCGACCGTGTCGAAGCGCTGCTCGGCATGGCGAAGAACACCATCAAGATGGGCATCATGGACGAGGAGCGGCGCACCACCATCAACCTCAAGGAAGCGATCCGCGCCGCACGCGAGCGCGTGGTGTTCATCAACACCGGCTTCCTCGACCGCACCGGCGACGAGATCCACACCTCGATGGAAGCCGGCCCGATGATCCGCAAGGGCGACATGAAGCAGGCCGCCTGGATTTCCGCCTACGAGGCCTGGAATGTCGACACCGGTCTCGAATGCGGGCTCGCCGGCC
The DNA here is from genome assembly GCF_004792065.1 of Mesorhizobium sp. M8A.F.Ca.ET.165.01.1.1. Classification (NCBI taxonomy): domain Bacteria; kingdom Pseudomonadati; phylum Pseudomonadota; class Alphaproteobacteria; order Hyphomicrobiales; family Phyllobacteriaceae; genus Mesorhizobium; species Mesorhizobium sp. M8A.F.Ca.ET.165.01.1.1. Next base: position 44,754 of record NZ_SRTH01000023.1, on the reverse strand, counting down.
ATGCCCAGATCGGCAAGGGCATGTGGGCGATGCCCGATTTGATGGCGGCGATGCTGGAACAGAAGATCGCCCACCCCAAGGCCGGCGCCAACACCGCATGGGTGCCGTCGCCGACGGCGGCGACGCTGCACGCCACGCACTATCACAAGGTCGATGTCCACGCCGTCCAGGCGGCGCTGAAGAGCCGGCCAAAGGCCAAGCTCGACGATATCCTGTCGGTGCCGGTGGCCGTGCGGCCGAACTGGACACCCGACGAGATCCAGCGCGAACTCGACAACAACGCGCAAGGCATTCTGGGCTATGTCGTGCGCTGGATCGACCAGGGCGTCGGCTGCTCCAAGGTTCCCGACATCAACGATGTCGGCCTGATGGAGGACCGCGCCACGCTGCGCATCTCCTCGCAGCACATCGCCAACTGGCTGCGCCACAAGATCTGCTCGGAAATCCAGGTCAGGGATTCACTGCAGCGCATGGCCGCCATCGTCGATCTGCAGAATGTCGGCGATCCGCTCTACCGCCCGATGGCACCGGATTTCGACAGTTCCATCGCCTTCCAGGCCGCCTGCGACCTGGTGTTCAAAGGAACGAGCCAGCCGAATGGGTATACCGAACCGGTGCTGCATGCTCGAAGGCTGGAGCTGAAGGCGCGCGCATCGGCCTGAAGGATCGTCTGGCGCAGCGTCCCCCGCTCCCTTGAGGGGGGAAGCTCACGCTGCCTGCGCCACCCGCTCCGCGCTCATGCGATAGGAAATCGCCTCAGCCAGATGGATGCGGCCGACGGTCTCGCTGGCGTCGAGATCGGCGAGCGTGCGCGCCACTTTCAACACCCGGTGATAGGCGCGCGCGGAAAAGGCGAGTTTTTCGCTGGCCTCCTTGAGCAGGGACAGGCCGGCGGCATCCGGCATTGCGATCGTCTCGATGACAGCCGGCGCGCAATGCGCGTTGGTGGTGGCGCTGTTGACGCCGAGCCGTTCGAAGCGCTCGCGCTGGAGCGTGCGCGCGCGGCCGACGCGAAGTGCAACGTCAGCACTCTTCTCGGCCCGGTCGGGCCGGATCAGGTCGCTGGCCGAGACCGCCGGCACTTCAATACGAAGATCGATGCGGTCGAGCAGCGGTCCTGAGATGCGCGCTTGATAGTCGGTACGGCAACGCTCGCCGCGTACGCAACGATAACCCGGCTCGCCGGCCATGCCGCAGCGGCACGGGTTCATCGCCGCCACCAGCTGGATGCGTGCCGGATAGGTGACGCGGTGGTTGGCGCGCGCGATCATGCAGTCGCCGGTCTCAAGCGGCTGGCGCAGCGCATCGAGCGTCTGCGGCGTGAATTCGGGGAACTCGTCGAGAAACAGCACGCCGTGATGCGCCAGCGACACTTCGCCCGGCCGGGCGCGCATGCCGCCTCCGACCATCGCCGCCATCGAGGCCGAGTGGTGCGGAGCGCGGAACGGTCGCCGGTCCGTCAGCTTGCCTTCGCCGAGCTCGCCGGCCACCGAGGCGATCATCGAGACCTCCAGGAGCTCCTTCAGCGCCAGCGGCGGCAGGATCGACGGCAGCCGCTGCGCCAGCATCGATTTTCCAGAGCCGGGCGGACCGACCATCAGCAGGTTGTGGCCGCCGGCGGCCGCCACCTCCAGCGCCCGCTTGGCCGTCTCCTGGCCCTTGATGTCGGCGAGGTCCGGCAGGTCGCGCGGCGCGGCGCGGATGCCGGCCTCGGGCCGCGACAGCACCTGCGTGCCGCGGAAATGGTTGGCGATGGCAATCAGGCTGCGCGGCGCCAGAATGTCGAATTCCCGCCCCGCCCAAGCAGCTTCCGGTCCGCAGGCGAACGGGCAGATCAGGCCCTTGCCCTCGGCATTGGCGCCGATCGCCGCCGGCAGCGCGCCGGCCACGGCGGTAATCGTGCCGTCGAGCGACAATTCGCCAAGCACGACATAGCCGGCCAGCATGTCGCCCGGAATGGCGCCAAGTGCTGCCATCAGGCCAAGCGCGATCGGCAGATCGTAGTGGCTGCCTTCCTTGGGCAGATCGGCCGGCGCCAAGTTAACGGTGACCTTCTTCGACGGCATCGACAGGCCCGACGCATGCAGAGCCGCCTGCACCCGCTCGCGACTCTCGGCCACCGCCTTGTCGGGCAGGCCGACGATCTGAATGCCGACCTTGCCGGGCGCGATCATCACCTGCACGTCGACCGGCACGGCCTCGATGCCCTGGAAAGCGACCGTACGAACCCGCGCCACCATTCTTTGCCCCCGATGCCGTCTCTCCCCAGCCTTTGTGAGCCGGCCGCGAGCGACGTCAACGCGAGACAACCACAGATTTCAAGCCAAGGCAAGAACAATACAGGAACAAAGAGAGGCGTGCGCATACCGTCGACGGGCTCGCAACTGCCTGCAAGGCGCCTCACCGTGCGCGTGACGATGCGAGCCGCGCAGGATGGAGGCGAACGTTCCGGGAGTCCGTGCAGATCACGACGGCTTCACCGCCAGAAAAGTGTTCCACCCTCGCTCCTTCCTGCCGACGCGGAAGCTGTGGCTGACAAGCTCCATGCCGGCGGCCTCGATGCGCGCCGCGAAGGCGTCCTTGCGCCAGTCGACCGTATGGTATCTGCCGCTCGTTTCGCCGTCGCCGTCGCGCATCGAGACGACAGAGGCACCACCGGGCCGCAACGCCCGCGCGATCTTCTCCAGAACCGGGTCGATCTGGTCGCGCGGCACATGGATCAGCACGGCAAGCGCCACCACCGCGTCATAGGGACCGCCAAGCTCGTCGGTGATCACATCGAGCAGATCGCCGGTCTTGCCGCGTGCTGCCTGCAGTTCGAGAAAGCGCCGCGTCGCGTCGGTCCGCCGGACCTTGACGCCGAGGCCCTCCAGGAAGTCCGCATCGCGGCCAGGTCCGGACCCGATCTCCAGGATTCGGCCGCCCGGCCCGGCGATCGCCGCGGCGCGCTTGAGCGCGGCCTGGTCGTTCGGGTGGGGAACATGTCCGACAATCTCGTCATAACGGACCGCGTAGTCCTCATACGACTCGACCGTCCGACGGCTCTGCGCCAGGGCTTTCGCGGGCACGGTCATCATTCTCTCTGTCTCCGGGCGCCAATCGTGTCTAGCGGATGCTGCCATAAGGCGCGTGGCCGTCGAGCAGGCCGATGTCGCGCTTGAAATGGTCGGACAGCGCGCGCTGATCGAGCAGGCGGCGCGACCGCGATCGGAAGGGAGCAACGAAGAGGTCCAGCATCGGATGACGGACTGTGAGGCGCCGCGTGGAAGTGTTCATGGCCATGTCCTTTCGGGTTGGGTCGATGGTTTGAGTGTGCGCTTGCCGGCTCTTGGCTTCCAATCGAACGTCGCTTATCATGCATCAACAGGATTGATGTGTGATGAGCTGGGACCTGCCGCCATTGGGCGCCATCAGGGTGTTTGAAGCCGCATCGCGGCTGGGCAGCTTTACCAAGGCGGCCGAAGAACTCGGCATGACCCAGTCGGCGGCGAGCTACCAGATCAAGGTGCTGGAGGAACGCGCCGGAACACCGCTTTTCGTAAGAAAAACAAGGCAGATCGCCTTGACCGAGGCCGGCGAGCAGCTGGCGCCGCACGCATCGGGTGCCTTCTCGGCGCTGGCCGATGCGTGGGTGGCGACCAAGGGCGGCGCCACCGGCGTCTTGTCGGTCACCACGGTCCAGACCTTTGCCTCGACCTGGCTCGCCGTGCGCCTTGGAGCATTCCAGCTGATGCATCCGGACCTTGCCGTGAAAGTCGACACATCGTCCCGGCTGGCCGATTTTGGGCGCGACGGCATGGATATCGGCATTCGCACCGGCACCGGGAAATGGCCGGGCCTGGCAGCCCACTATCTGTTCAAGGCGGATTACACGCCGATGCTCAGCCCGAGGCTGGTGCGGAGCGTGGGAGGCATCCGCCGGCCCGAGGATCTCTACAAGCTGCCACTATGCTGTTCGACCGATCCCTGGTGGAAGATCTGGTTCGAAGCAGCCGGCGCCCGCTTCGAGCCCGATCGCATCATAGCCGGCCCGGAGCTTGGCACGCAGGCCTACGACGCGATGGCGGCGCTGACCGATCAGGGCGTCGCCATCCTCACCCGCAACCTCTACAGCTCGTTGCTGGCGACAGGACAGCTCATTCAGCCGTTCGAGGCCATGGGGTCCGACGGCGACGGCTACTGGCTGGTGCATTCCGAAAGCCGCCGCAACACCCCGAAGATCAGGCTGTTCAGGGACTGGGTGCTGGCCGAGACGGCTGATGTCAGGGAGCGCGAACAGCGCCGGGTCGAAGAGCCTTGATCAAATCAGGAACATCAGGGGAACCGGTAACCGGACCGGTTGCGCCCCGGTTGTAGCCGGCTGCAAAAAGCGGAACATGGTTAACACAAAATGAAAACGGATTATGTCCGCTTCGCTTCGACCGCATCCCAGAACAGGGCGGCAATATCCGCCCCGCCGAAGCGATGCACTTCGCGCACGCCCGTCGGCGAGGTGACATTGATCTCGGTCATGTAGTCGCCGATGACATCGATGCCGACCAGGATGAAGCCGCGTTCCCTGAGCGACGGCCCGATGCGGGCGCAGATCTCGCGCTCGCGCGCCGTCAGCTCGGTTTTCTCGGCACGGCCGCCGACATGCATGTTGGAGCGCGAATCGTGCTCGGCCGGCACCCGGTTGATGGCGCCGACCGGCTCGCCGTCGATCAGGATGATGCGTTTGTCGCCCTTGCGCACATCCTTCAGGTAGCGCTGCACGATATAGGGCTCGCGGAACAGCTGGCCGAACATTTCGAGCAGCGAGGCGAGGTTGCGGTCGGCCTCGTGCAGATGGAAGATGCCGGCGCCGCCATTGCCGTAGAGCGGCTTGACGATGATGTCGCCGAATTCCTTGCGGAAGGCGGCCACCTCGAGCGGATCCTTGGTGATCAGCGTGTCCGGCATCAGATCGGAAAACTCGGTGACGAAGATCTTTTCCGGGCTGTTGCGCACCCAGGCCGGGTCGTTGACGACCAGCGTCTTCGGATGGATGCGCTCGAGGATATGCGTGGTGGTGATGTAGTTCATGTCGAAGGGAGGGTCCTGGCGCAGCAGGATGACGTCCATCTCCGATAGGTCGGTGCGAACCTTTTCGCCCAGCGAGTAGTGGCTGCCCTTTTCGTCGCGCACCTGCATCTCCTCGATGCGGGCAAACACCTTGCCGTCGCGCAGCGACAGGCGGTCGGGCGTGTAGTGGAACAATTGATGGCCGCGCCGCTGCGCTTCCAGCGACAGCGCGAACGAGGTGTCGCCGGCGATCGACACGGTCGAGACATGGTCCATCTGGACGGCGATTTTCAGCTTCATGGCGGATCCCCAGCGCAGTCAACGCAAGCGATATAAGGGTCCCGGCGCCTTCTGCCAATCGGGCCACGCCGTTAACGGTCGAAGACCAGCCGCGAGTAACCCAGGAAGGACAGCGTCATGGCCACCAGCGAAGCGATGGCAAGCGCCGCCAGTGGTGGCGCCGCCGGCAGCACCAGCAGGATGGCTGAGTAGACGGCATAGTTGACGATGCTGGTGGCGACGCCGACGCCGCCATAGCGGGCGCCTTCCTGTGTCACGCCTCTGCTCGACGGCGAGAAGGTCAGGTGCCGGTTGATCTGCCAGGTGACGAAGAGCGCGAAGCCGATCGACAGCATGCGGGCGACGAAGGGTCCGAGCGGCGTGACGGCGAGCAGCAGCCACAGCGCCGCCGCGTCGGCGACGAAGCCGATGCCGCCGGCGAAGACAAAGCGGACGATGCGTTGCATCGGTCAGGCCGCACGCGAGGCCTTGCCCGGTTGCGGCTTCCGAACCACGTCGCCGGTGCGGCGCTCGACACGGCCCGAAGGCATGGAGAGATAGAAGATCCGCTTCTGCTCGGCGCGCCCACGCGAGACCGAATCGAGGATCAGTCCGGTCACCGCCGCCAGCATGGACAGAAGCAGCAGGCCGACCGACAGCACCCAGGTCGGCATGCGCGGTACCAGGCCGGTCTCGGCGAATTCGACCAGCACCGGCGCCATCAGGAACAGGCTCGAGGCCAGGAAGAACAGCGAAAAGGCGCCGAAGAAGCGCAACGGCTGCGTCTCCTTCATCAGCATGGCGAACATCCACAGGATCCTGGCGCCGTCGCGGAAGGTCGACAGCTTCGACGACGAGCCTTCCGGCCGGCGGCCGTAGTCGAGCGCAATCTCGCTGACCGGCAATTTGAGCTGCGAGGCGTGCACCGACATTTCGGTCTCGATCTCGAAGCCGCCGGAGACGGCGGGGAAGCTCTTGACGAAACGCCTGGTGAAGACGCGGTAGCCGGAGAAAATGTCGGTGAAATCGCTGCCGAACAGCCATTTGTAGAGGCTGTTGAAGGCCCGGTTGCCGAAGGCATGGCCGGCCCTGCCGGCATCGTCGGTGACGCCGCGCCTGGTGCCCACCACCATGTCGCAACGCTCGGTCAGGAGCGTGTTGATCAATTGCGGCGCGTCCTCGGGCGCGTAGGTGCCGTCGCCATCGGCCATCAGGTAGATGTCGGCGTCGATGTCGGCGAACATGCGCCGCACCACATTGCCCTTGCCCTGGCGCGGCTCGCGAACCACGATGGCGCCGGCCGCGCGGGCGCGCAGCGCCGTCAGATCCTTCGAATTGTTGTCGTAGACATAGATGGTTGCCGCGGGCAGCGTCTCGCGGAACCGCCGCACCACCTCGGCGATGGTGAGCTCCTCATTATAGCAGGGCAGGAGCACGGCGATGACGGGTTCATGGCTGATGTCTTGCGGCATTTTCGTCTCCGAATGCCTTGTCGACCATGCGGTCGCGCTCCGGAAACCGGCCGCGTTCAGGCGGTTTTACTATTTATTGAAGCCGTTAAGGCTAGGTTTAAGACCGACTTCACGAGTGTCGATTGGCCTGGAAAGGCCCGGCATTCCCGCCAAGGGCGATCGGCATGAGCACAGCAACGGGAACTTCCACAGGGAAGTCCGATATCGCGTTCGCGTTGCTTGCCGCCTTGCTGCTGCTCGGCCTCAATGCCCAGCAGGGATTCCCGCAACTGGCCAATCCGGCGGGCGACAATGACAGCCTGCTGCAACTGGTCGAAGTCCGCGACCTGCTGGCGGGCCAAGGCTGGTTCGACTTGCACCAATACAGAATGGGGCTGGAGGGCGGCTTCGTCATGCACTGGTCGCGGCTGCTCGACGCGCCGCTGGCATTGAGCATCCTTGCCGTTTCGAGCCTGACTGGCAGCGCCGCCCTGGCCGAACAGATCGTGCAAATAGTCTGGCCGGCCCTGCAGTTCTTTATCGCGGTCTTGTTCATCATCCGCGCCGCGCGCGCTTTCGCCGGCCCGCCCGCTGTGCTGCCCGCCGCCGTCGTCGGCGGGGCGGCCTTGTATTACATCGGGATTTTTTCCCCAGGCGCGCTCGATCATCACAATGTCCAGCTGATGCTGACGCTGGCGAGCCTGGCCCTGCTGCTCGAGGCGCCCACGTATCGGCCGGCTGCCCTTGTCGCGGGCATCTGCGCCACGCTGACCCTGGCCATCGGCATGGAAAGCGCGCCCTATGCCGGGGCCCTCGGCGCCGTCGTCGCTCTGCTGTTTCTCGGCAATGGCGACGCCGAAAGGCTGATCGCCAGGGATTTCGGCCTCGGCGTCGCCGGCGTCTCGGCTCTGGTCTTCGCCGCCACCATCCCCGTCTCGTCCTGGGGCCAGGCCCAGTGCGACACGTTCTCGGTCGTGCAGTTCGCCGTCACAGCGCTTGCCGGCACCGGTCTGGCAATCATTGCTTCATGGAGGGCAGCCAACGCGACGGCCGCCCAGCGCCTGATGTCGCTTGGCCTGCTTGCCGTCGCTCTCGCCCTCGTCGTGGCGTTGCTGTTCCCGCAATGCCTGGCGGCGCCCTATGCCCATCTCGACCCGCGCCTGCAGCAGATGTGGCTCGGCTATATCGAGGAGGCGCAGTCGATCGTCCAGCTTGTCGTCGACGATCCGGCAAGGGCCGTGGCGCGTTTTGCCACGCCGCTGGTGGCCATCGTGCTGATGGCGCTCCGTTTCAGCCATGGCGGCTGGCGGCGGCAGGACAGCCTCGTCGCCGCACTGCTGGTCGTGGCGGTCCTGGTCAGCGCCTGGGAAGTGCGCGGCTCGACCTTCTCCATCGCCTTCGCGGTGATCCCGCTTTCGGCCTGGATCGCCAAATGGCGGCAGCGGGCCGAAGCCAGCCCGTCCAGCGGCTCGGTACTCAGGATGGCGGCGGCCTGGCTGATCTCGGTCAATGCCATCTGGTCGGGTGCCGCCGAGGCTGCCTCGAGCGCCTTCGCAACTGCTGCACCCGCCAGGGACGCCAGCATCGATGCGCCCTGCAACAGCAAGGCCTCGTTCGCCGTGCTTGGCGCGATGGCCCCCACCACGGTGCTTGCCATCTCCAATCTTGGCTCGCCCATCCTCGCCTTTACCGGTCATCGCGTGTTCGCCGGGCCCTACCATCGCAACGTCGCCGGAAACCTGCTCGTGTTCGATGCATTGCTGGGCTCGGCCACCGACGCCAAAGCCATCGTCGAAAGTCACCATGTCGGCCTTGTCGCGCTCTGCCGCGACAACCCTGAAAGCCGGCTGTTCGCTGCCAGGGCGCCGGACGGTTTTCTGGCCGGGCTGATGCGCGGCAGCGTGCCGGAATGGCTGGAGCCGGTGGCGGAGACCCGTGGCGCTCCTCTGGAACTGTACCGCGTCCGGCTCGGCGGCTGATCCAGCCGGCAGACGCTACTCCTTCCGATACAAGATCATGCCGCCGTGATGCAGCACGCCGTCGATGAACGTGCCATCGGCGGTGAATCCGGTATCGTCCCAATAGTCGATGTGATGCCCCCGGACTTCGTAACGCCCCCGATACGCGCTCTCCCGGGTTCCACGCGCTTCGTCGTACCGGCCATTTGGAAGCAGCTTGTGACGGACATGGCCATCGGCTGTCACCCACATGCCTGCATAGGGATGGCTTTGAGCAGTGATTTGCTGGTCGGGATTCATCTGGGCGACACCTTTCTGCACGGGGACCGCGCCAAAGAGAAGCATGAGCGATGCAAGCAGGGAAAACGACGACGTCATGGCCGCTACCTTGTGGCCGTCGGCCGAATGACGATCTCGTTGACATCGACGTCGTCGGGCTGCTCGATGGCGAAGCGCACCGCGCGGCCGATCGCGTCCGGCTGCAAGGCGATCGCCCGGTAGGTCTTCATGGCTTCGGCCGCCAGCGGATCGGTGATGGAATGGGCCAATTCACTCTCGACCACGCCGGGATGAATGCAGGTCACCCGAATGTCGTCGTTCTCCTGCCTGAGGCCGTCGGAAATCGCCCGCACCGCGTATTTGGTCGCGCAATAGACCGCTGCCGTTGGCGCGACCGAGAGCGCGCCGACCGAAGCGATGTTAATGATGTGGCCGGAGCCTCTCGCGGCCATCTCCGGCAGCACCGCGGCGATCCCGTGCAGCACGCCCTTGATGTTGACATCGACCATGCGGTCCCATTCGTCGACCTTGAGGGAGGCCATCAGCGAAAGCGGCATCACGCCGGCATTGTTGACGATCACGTCGACGCGTCCCCAGGCTTGTCGCGCCGCCTCGGCAAAGGCAGCGACATCGTTACGGTCGGTGACGTCGAGGCCGCGGATCCTGGCCTCCCCACCGTGCGCGGTGATCTCCTCGGCGAGCGCCTCCAGCCGGTCTGTGCGCCGCGCGCCGAGCATGACTTTCGCCCCGGCGGCGCCGAGTTCGCGGGCAATCCCCGCGCCGATTCCGCTTGATGCGCCGGTAATGAGGACGGTCTTGTCGAGGGGCATGCTTGTCTCCTGTTCCTGGATTGACCGCCGCCTTGCGTCGGTTGCCAGGAAGATAGAATTGCCCCATTGTCGCGTTAAGACAGCCATTTCTTGACGCTATGGAAAGCCACGCTAACCAATGGATCTCAACGCGCTCTCCGTTTTTGCGCTTGTCGCCGAGGAGCGGAGTTTTCGCGCCGCCGCTGACCGGCTGGGTGTCACCCGCTCGGCCGTCAGCCAGACGATCAGGCGGCTGGAAGAGACCATCGGCATAGCGCTTGTGCGGCGCACGACGCGCAGCGTCAGCCTCACCGAGGCGGGGGAGCGGCTCCGCGCCGAAATCGCGCCGGCCATCGCGGACATGCGTGCCGCGGTCGAGGCCGCCGGCAGCTTGCGTGGGCGCCCGCGCGGGCAGTTGCGGCTCGCTGTTTCGTCGATCGCCGAGGGCTTCCTGTCAGGGCCGTTCCTGGCAGCCTTCGCCGAGGCCAATCCGGAGGTTCAGATCGACATCACGGTGACGGACGATGAATTCGATATCGTTGCCCAGGGATACGATGCCGGCGTCAGGCTGGGCGAAGTCATCGAGCAGGACATGATCGCGGTTCCCGTTGCCGGTGACGAGCGGCAGCTGGCTGTCTGCGCGCCAGCCTACCGCGATCGATTTGGTGAGCCTGCGCATCCGAGCGAGCTTGCGGCCCGTCGCTGCATTGGTTGGCGTCCCGCTCCCGGGGTTGCGCCCTACCGATGGGAATTCGCGGTCGACGGCAAGGAGTTCAGCGTCGCCGTCGCCCCGGAGATCACGACAAACGACATGACGTTGATGATCAGGCTCGCTGTCGCCGGCGCCGGCATCACCTTCGGCATGGAACGGAGCTTCCGTCCCTGGCTCGACCGGGGCGAGCTGGTGCCCATCCTGGAGTCCTACTGCCCACGCTTTGCCGGCTTCTATCTCTATTATCCCGGCCGCCGCAACTTGGCGCCGAAGCTGCGCGCGCTTGTCGATCACCTGCAGCGCTTCAGATAGCGTCGTGGGATCGTTGGCGGGTCTCGAAAAATCGATTCAAGCGATACGTTTCCTAAAGGGTTTGCTGCCAGTCTCGAAATAAATTCCGACGACAAAACAGGGACGAACAGGGACACCGATGCAAGCTCCGTTTGGCACCGGTCAGGCAAACAGGGAAAGCACGGATCTGGCGTTCACCGATCCGTTGACCGGGCTTGGCAATCATCGCCGCTTCTTCGACAAGGTCGACCGCCTGATCAGCGACCGCGCCGACGATCCCGCGCCCTTCACCGTCGGCATTCTCGACCTCGACGGCTTCAAGCCGATCAACGATCTGTTCGGCCACAAGGCCGGCGACGACATCCTGATCCAGGTCGCCATGCGGCTGCGTGCCTCGATGGACGGCCATTCGACGGTCTGCCGCATCGGTGCCGACGAATTCGCCTTCCTCTACCCGCTGGTGTTCTCGGAGGATGCGGCGGCTGAAAAATCCCGCATGCTGATCGAGATCCTGTCGGCGCCCTATGATGTCGGCGAGCGCACCGCCAGGCTCTCGGCCTCGGTCGGCTGCTCGCTGTTCTATTCGGGCGACGAGACCACCGAGATCCTCATCAACAAGGCCGAAACGGCGCTCTACCATGCCAAGCGTTCCGGCCGCGGCCGCGTCGTCGTCTACACCCGTGAGATGGAAGAGGCCGCCAAGCGCGTCACCCGCATCGAGCAGGCGCTGCGCCGCGCCGTCTCCGCCGGGGAGGTGGAGCCGCATTTCCAGCCGATCGTCGACCTCACCACGCGCCGCACCATCGGCTTCGAGACGCTGGCGCGCTGGACCGATCGCGATCTCGGCGCGGTGCCGCCGACCGTCTTCATCCCCATCGCCGAGGAGCGCGGCATCATCGGTCCGCTGTCGCAGCTGGTGCTGCGCAAGGCGACCGAAGCCGCCAGGAGCTGGCCGAAGGACCTGTTCCTGTCCTTCAACCTGTCGCCCTCGCAGCTCGTCGACCAGAACACCGGCCTGCACATACTGGCGATCCTCGACCGCACCGGCTTCGATCCGCGCCGGCTGGAGATCGAGATCACCGAGACCGGCCTGATGAACGACCCTGCCTCGGCGGCGCAGATCGTCGAGGATCTGCGCCGCGTCGGCATCCGCGTCTCGCTCGACGATTTCGGCACCGGCCAGTCCTCGCTCGGCCGGCTGCGTGAATTCCATTTCGACAAGCTCAAGATCGACCGCGCCTTCGTCGCCTCCATTCTCGAAGACCGGCCATCCGAGCACATCATCCGCGCCATCCTCGCCATGTGCGAAGGGCTCGGCATGGACGTCGTCGCCGAAGGCATCGAAGAGGAAGCGCAGGCCGACCGGCTGGTCCAGTTCGGTTGCGCCGGCGGACAGGGCTATCTGTTCGGCAAACCGGCCGATGCCGATGCCACATTGGGCTACCTCCGTGATTCCTTCCGTGGCGCCTTGCGCGCCAAAGCGATCTGAGCCCAGGACTTCGGCGCCGCCCGCCATGTGGCGACGCCACTTCGCGGGTCGAGCATGGCACCATCGCCTTTTTGTCAGACATAAGCCCGAAAATGCGTCTTTTCGCCCTTGCCCGCCGGACGTGTCTGGCTAGGATGCGCGCCGGTTGACCCGGGAGACGAAAATCATGATGCCATCGGCGCGGTTTGCCGACCTCGAAGGCGCTTCGGTGCTGATCACCGGCGGCGGCTCCGGCATCGGTGCGGCGTTGACCGAAGGGTTCACGCGCCAGGGCGCCAAGGTCGCCTTCATCGACATCGCCGATGCGCCGAGCATCACGCTCGCCGACCGCGTTGAGAAAGAGCTCGGCCGGCGTCCGCTCTACCTCAAGACCGATCTGCGCGACGTCGAGGCCTTGCGCGCTGCAGCCGCCCGGGCCGCCGACGCGCATGGCGACGTCACCGTGCTGGTCAACAACGCCGCCTGGGACGAACGCCATGAAGTCGAGGACGTCACCGTCGAATTCTGGGACAACAATCTCTCCATCAATCTCAGGCCGCATTTCTTCACCGCGCAGGCGGTGGTGTCAGGCATGAAGCGGGCCGGCGGCGGCTCGATCATCAATTTCACCTCGACCTCCTACCTGATCAACCATCCCGACATGCCGGCCTATACCGCTGCCAAGGCGGGCATACTCGGCCTCACCAAGGGGCTGGCCGGCAAGCTCGGGCCCGATCGCATCCGCGTCAACGCCGTCGCGCCCGGCTGGGTGATCACCGAGCGGCAGCAGGAGCGCTGGGTGACCGAACAGGCGCTCGCCGCCCATGTCGCCAAGCAGTGCATCAGGGACGTCATGCGGCCGGACGACATGGTTGGCACGGTGCTGTTCCTGGCCTCGGACGCTTCGCGCATGTTGACCGCGCAGATGCTGATCGTCGATGGAGGCTTCCTGTGAGCCCAGCCAGCAACGTTCCGGCGGTTGCCGCGCTCGATTGGGGCACGACCCGGCTCCGGGCCTGGCTGATCGACGGCGCCGGCAAGGTGCTTGCCGAGCGTCGCGGCGACGACGGCCTGATCACCGCGCGCGAAAAGGGCTTCGCCAACGTTCTGGAGAGCCATCTGACGGCGATGGGTGCGCCGGAGGAATTGCCCGTCATCATCTGCGGCATGGCCGGTTCGCGCCAGGGTTGGCTCGAGGCGCCCTATGTCAGCGTGCCGTCGCCGCTCGGCGCCATTCTCGGCGGCGCCGCCCGTGTGCCTGATCAGAAACGTGACATCCGTATCGTTCCCGGCCTTGCCCAGCGCCTGGCCGACGCGCCCGACGTCATGCGCGGCGAGGAAACGCAGTTGGCCGGCGCCGGCCTGCCGGCCAAGGGCCGCCATCTCGTCTGCATGCCCGGTACCCATTCGAAATGGGTGCTGGTCGAGGACGGCGCCGTCACCGGCTTTGGCACCTGGCCGACGGGCGAGCTGTTTTCCGTGCTTGCCGCGCACTCGATCCTGCGCCATTCGCTGGGCGAACATCCCAGCCCGGTTGCTGCCGACAATCCGTTCTTCCGCCGCTGGTGCGAAATCGCACTGGGCGAGGGTGGTGACGTCACCTCGCGGCTGTTTGCCATCCGCGCCGCCGGCCTGCTCCAGGATTTGAAGGCCGATGATGCGGCCGCCTGCCTGTCCGGCCTGCTGATCGGCGGCGAGATTGCCTCCGCCCGGCGCCGGCACGGCGCCGGCGCGACATCGGTGGTGCTGGTTGCCTCGGGCGCGCTGGCCGTGCTCTACCAGGCGGCGCTCGGCCTTGCCGGGCTTGGCCTGCGCACCGTCGACGCCGACGAAGCAGTACGCGCCGGGCTGATCGAAGCCGCGCGCGAGAACGGCATGATCGCCAGAACCGGAGCAGCCCTATGAGCCAGACCGCACCTTTTCCCAAACTCAAGCGCGGCCTGGTCGCCATCCTGCGCGGCCTGAAGCCCACCGAGGCGATCGCCATGGGCCAGGCGCTGTTCGACGCCGGCATCGAGGCGATCGAGGTGCCGCTCAACTCGCCCGAACCGTTCTCGTCGATCGCCAGGATTGTCGAAGTGCTGCCGAAAACGGCCCTGGTCGGCGCCGGCACCGTGCTGACGGCGGCCGATGTCGACAGCCTGCACCGGGCCGGCGGTCGATTGCTGGTCAGCCCCAACATCGATGCCGAGGTGATGGGCCGCGCCAAGACATATGGCATGGTCACCATGCCTGGCGTGTTCACCCCTACGGAAGCTTTCCAGGCGATCCGGCTCGGCGCTTCGGCGCTGAAATTCTTTCCCGCCAGCGTGCTCGGCGCATCGGGCATTTCCGCGATCCGGGCCGTACTGCCGGCGCAGACGCTGGTCGGCGCGGTCGGCGGCGTTTCGGACAAGGATTTTGCCGGCTACAAGGCGGTTGGCGTGACGGTCTTCGGGCTTGGCTCCAGCCTGTTCAAGCCTGGCACGAGCGTCGACGACGTAGCGGCGCGCGCACACGCCGCCGTCGCTGCCTGGGACGCGGCATTCGGAGACGCATGATGAGCGAGGTTTCGGTTTTCTCCGACCATGTCTGCGAGCTCGGCGAAGGGCCAAGCTACGATCCCGCCACCGATGCGTTGTACTGGTTCGATATCGTCAACTGTCGGCTCCTGGAGAAATCCGTGGCCGGCGGTGCGCTGAAGATCCACGAGCTTGGCCAGATGGCGAGCGCCATCGCCATCATCGACGACAAGCGTCAGCTGATCGCCACCGAGACCGGCCTCTTCGTCCGCGACGTCGCGACCGGCCGGATGACGCTGCATACGCCTGTCGAGGCAGACAACCCCCTTACCCGCTCCAACGATTCCCGTGTCCATCCCTGCGGCGCCTTGTGGATGGGGACGATGGGCAAGAGCGAGGCAAAGGGCGCCGGTTCGATCTACTGGTTTTTCAAGGGCGAACTGCGCAAGCTATTCTCCGGCATCACCGTGTCGAACTCGATCTGTTTCTCCGGGGATGGCGCGCTCGCCTATTACACCGACACCTCGACCGGCCTGCTGATGCGCGTCGCCTGTGATCCGGCGACCGGCCTGCCCGCTGGAGAACCAAATGTGTTCGTCGATCACCGCTCGTCCAAGGGCTATGTCGATGGGTCGGTCGTCGACCACGATGGCGTGCTGTGGAACGCCGTCTGGGGCGGCAAGGCGGTCAAGGCCTATTCGCCCGACGGCACATTGTTGCGCGAAATTGCGATGCCGGTGACGCAGCCTTCCTGCCCGGCTTTCGCCGGCGCGAAGGCGGACCGGCTGGCGGTGACGTCGGCCTGGAAGGGCAAGGACGAGAAGCAGCGCCAGCTCGACCCGCAGGCCGGCATGACGTTCGTCCTCGACATCAAGGTCAACGGCCGCTTCGAGCCACGCGTGCTGATCGCCTGAACGAAGGTGGCCGATAAACGTCCTCGCCGGCGTTGTCACGCAACCGTCCGGGACGGTCGGTTTCGCGAAAGCCCACGGCATGCGCCGTGCGATGCTGGGCGATCACATAGCCGGGATTCAAATATCGCATGTCCAGCCGCAGGCCAGAACTGATCCTCGTCCACGAGCCGGAGAAGGCTTGCTTCGAGCGCCTGGTCGCCGAGGGCTATGCGCCGAAGCGTGCCGCCGAGATTTCGTCCTACCTGGCGCAGTCGACCGACCTCGCGCCCGAATTCGACACGCTCGCCGCAGCCTGTGACAGCCGCGGCCTCGCCTTCGCCGCGGTGGAGCTGGACGATGCCGCAAGCGCGCTCACCGGAGCCGATCCGGCCACGACGCTGGTCTGGACGCTGACCGACGGCATCGCCTATTTCCGTGGCGGCGGCGCACCCGCGCTGGCGCGGCTCAATGGCCTGAGAACGATCGGCGCGGACGATTCGCTGTTCGCGCTCTGCCAGGACAAGTTCCGCTCCGGCGCCGTGCTTGGCGCGCTCGGCCTGCCGGCGCCGCAGGCGGGACTTGCCCGCAATGGAAACTGGCTGGTCGAGCCGCCGGCCTCCGCTGCCGGCTGGTTCGTCAAGCCCAACAGGCTCGGCGCCAAGATCGGCATCTGGCCGGATTCGCGCGTAGCCGATCTCGGCCACGCGCTGGAGCTCAGCCGCCGTGTTTTCGCGGCCTATCGCGACGATGTCGTCGTCCAGCCCTATGTCGCCGGCCGCAATGTGCGCGCCAGCTTCCTCGGCCTGACGCCGGAAACCGGCGTCGAGGCGCTTGGCGTCGCCTTTGTCGAGTCAGGCGCGGACTTCCAGACCATGGCGGACAGCCTGGCGCTTTATGGTGACACCGGTGAGGCGGCGAAGACTGCCGGGCACTATGCCGAACCCGAACTCGCTCCAGTCGCGGACAGCCAGCCGGTGGCCGATGCGAGGATCAGGGTGATCGCCGAACGGCTGATCAGCGGGCTCGGCCTGCGCGACGTGTTTTCCATCGACCTGCGCGTCGAGGCAGATGACACGGTTCATCTCATCGAGTTCGAGGTCTGCCCCGGCCTGCCGTGCTTCGATTTCCGCGCCTACTGCCGCCAGCAATGGGCGCTGGGCCTGACCGACGCGATGGCGGAAACCGCCGCAAGCCGGTTGCGCCCATGACGTCAGGGATGGCGGCGCGACACCCCCTCGCAATCGGCATCCGACGGCTAAGCAAGGAGCGACGCGGCGCGGACATGCCGTGACTTCGACACATTGCGACAGTGCGGAATTCCGCTCCGCCGCCCCCGACCTAGATGCCTTCGACCAGCACGATCTCGCCGTCGGCGACCTTCTGACGGATGGCGACCGCGCGCTGATACTCCGGCGAGTGATAGCAGTCATGCGCGGCGGCGAGCGATGGAAACTCGATGATGACATTGCGCGCGCGGCCCGGACCCTCGGCTTTCTCGTGTTCGCCGCCGCGGGCGAGAAATGTCGCGCCAAAGCGCTCGAAGGCCGGCTTGGCGGCCGCGACATAGTCCTTGTAGCCTTCGGCATCGCGCACATCGACACGTGCGATCCAGTATCCCTTGGGCATTCTCTTTTCTCCTATCGTGCTGGCGCTCGTCAGGCCGAGCGCATTTCTTCCAGAATGGCCCCGGCCGCCGCGCGCCGGTCGCTTGCCGCGACGATCGGCCGTCCGACGACCAGATGGCTGGCGCCGTTGCGGACCGCCTGCGCCGGCGTCACAACGCGCTTCTGGTCGCCATGGTCGCTGCCGGCCGGGCGGATGCCGGGCGTCACCACCGCCATGTCCGGGCCGACGATGCGGCGCACCGCTTCGGCTTCCGCGGCCGAGCAGACGATACCTCCCATGCCGGCATGCAGCGCCTGTTCCGAGCGCCTCAGCACCAGCGTGTGCGGGTCATATTCATAGCCGACATCGATCATGTCCTGCTCATCCATCGATGTCAGCACGCTGACGGCGAGCAGGCAAAGCTCGCTGCCGCGCGCTGCCTCCACCGCCGCCTGCATCGCCTTGGGATAGGCATGGATGGTCAGCATGGTCATGCCCATCTTGACGATGTTCTCGACGCCCTTGGCCACCGTGTGGTCGATGTCGAGCAGCTTCATGTCGAGGAAGATTTTCGTTCCGCCGCTGGCCAGCTCCCTGGCAAAGTCGAGCCCGCCGGCAAAGGCCAGCTGATAGCCGATCTTGTAGAAGGAGACGACGCCGTCGAGCTCGCGCACCGCCTGCTCGGCCTCCTTCACGGTCGGCACGTCGAGGCCGACGATCAATCGTTCTTGCATGGATTGGGCCTGCATGGAATGAGCTTGCATGGTTGCGGCGGTCACACCTCGACCCTGGTCGACAGCATGCGCGAGGTCTCGATCAGCGTGCGGCATAGGTGCTCCATCGATTTGTGCAGTCTTTCGTCACGGAAATGGCCGTCCCCGTCGAAGGCGTCGCCACCCTCCGGCACCGAGCATTCGGGCGTCACCACCTCCATCTGGCAGCGCACCAGCACGGCGCGCAGATGGTTGATGCAGCGTATGCCGCCGAAGTGTCCGTTGGAGGACGAGCAGAGGCCCGCGACCTTGCCGGCAAGCGGCCTGACCGATCGGCCGCCATCCCGTCGCACCCGGCTCACCCAGTCGATCGTGTTCTTGAGCAATGGCGGGATCGAGCCGTTATATTCGGGCGTCGCGATCAGCAGCCCGTCATGAGCGGCGATCAGCCGCGCCAGCTTCTGGGCGTTTTCGGGGACGCCTCTTTCCATTTCCAGGTCTTCGTCGAGGATCGGCAAGGGATAGTCGGCGAGCGAAACGCGGGTGACCTCGGCGCCCTGCACCGCAAGTTCCTTCTGCGCCACGTCGGCGGTCCTGCCGCTATAAGCGCCTGTGCGCACCGAGCCGGCGAAGACGAGGATTTTCGGGATCACTGCCATTGGCCAACCTTGTTCTGGGACACGTACAGCCAAGGTTCGATCAAATCAACGCATCGGCGCCATAAAACGCTCGGTATTGGCCGAAGCCCCCGACTTCGTCATCCCTGGGCGAAGCAGGAGCGAAGCTCCGTCGCGGAGACCCTGGGATCCATTCCGTGACCTTGGACGTAGAGTGCAGCGGAGCAGAATTCTTCTTCGCCGCGGCACGTCGAGGTCGCGGCATGGATCCCTTGGGCTGCGAAGCAACTCCAGGGGTCTGCGCCGCGTCGCTGCGCTCCTTGCTCCGCCCGTGGATGACGAAATGAGGGATGTTTCGGCCAATCGCCAAGCTATGCAGCCAGCATCAGGAACCGCGAACGGCTCAGCGCGTCCGCTAATTCGCTTCGCGCCGGTAGATCCACAGCTGCGTCGGCGGGATGTTGCGGAAGATGAAGTCGAAATGCTTGACCGTGTAGTCGCCGCGGCCCGCCGGGATCGGCGACATCGGACCATAGGTCAGCTGGACGATCGGCCGTCCGGCCGGGATGCGATCGAGCAAGCTTTCGATATAGGCGATACGCTGGGCGACCGGGAAGTTGAGCAGCGGCACCCCGGAAACGACGCTATCGAAGATCATCCCGCGCCTCTCGCCAAGCGTGGCGTTGAGGTTGAAGGCATCGCCCTCGATGACGTTGACGCCGGGATAGAGCTGGCGCAGATGGCGCACGAAATCGGTGGAATATTCGACCGCGTAGAGGTTTTCGGGCCGCACGCCCTGGGCGAGGATGGCGCGGGTGATGACGCCGGTGCCGGGACCGACCTCGAGCACCGGCAGGCCGGACTTCGGGTTGACGATCGAGGCCATCTTGCGCGCGGTGATCGAACTGGTCGGAACGATGGAGCCGACAGTCTTCGGCTTGTCGATCCAGCCCTTGAAGAATTTGAGTTCGTCGTCGAACTTCTCGGCAAACGCCTTCCGCAGTCCGTGACCACGTGCCATGCAAGCTCTCCTCAGCGCGCCCCTTGGAAGCTACTTAACATCTGGGTGACGCAAGGCAAGGCACGGCCATGCCTATGTCGTGGATAAGATAGCTTTGGTCGCGTCTCAACGTTCGCCGAAAGACTCGAAAAAGTCCTTCATGCGAGCGAAAAAGCCGCTCGATTGGGGCGAATTGTCCTGCGAGGAGAGTTGTTCGAACTCCTCCAGCAGCTCGCGCTGGCGGCGCGACAGGTTCTGTGGCGTCTCGACCGCGGTCTGGATGTAGAGGTCGCCGACATTGGGCTGGCGCAACACCGGCATGCCCTTGCCCTTGAGGCGGAACTGACGTCCGTTCTGCGTGCCTTCGGTGACCTTCACCTTGGTCTGTGTGCCGTCGAGCGTCGTCACCTCGAAGGAGCCGCCAAGGGCCGCCGTCGTCATCGAGATCGGCACCTTGCAATAGAGGTCGGCACCGTCGCGCTGGAAGAATTCGTGCGGCTTGACCGCCAGGAAAATATAGAGGTCGCCCGACGGCCCGCCGCGCAGGCCGGCCTCGCCTTCATTGGCCAGCCGGATGCGGGTGCCGTCCTCGATGCCGGCCGGGATGTTGACCGAGAGCGAGCGCTCCTCGGTGACGCGGCCCTGGCCGGCGCATTTCGGGCACGGGTCCTTGATCGTCTGGCCGCGGCCCTGGCATTGCGGGCAGGTCCGCTCGATCGAGAAGAAGCCTTGCGTGGCGCGCACCTTGCCGTGGCCGTTGCACATCGAGCAGGTAACCGGCTGGGTGCCGGGCTTGGCGCCGCTGCCGGAGCATTCCGTGCAGGATATCGAAGCCGGCACGCGGATTTGCGCGGTCTTGCCCGCGAAGGCTTCCTCCAGCGAGATTTCCATGTTGTAGCGCAGGTCGGCGCCGCGCTCGCGGCCACCGGAAGAGCGGCGCTGGCGGCCGCCCATCATGTCGCCGAAAATATCCTCGAAGATGTCGGCGAAGCCGCCGGCGCCAAAGCCTTGCGCGCCGCCATTCATGCCGCCCTGCTCGAAGGCGGCGTGACCGAAACGGTCATAGGCCGCGCGCTTCTGCGGGTCCTTCAGCGTCTCATAGGCTTCGTTGATTTCCTTGAACTTGTGCTCGCAGGAATGATCGCCGGGGTTGCGATCGGGATGGAACTGCATGGCGAGCTTGCGAAAAGCGCTCTTGAGCGCCTTCTCGTCGGCGCCCTTTTGCACGCCCAGCGTTTCGTAGAAATCAGCTTTCATTTTTTCCCGCAGTCCGGATCAACGTCTTGATGCATTGTTGCGTCGTTTGCCGGCATGTTGTCTCGATTTAGGATCGGTGCCGCCCGGATGCCAGTGCCGGTGTGCGCCTGTCCGGGTTTTTCTGTTATTTTTTCCGCGAGGGTTGCAAAAAAGCCCGGCCTGCGCCGGGCTTTTCGCATTATCTTGCCGTCAGGCCGTTCAGGCCGACTTCTTCTTGTCGTCGTTCTCGTCGATTTCCTCGAAATCGGCATCGACCACGTCGGAGTCCTTGGCTGCATCCGCCTTGGCGTCGGCTTCCGCCGCTTCCTTCTGCGAGGCCTCGTACATGGCCTGGCCAAGCTTCATGGAAGCTTCGGCGAGCGTCTGGCTCTTGGCCTCGATGTCGGCCGGGTCGTCGCCCTCCGCAGCGGTCTTGAGCGCCGCGATCGCGTCCGAAATCGCCGTGCGCTCGGCCTCGGAGACCTTATCGCCATATTCCTTCAGCGACTTCTCCGAGGAATGCACCAGCGCTTCGGCCTGGTTGCGGGCCTCGACAACGGCGCGACGCTTCTTGTCGGTGTCGGCATTGGCCTCGGCGTCCTTGACCATCTTCTCGATGTCGGCGTCCGAAAGACCACCCGAGGCCTGGATGCGGATCTGGTGCTCCTTGCCGGTGCCCTTGTCCTTGGCCGAGACGTTGACGATGCCGTTGGCGTCGATGTCGAACGTGACTTCGATCTGCGGCACGCCGCGCGGCGCCGGCGGAATGCCGACCAGGTCGAACTGGCCGAGCGCCTTGTTGTCGGCGGCCATTTCACGCTCGCCCTGGAAGACGCGGATGGTCACGGCCGACTGCGAATCCTCGGCCGTCGAGAACACCTGGCTCTTCTTGGTCGGGATCGTCGTGTTGCGCTCGATCAGCCTGGTGAACACGCCGCCCAGCGTCTCGATGCCGAGCGACAACGGCGTCACGTCGAGCAAAAGCACGTCCTTGACGTCGCCCTGCAGCACGCCGGCCTGGATGGCGGCGCCGAGTGCGACGACCTCATCCGGGTTGACGCCCTTGTGCGGCTCCTTGCCGAAGAACTGCTTCACGATCTCCTGGATCTTGGGCATGCGGGTCATGCCGCCCACCAGGACCACTTCGTCGATCTCGCCAGCCTTCAGGCCGGCATCCTTCAGCGCCGCCTTGCACGGTTCGATGGTGCGCTGGACGAGATCCTCGACCAGGCTTTCGAACTTGGCGCGGGTCAGCTTCAGCGTCAGGTGCTTCGGGCCGGTCGCGTCGGCGGTGATGAAGGGCAGGTTGATCTCGGTCTGCGTCGTCGACGACAGCTCGATCTTGGCCTTCTCGGCCGCTTCCTTGAGGCGCTGCAGGGCAAGCTTGTCGGCCTTGAGGTCGATGCCCTGTTCCTTCTTGAACTCGGCCGCCAGATACTCGACCAGGCGCATGTCGAAATCCTCGCCGCCGAGGAAGGTGTCGCCATTGGTCGACTTCACCTCGAACACGCCGTCGCCGATTTCCAGCACCGAAATGTCGAACGTGCCGCCGCCAAGGTCATAGACGGCGATGGTCTTGCCTTCCTTCTTGTCGAGGCCGTAGGCGAGTGCCGCGGCCGTCGGCTCGTTGATGATGCGCAGCACTTCCAGGCCGGCGATCTTGCCGGCGTCCTTGGTGGCCTGGCGCTGGGCGTCGTTGAAATAGGCCGGAACGGTGATGACCGCCTTCTCGACCTTCTCGCCGAGATAGGCTTCCGCCGTTTCCTTCATCTTCTGCAGGATCATGGCCGAGATCTGGCTGGGCGACTGCTTCTTGCCGCCGGCCTCGACCCAGGCATCGCCATTGTCGCCCTTGACGATCTTGTAGGGGACAAGCTTCTTGTCCTTCTCCGTCACCGGATCGTCATAGCGGCGGCCGATCAGGCGCTTGACCGCGAAGATGGTGTTTTCAGGATTGGTGACCGCCTGGCGCTTGGCCGGCTGGCCGACGAGACGTTCGCCGTCGCCCGAGATGGCGACGATGGAAGGCGTCGTGCGCGCGCCTTCCGCATTCTCGATCACCTTCGGTTCCTTGCCATCCATGATGGCGATGCAGGAGTTGGTGGTGCCGAGATCGATACCGATTACTTTTGCCATTTTTCTAGTCTCTCCGCTAAGCAGGCTCTCAGGACCCGGTAAAGGCGTTCCGATGAAAGCCCCTGTTCACAAGAAATCCCGTCCGGCCACCGGTTGTCCGGCGCCGCACGGCTTGGCGCGTATATAAGAACAGGCGGCATCGCGCGCAAGCATTCTGCGCAAGGCTTCCATGAACCTTTCCACGCCGGCCAGCGACTGATGTCCAGGTGCCGCATGGTGCGGCCCCGGAAAGGAAGCCCCCATGACCAGCAACCCAGAGACTCCGCGGTCTCCGGGACCAACAGGAGCTCGGCGCGACCACCGCCTTCGGGACGGGGTCGATGCGCTGGGCTTTCCGCTGATTCCGTTGACCCTGCGCAGGAGCAGGCGTATCGTCACTATGAGGAAAGCAGACAATTCAATCAGGGAAGAACGAGCCGGACCGCCGCGACTTGCCCTGATTTGTGCGGCAAGTCCGGACGTCTCTCCCCTGGACTACGGGGGTAGTGTCATGTCTCGCATCCGCGGCTCGTTCGTGCCTTCTTCAGAGTTAGACGGCCGCTTGCGCGGTGCCTTGCAGGCCACAGGCTTGCTGGCTCTCGCGCTTGCCGCCAGCCTGTGGCTGGGCGGCGCGGCCAGGGCGCAGGAAACCCAGATCATTTATCCCGGCTCGATGGCGGTCACCGGCTTTCCCGGCACCATCATCCCCAATTTCGACGAGGGACTGCCGCCCGGCGTCGATCCGGTCGACGAGACCTTCATAGACACCTCGCGCGCCACCTTGCGCGTGTTCGACGTTTCGCACCTGGGCGGTCCGGCCTCCGGCCAGCTCGTCTTCACGCCGCCGCCTTTCGAGGTGACCGCAGGCCAGATCGGTGAGGTGTTCGGCCTCACCTATGATGACGGCGTGCGCGACGGTGTGCCGTCCGGCATTCCCAACCTCTATGCCGCCGCCACCTCGCTGCATGGCGTCGAGATCGTCACGCCGGACGCCGACAAGGACGGCAGGCCGGAGCGGCAGCGCCGCGGCACGGCGGGCGCCACCTTCATGAATGGCCAGTTCGGCACCGAAAACGGCGGCGGACCGGGCACCATCTGGAAGATCGACGGCATTACCGGCCAGGTCGCCAAATTCGCCGATATCGACACCAACAGCGGTCCTGGCATCGGCAATCTCACCTTCGATCCCGTCCACCGCCAGTTCTTCGCCTCCGATCTCGACACCGGCCTCATCCATCGCATCGACGCCAACGGCAGACTGATCGACACTTTCGACCACGGTGTCGCCGGCCGCCCAGCGCATGGGCTGGCCCCGGTCGCCGACGATGGCGCTATAATGGACATACAGGGCGCGGCCTTCGACACCGAAGACCCCGACAGCTGGGGCTACACCCAGGATGAGCGCCGCGTCTGGGCCGTCTCCTATCATGGCGGCCGGCTCTATTATTCGGTTGGCGAAAAGTCGGAAATCTGGTCTGTGGGCATTGCCCGCGACGGCACCTTCGCCGGCGATCCGCGCTGGGAACTGACGGTCAAGGCCGACAAGGACTACGCCGTCACCGACATTACCTTCGACAACAGCGGCTTCATGTATCTCGCCCAGCGCGGCCCTGTCGAAAACCGCTATGACTACAGCCGCTTCGCCGATTCCGGCAAGGGCGAGGTAATCCGCTACTTCAGAGAGAATCCCGACGATCCCTCGACGGAATCGGTCTGGGTCGAAGCGCCGCAGGAATATGCTGTCGGCTTCCCGCAAGGCAACGGGCAGTCGGCCGGCGGTCTCGACCTGCAATATGGCTACGATGCCGACGGCAATCTCGACACCTCGGTCTGCACCCAGACCTTGGTCATCACCGGCGACAAATTGCGCGACAACCCCGAGCTTGCCGAAAAGCTCGCGGCTGGCGGGCCGCTTGCCGTCCATGGCGTGCAGATCACGCCCAAGGACCTGGTCAAGCCGGCCAACGTGCCGCCCTTCGGCTCCTGGTTCGTCGATTTCGACGGCTATTTCGAGGATCCCGAAGTGGAAGGCCATGTCGGCGACGTCGCCGTCTGGCATCCCTGCGAGGGCCGTGCCGGCTATTACGAGGAAATACCGGGCGGCTATGAGCCTCCCTTCTACCCGCCGGACTTCCCACCGCCCGGCAATCTGCCTCCGTGTCTCGATGTCGAGGACGTGCAATTCTACTGCACGCCGCGCGGCCTCGAGGCCGATCTCTATCTCCATGACCATGCCGGCTTCGGCGGCGATTCGATCAAGGTCCAGTCCAGGACGCCAGGCGTCGGGGTGACATCACCCATGTCGCATGCGCCAGGCAAGCCGTACACGATCGACATCACCGGCCACTATCCGGGCGACAGAGTGGATGTCGGGCTGTGCTTCTACAGGAAGTCCGACAAGGACAAGGGTGGCTACTACCCTTGCTGCAAGATGACCTTGCCGCTCCGCACCCCAGCCGTCAGCTGCGAACGTTGAGGAGGCAAAGATGACCATTCTTGCCCCGTCCCCGCTCGCGACCAAAACGCAAAAAACCGTCATGGAGACGATCATGAAACCCCTGTCATATGCCAGGCGCGGTGCGCGCTGGCTGATGGCGGCCGGTATCGCGGTCGCCCTTGCGCCCGCATTGCCGGCATCCGCCGCCCAGACCGCCCAGGCAGTCACCAGCCCGGATGTGCAGCCGCTGCAGCTCGACAATCCGCGCATCATCAACCCGGAACCCGGACGTGTCGTGCCGTTCTTCACCAAGACCGGTGGCCAGCGCAGCTGCGACTATGTCTTCTACACCTTGACCTTCGGGCTGCGCGGCAATCCGCAAGGTTTTGCCAATCCGGGCCTCGAGGCGGCGCTGAAGAAAGCCAAGCTCGACTTCAAGGGCCAGCTTCCGCACGGTCTTTCGATCGTCAACGTGACGGTCTCCGGCGACGGCACCGATGCATCGGGCGGGGCCTTGCCGAGTGCTGTCATCAGCAATTCGGCCGGCCCCAACGACACCGCAACGGTTTCCGATTTCCGGATTTCCGCCAGCGATCTCGATGGCTCGGGCGCACCGAACGAACGCGTCATCACTTTCCGCATTACGGCCAAGATCGACCACGCCGCGTTTCCGGCGCCGGTCAATGTCGACAACCAGGGCCTGATCAAGGTTACCTCGGGCCCCGGCACGGGTACCTTCATCCCGTCGCAGGATCCGGGCAAGCCGGATGACGGCAACATCGCGACCGGCGAAAAGACCTCGATCCGGATCGACCTCACCAAATGCGACAGGCAACCTCCGCCTCCAACCGACCACGAATGCTTCAAGGTCGAGCGCGGCACGGTCGACTGCGTGCCCGGCGGCGGCGCCTTCATCTATCACATGCCTGTCGGCCCGGAGATGGGCGGCAAGTGGG
Source organism: Mesorhizobium sp. M8A.F.Ca.ET.165.01.1.1 (assembly GCF_004792065.1). NCBI lineage: Bacteria > Pseudomonadati > Pseudomonadota > Alphaproteobacteria > Hyphomicrobiales > Phyllobacteriaceae > Mesorhizobium > Mesorhizobium sp. M8A.F.Ca.ET.165.01.1.1. The sequence goes on along the minus strand of NZ_SRTH01000023.1, from coordinate 18,391 downwards.
TGCAGGTTTCGACGACCTCACCAGGCATCGCCATCATCCCCGACACCCAGAAGGTGCCGGTGGGCGGCGGGGTGCTCGACTGGAAGATCGTAGGCGCTTCACCCGGTGACGTCATCCATCTCATCGTCACCGGCATCGAGACCTATGCCGGACCAAAGGAAGGTTGGGGCCTGTGCTGCACGCAAACCATCGACATCATCATCCCGCGCGACCAGAGGTGCCCGCCCAAGGACAAGGAGCCGGACCTCAAGGTTGAAAAGCATGCAGATGTCACACGTTGCACGATGGGTGGCGGCTGCGTCTTCACCATCCGGGTCACCAATGTCGGCACCGCGCCCTACAACGGCAAGATCGTGCTCGACGAGGTGACGCTGCCGGCCGGCTCGACGCTCGATTCAGGGCCCAATCCGCCCTGGGTCTGCGCGCCGGGTACCACCCCGATGACGTGCACCTATCCGGTGACCACGCTCAATCCGGGGGCCTTTGTCGACCTCAAGCTCGGCTTCAAGCCGGCCGGAGGCTGGCAAGGCAGCGTGCTGCGCAACTGCGCCACCTACAATTACGGCGCCAGCGGCAAGCCGCTGTTCGGCAGCCAGGCCAATGACCGTGGCTGTGCCTCGATCCCGATCTGCCGCCGCGGCGACCGCAACCCGGAGTGCCAGCCGCCGGTCGAGAAGAAGGTCGACCTGATCCTCAAGAAGCGTGCCCGCACCGAAGTCTGCACCGCCGATGGCGTCTGCACCTTCATCATCGACATCATCAACAACGGCACATTGACCTATAACGGGCCGCTGACGGTGATCGACAACTACCCAAGCGGCGCGCCGACATCCTCGACCTTCGGGCCGAGCCCGCCCTGGACATGCGGCCCGAACGGCCCCGGCCAGTTCCGCTGCGACAATGCCGGCATATCGCTGCCGGCGGGCGCCTCGACGCCGATCTTCGTCAAGGCGGTCGTGCCGGCCGGCTACCGGTCCGACACGGTCGAGAACTGCGCCGAGGTCAAGGCCATCCCCGGTGAGGTCGACCTCACCAACAACAAGGCCTGCGCCAAGGAACGCATCCGCCATCCCAACGGCGGCCAGCCGACCTTGCGCATCACCAAGGTGTGCAGCGGCTCGCTCGCCGGTGCGGCCGCGGTTTCCTGCCGCATCACCGTCAGCAGCGTTGGCACCGCTGCCCCCACTGGTCCGGTGCGGGTCAACGATGCCGCCACGCTGGTGTCGGGCGGAGCGCCCGTGCAGATCCAGACCGTCACCCCTGACGGCGCGGAATGGGCATGCGGACCGGTTCCGGCCAATGCGTTGTCGTGCCAGATACCAGGCGCCGTCATGACGCCCGGAACCTCCAGGCACTTCGACGTGACGGTCTCGGCCAATGGCGAGTTCGAGAACTGCGCGCGCGGCTCCTACGGGCCGGCGCAGGGCGACGATGTCGTCTATCCGATCGGCCAGGCCTGCGCAAAGGGCGGCGGTCCTTCGACGATCCGTGTCGAAAAGACCGGCGACCGCGAATGCCGCGTCGGCCAGCCCTGCTCGTTCGACATCACCATCACAAATGACGGGACGAGCCCCTTCTCGGGTCCGGTCCGCATCGGCGATGCGATCGGCGTGGAAGGGCTTGGCCGGCTGGAAGGTGTTGCGGTCACCTCGATCGACCCGCCTTTCGGCTGCTCGCCGGAGCCGACGACCTTGCCGGCCTCCTGCATCGCCAACCTGACGCTCGGCGCCGGCGAAAGCCAGTCGCACCGTGTGACGGTGGTCATCCCCGACGATGGGCGTCTTGCCAACCTGCAGGGCAACGTCAGTGGCCAGAACTGCGTTGGCGTGCTCTCTCCCGACACACGTGTGCAGGGCGGCGGCGATGTGCTGTCCAAGGATGCGACCAACGTCCAGGGCGATCGCGGCAAGGCCTATGCGTGCCATCCCTTCATCATCACGCATGAGGTGAGGAACGAGTGCTCGCCGGGCTTTGTCATGAACGACGCCGGCCGCTGTGTCTGCCCGAAAGGCACCACCTTCCGCAACGGCCAGTGCACGGGCGGCGGCACCAACGTTCTTCCGTTGCCACCGCCACCGCGCTGCGTGCTGCTCGAAGGCCAGATCCGCACCGAGGACGGACGCTGCGTCTGTCCGCGCGGCACGGAGCTGGAGAACGGAAAATGCGTCAGGACCGACAGGCCCGAGCAGTGCACCATCCGTGGTCAGGTCCACGACGCCGACGGCTACTGCGTCTGCCCGCGCGGCACCGAGCTGCGGGACGGCGCCTGCCGTCAGATCCGGCCAAAACCGCAGCAGTGCCGCATCCCTGGCCAGTTCCGCAACGCCGATGGCGACTGTGTCTGCCCGCAAGGCACCGAGGTGCGCAACGGCGCCTGCCGCCCGGTCCGGCCGAAGCCCGAGCAGTGCACCATCCGTGGCCAGGTCCACAATGCGGACGGGGACTGCGTCTGCCCGCAAGGAACCGACGTGCGCGACGGAGCCTGCCGCCCGGTCCGGCCGCAGCCTGACCAGTGCACCATCCGTGGCCAGGTCCACGACGCCAACGGCAATTGCGTCTGCCCGAGGGGTACCGAGGTGCAGGGCAACGCATGTCGTCGACCAGGTCCAGTGCTCCAGCAGTGCGACATACGCGGCCAAGTCCACAACAAGCGCGGCGAATGCGTCTGTCCGCGTGGGACCGAGGTGATCGACGGCGCATGCCGCAAGCCCAGGCAAGAGAGCGAATGCGCGCCGGGCTCGCAGATGGTCAACGGCCAGTGCCAGCCGATCTTCAGGCGACACTGCCCGGAGGGTACGATCGGGCGGTATCCGAACTGCCGGCCGATACGCGGGCAGCCGTCGCTGCAGCTCGATCCGGGCCAACTGCTGCAATTGCTGCCGCAGCGCAGGCAGCAGATCGACCAGCAACAGGATCCGGTTCCTAACAGGGTCCTGAAGCTCCAGCAGCAATAGCCATCTGCGCGATGCCAAACGAGAACCCGCCGGAGCAATCCGGCGGGTTTTTCTTCACGACCCGCGCGGGCGGCGATTGGCGGCCCAGGACCAACGCGCGCCGCCACGTTACCCCTGCCTGTGGAACCGCCGTACTTGCGCCCTCGACAAGTCGCCGGGAGCGCTTTAGGCAGTCGGTTCGGAGCGCCCGTATGAAAAGGGCGCCCGGAAAGGCCGCGAGATGAGCAAAAAAACCTTGATCGCACCGTCGGTGCTGGCATCGGATTTCTCGAAGCTCGGCGACGAGGTCGAGGCGGTGGCGGCGGCAGGTGCCGACTGGATCCATCTCGACGTGATGGACGGACATTTCGTGCCCAACATCACCTTCGGCCCGCCTGTCATCAAGGCGATCCGCAACCGCACCAAGGCCTTTTTCGACTGCCACCTGATGATCGCGCCCGCCGATCCCTACCTCGCCGCCTTCGCCGAGGCCGGCTGCGACGGCATGACGGTGCATGCCGAGGCCGGGCCGCATCTCGACCGCTCGCTGCAGACCATCAGGAACCTCGGCAAGAAGGCCGGCGTCTCGCTCAATCCGGCGACGCCCGAAACAATGATCGAATATGTGCTCGACCGGCTCGATCTGATCCTGATCATGACCGTCAATCCGGGCTTCGGCGGCCAGGCCTTCATCCCGGGGATCGTCGACAAGGTGAGAAGGGTCAAGGCACTGATCGGCGACCGGCCGATCCGCATCGAGATCGACGGCGGGGTCTCGCCGGAAACAGCCCCGTTGGTCACATCGGCCGGCGCCGACGTGCTGGTGGCGGGTGCTGCCATCTTCAAGGGCGGCAGCGTCGAGGCTTACCGCACCAATATCGAAGCGATCAGGACCGCGGCCGACAAGGCTGCCGGCTAACACAGCGCGGTCATCCGGCTTCAATTCCAACACGCCGGCTTTGTGCGATCACCACCCTTCAGCGTAGGCACGCCCGAATCAGGCCGCCCGGGAGGCCTGATTCGGCGCGTTGTTCCTTGTCTTTGCGCGCGACAGAAAAGATGCTCGCACGGGCACAGGAGAAACAGATGTTTCTGCGTGCATACAAAACACGTTAAGTTTCCACTGGTTGTAGAGATATTCGAATTCCCGCGATCGGCGTGCGGATTGGGTATATTTCTTTGTTCTAAAGTACAATAGCGCGATCTTCTGCTTGAGCGGCTGGAGCGTGGCGCTGTATGGTACTGGTACAGAAGGGGAATTTTCGGACTCGAATTGCCCAAGACGACAGTTGGGGACAAGGAGTCGCTTTTGACATACGGAGTTGCCAATCTGAACGACGACGGGCCCGGAGCCAAGAGTACGCTTGCCAGCACGGTCTATCATCAATTGCGTGATGATCTTCTCGCCGGCGCCCTGGAAACCGAAAGCAAGCTGCGCGTCGAGTGGGTCGTTTCCAAGTATGGCGCCGGCGCCTCTCCGGTTCGTGAAGCCCTCAATCGCCTTGCCTCCGAAGGTCTCCTCGGCCGCCATGACCAGCGCGGCTTCTTCATCATGCCGGTCACTGCGGCCGAACTCGAGGAGCTGACGCGCACCCGTTGCTGGCTCGAGGAGCGGGCGCTGCGCGAATCCATTGCCCACCGCACCGCCGAATGGGAAGAACAATTGGTGCTGGCGCTGCATCGCCTGGGGCGTGCCTCACGTCTTTTGCCGCAAAGCAGCTCGTCGCTCAATCCGGACTGGGAGAAATTGCACCGCACCTTCCACCGGGTGCTGATCTCGGCCTGCCGGTCGCACTGGCTGGTGGGCTTCTGCGACCAGCTTTCCGATCACGCCTACCGCTATCGCCAGATGGCCAATGACGGCGAGAGCGTCCAGCGCGACGATTTCGCCGAACACCGGCTCATTGCTGAAAATGCGCTGGACGGAAATGCGGACGGCGCCGTCCAGGCCCTGATCGATCACTACCAGCTGACCGCCGCCATGTGCATGGAACGCTTCAAGCAAGGCGAGACGCCAAAGGCCGCCGCCGGTCCGGGTCAGCGCGCCCAGCGTTGACGGCTGTCTGACCGTCGCGCTCCGCTGTCCCATCTCTCGAATCTTTTCGGTAGACGCCGGGCAGCCGTTTGCGGCCTTGACGGCCGGGCCGGGAAACGCGAACGCTTCGCCGCGTGCCGACCCGCGGCCGGCGTCGACATTGCCGTCACCCACAATTGCGTCACCCCAGGAAGATTTCATGAGCAATCATCTGTTCGATGCATTCCGGTCCCGGATGCCCTCGCCTGGGCATCTGTTGATGGAAACCGATGATGGCCGCACGCTCACCTATGGCGACATGCTGGCGCGATCGGCGCAGCTCGCGCATGCGCTGCTGCAAATGGATGTCGCGCCCGGCGACCGGGTTGCCGTGCAGGTCGAGAAGAGCCCGGAGATGGTTTTGCTCTATCTCGCCTGCGTGCGCGCTGGCGCCGTCTTCCTGCCACTCAACACCGCCTATACGCTGGCCGAGCTCGGCTATTTCTTCGACGATGCGGCACCCCGGGTGATTGTCTGCGATCCGGCGCGGTCGGCGGATATCCGTGGGATGGTCGAGCCGTCCGGTGCCGTCGTGGTCACGCTCGACCGCAATGGCGAGGGATCCCTTGCGGACCAGGCATCGCGCCAGTCCTCCGATTTCCATGATGTCGAGCGCGGCGCGGACGACCTTGCGGCGATCCTCTACACGTCGGGAACGACCGGCCGCTCGAAAGGCGCCATGCTCAGCCACGAGAATCTCGCCTCGAATGCCCGGGTCCTGGTCGAGCAATGGCGCTTCACCGGGGATGACGTGCTGATCCACGCGCTGCCGATCTTCCACACGCACGGCCTGTTCGTCGCCACCAATGTCGTCCTGATGGCCGGCGCCGCGATGCTGTTCGAGCAGAAATTCGACGCCGGCCGCGTCGTCTCGCTGCTGCCGCGCGCCACCGCCCTGATGGGCGTGCCGACCTTCTATACCAGGCTGTTGCAGCAGGAGGGGCTGGATCGCGAGGCTGCGAAGACCATCCGCCTGTTCGTATCCGGTTCTGCGCCGTTGCTGGCCGAAACGCACAAGGCATGGCGCGAGCGTACCGGCCACGCCATCCTCGAGCGCTACGGCATGACCGAGACCAACATGAACACCTCCAATCCCTATGAGGGCGAGCGGCGCGCCGGCACGGTCGGCTTCCCCTTGCCCGGCGTGTCGCTGCGCATCGCCGATCCCGACACCGGCAAGCCGCTTGCCCAGGGCGAGGTCGGCATGATCGAGGTCAAGGGGCCGAACGTGTTCGGCGGCTACTGGCGCATGCCGGAAAAGACCAGGGCGGAATTTCGCGCCGACGGCTTCTTCATCACTGGCGATCTCGGCACGATCGATGCCGACGGCTATGTCCATATTGTCGGTCGCGGCAAGGACCTGATCATCTCAGGCGGTTACAACGTCTATCCGAAGGAGCTCGAAAGCGAGATAGACGCGCTCGACGGCGTCCTGGAAAGCGCCGTCATCGGCCTTGCCCATCCGGACTTCGGCGAAGGCGTCACCGCTGTCATCGTGCGCTCGCCCGCTTCGCGTATCACCGCGGCCGAAATCCTCGACGCCATCGCCGGCCGCATGGCGAAGTACAAGCACCCGAAACGGGTGATCTTCGTCGACGAACTGCCGCGCAACACGATGGGCAAGGTACAGAAGAACTTGCTTCGCGACAGCTACAAGGATCTCTATGCCTCCGCCGAGGCCGGCTAGGCAGAAACCCCGCCCCGGCGAGGACGCCGGTTCAGCTTGTGTACAAGAGTTCGACGACATGGTCGGCGATCGCCAGGCTCGCCGTCAGGCCGGGGCTCTCGATGCCGAACAGATTGACGATCCGGCCCGCGCCATGATCGGCTGGACCCTGGATCATGAAATCGGCTGAAGCCTGGCCCGGGCCGGACAGCTTCGGCCTGATGCCGGCATAGGCCGGCTGCAGGGCATGATCGGCAAGGTCGGGCCAATAGCTGCGGATCGCCTCGTAGAAGACAGCGCTTCGGCCGGGGTCGACCGTGTAATCCACGCTGTCGGTCCATTCGACGTCGGGACCAAAGCGCGCATTGCCGGCAAGGTCGAGCGTCAGATGGACGCCGAGACCGCCCTCGACCGGAACCGGATAGATCAGCCGCGAAAAGGGCGACTGCCCGGGAAGCGCGAAGTAATTGCCGCGCGCCAGCCACTGCCGGGGGATGAGGTCCCTTGGAAAACCCTCGATCCGGCCGGCCACCGCCTGCGCATCGAGGCCCGTCGCATTGACGAAAGCGTCTGCTTCCAGAGCGAAGGTCTCGCCATTGGCATCGCGCGTGTCGATCCGGATCCGGCCGGCTTCGGTCGTCGCGCCGGCAACGCAAGTGAGGAAAGCCAGGGATGCGCCTGATGCCTCGGCGTCGCCGCGCAGCGACAGCATCAGCGCATGGCTGTCTATGATGCCGGTCGACGGCGACAGCAACGCGGAGGCGCAGCTCAGCGCCGGTTCCAGGCGCTCGGCCTCGCCGCGCGTCAAAAACTCAAGATCGTCGACCTCGCAGCGCCTGGCATTGGCCGCGATCGCCCGCAGCCCGTCCGCCTGGCCGGGCTCGCTGGCGACGATCAGCTTGCCGGCGCGGCGATGGCCGATATTGTGTTCGGCGCAGTAGGCGTAGAGAAGCCGGCGGCCTTCGACGCAGAGCCGGGCCTTCAGGCTGCCGGGCGCATAATAGAGCCCGGCATGGATGACTTCCGAATTGCGTGAACTGGTGACGGTGCCGATCGCGTCGGCCTTTTCGATCACCACCACCTCGCGGCCCGACAAGGCAAGCGCCCTGGCGACGGCAAGGCCGACGACGCCTGCTCCGGCGACGACACAATCGATTGTCTGCATGCCCTCTCGCTCAGCGGGAAGCGGCAGCCTCGAACACCTTGTCGCCGCCGATCCAGACGCTTCCTATGCCAAGATCGTCCGACAGCGCAACGATGTCCGCCGCCGTGCCATTGGCGAAGCGGCCAAGCCGGTGCGACTGGCCGATCGCCTGCGCCGGATAGAGCGAAGCCATGCGCAAGGCTTCGGATAGGTCGAGTCCGACGGTGCGGTGCATGAACCGGATGGCCGAGATCATGTCGAGGTCGGCGCCGGCCAGCGTGCCGTCAGCAAGCCGCAGGCTCCCATCCTTGCGGTAGATGGTGCGGCCGTTGAGGGTGAACGAGGTCATGTCGGTGCCGATCGTCGCCATCGCGTCGGTGACCAGCACGATCCTACCCGGTCCCTGCTTGGCATCGAGAGCGATCCTGATCGTCGCCGGATGGACATGGATGCCGTCGGCGATCAGGCCGGCGGACAAGGTCCCGATGTCGAGGGCGGCCCCCGCCAGTCCGGGCTCGCGGTTGCCGATCTGGCTCATCGCGTTGAACAGGTGGGTGACGACACTGGCGCCGGCCTCGGCGAAGGCTTTTGCCGTGGCGTGGCCCGTATCCGAATGGCCGAGGCTGACGACGATTCCGGCCTTGGCCAGGGCCGTGACGCGGGCCGGGTCGACCGATTCCGGCGCGATCGTGGTGAGCAGCACCGGCAGCTTCCGGCGCGCCGCCATCAGCATGGCCTGGTCGGCGTCCGTCATCGGCCGGATCAGCGCCGGATCATGCGCGCCCTTGCGGGCGATCGAGAGATGCGGCCCTTCCAGATGCAGGCCTAGAAAGCCCGGCACCTTTTGCAGCGCTGCGGCTTCGCCGGCGGCGATGGCTGCAGCGGTGATCGCGGGCGTGTCGGTGATCAGCGTCGGCAGCAGTGCCGTCGTGCCGAACGGCGCATGCGCGCGGCAGATGGTTTCGATCGAGGCGACATCGGGATGGTCGTTGAGCATCACCCCGCCGCCGCCATTGACCTGGATATCGACAAAGCCCGGCACCAGCATGCCGCCGCCGGTGTCGATGGCGCGGATATCCCCGGGAAGTGCGCCTTGCGGCAACATGGCCTCGACAAGGCCGTCGCGCACGACAAGGGCGGCACCTTCATGCCAGTCGTCGCCGTCGAAAATGCGGGCTCCGGTCAGGGCAAAACGATCGCTCATACGGTCTCCGTCACCTTGCGAAGGTTGCGCGGCGCGTCCGGGTCGAGGCCGCGATGGCGGGCAAAGGCCTCGACGAACATGTAGAAGGAGACGATCAGCGTCAGCGGATCGGTCAGCGGATGACCGGTGGCGACATGCGGCAGGCGCGTGGCGCGATTGGCGAGTGCCGAGGTGACGAACACCGGCGCGCCCTTGGCCGCCAGGCTGTCGGCGGCTTCGGCGACGGAGGGCTCGGACGCGTCGCGCGCGGCCAGCGCCAGCACCGGAAAGTCGGGGCCGATCAGCGCCAGCGGGCCATGCATGACTTCAGCCGCGCTATAGGCCTCGGCATGCATGCCGCAGGTCTCCTTGAACTTCAGCGCCGCCTCGTTGGCCATCGCCGCCGACGGGCCGCGGCCGAGAATGAACAACGACTTCTGCTTCTCGATCGTTTCGGAGAGCACGCTCATCCAGTCGCAGGCGATCGCCTTGCCGAAATGCTCGGGCAGGCGGGCAAGTGCCGCGAGGAGCGCTTCGTCGCCGGTCGAATGCGCCATCAAGGCAAGACCGGCAACGGCGGAGTTGATGAAGGTCTTGGTAGCCGCGACGCTGCGCTCGGGGCCGGCGAGGATGTCGATCGCATAGTCCGAGGCGCGCGCGAGCGGCGAATCGGCGGTGTTGGTGACGGCGATGGTCAGGGCGCCGCCGGTCCGTGCGGTTTCGGCCATGGCGACGATGTCGGGGCTCTTGCCCGACTGCGAGATCGCGAGACACGCCGAGCCGTCAAGCCGCAACTTGCGGCCATAGATCGAGGCGATGGAGGGGCCGACCGAGGCGACGGCAAGGCCCGCGGTCAGTTCGACGGCATATTTCATGAAGGTGGCGGCATGGTCGGACGAGCCACGCGCCACGGTGACGACGAAATGCGGGTCGCGTTCCCTGATGCCGCGCCCGGCTTCGGCCAGCACCGCGCCGGAGCCGTCGAGCAGGCGGGCGACGGCTTGCGGGATTTCCTCGATCTCGCGCTGCATATGGGTGGTGTTGGAGATCATGGTCGGCCCTCTTCGCTCGGCCCTGTCAGCCGCAGTTCGGCGACGAAATCATAGGCATCGCCCCGGTAGATGGAGCGAGTGAATTCGATCACCTTGCCGCTCGCCAGATAGGAAATACGCTCGATGTGCAGGCCGGCAATACCCGGCGGCACTTCGAGCAGGCGCGCATCGCCCTCGCCGAGATTGGCGGCGGAGATACGCTGCACGGCGCGCACCGGCCGGTTGCCGGTCAGTTCCAGTGCCGCGTAGAGCGAGGAACCGATGCCGGCCGGATCGGGCAGCACGCTGGCCGACAGCGAAGCACGTTCGATCGCCAGCGGCGTGTCGTTGGCGATGCGCAGGCGCGCGACGCGCGCCACCAGCTCGTTCGACGACAGGCCGAGCACCATCATCTCGTCGGGCGAGGGCGCGTAGAGCCCCCGATCAAGCCAGGCGGAGCGCACCGCCATGCCGCGCCGCGCCATGTCCTCGGTGAAGGAGGTGAGCCGCGACAGCGACTGCTCGACACGTTCCATGCGCGGCGCCACGAAAGTGCCGGAGCCATGGCGCTGGACCAGGATGCCGCCCTTGACCAGGTCCTGCACCGCCTTGCGTACGGTGACGCGCGAAATGTCGGCCTTGGTGGCGATGTCGCGCTCGGACGGCAGCGCGTCGCCCGGACCGATCAGGCCGCGATTGACGGCGTCCTCGATGCTCTTCCTGAGCTGCAGGTAAAGTGGCGCACCGCTTTGCGAGGATTGTTTGAGCGCGGCGAAGATCTGGTCGGCGGCATCGCTCATCGTGCGGCCTCCGTCCTGGCGAACAGACGCGCCGCCATCTGAACGGCACCGCCTAGCGCATCGTCGAGCGGTTCCTTCAGCAGGGCGCGGTAGCGTGCCGACAAGCGCGGCGCATAGAGCGGCGCCAGCCCGCCGAGCAGGCAGAGCGGCGCGCCGGCCGCGAGGTCGAGCGCGCCGAGCGATGCCTCGACATCGGCGACCGCCTTGTCGAGGATCCAGTTGGCGACGATGTCGCCTTTTTGCGCGTGCTCGAACACTTTCGGCGCGAAGCCGCCGAAATCGCCCGGTTTGGCGTTGGTGGTAAACTCGACCACGTCCTCGGGATTGTTGCGGAAAACGGCCATCATGCTGTCGGTCAGCGGCGAGGCCTGGCGCACGCCATCATGCGCGAGCAGTGTCTGTTCAAGCAGGTCGCGGCCGATGCGGGCGCCGCTGCCCTGGTCGCCGACCTGGAACCCCCAGCCGCCAATGGCGCGCGATTTGCCATTCTTGCGCGCCATATAGGCTGTGCCGGTGCCCAGGATCGCCATCGCGCCGTCACCGGAACCGACAGCGCCCTCGAGCGCGATCTCGGCGTCGGTCTCGACGCGGCTGGTGCTGAACGGCAGGATCGCTTCGAGCTGCTGCCGATAGGTTCCGACATTGGCGCCCGCAAGTCCGAGAATGGCGGGTGTTTGCGGGATCAGGTCCGGGTCCTGCCCGGCGGCGATGAAGGCCTGCCGCGCCGCATCGACGATGTTCGAGCGGGCGCCGGTGAGGTCGGTGCGGATGTTGGCGGCGCCGCTTCTGGCGCGGCCCACGACAGCGCCGTCCACTGTCGCCAGTGCGGCCCTGCAGCTGGTGCCGCCGCCATCGATGCCAAGCACGAATTTCACGCGATTTCTCCTCCGGGCGGATAATACCAATAAAATACCAATAGCCAAGGCTTAATTTCCGTTTCAAAAAGATTAAGCCGTATTTTATTGAAAAACCTAGGCATTTCGCCGGCTCAACGATTTCCTCTCCGCGAATTCGTTAATGCATGTGGACAAGTGGTATTTTTTTGGTATTGTTCTGGTATTGGAGGAACAGGGATGGCTGAAACGCGCACCGAAGCGCTTCACAGAAATGCCGAGGGGCTGGATATCCAGGCCCCGGAAGCCATCCTTCTTTCGCTGGCGGACGCACAGATCGAAGCCGCCAAGGCCGTCCGCGACGCCATCCCCGCCATCGCGGAGGCAGCCGGCATCATTGCGGCCGGTTTGAGCGGCGGCGGCAAGCTTGCCTATGCCGCGGCCGGCAGTTCCGGGCTGATGGCTCTGGCCGACGCGCTGGAACTGCCCGGCACGTTCGGCATCCGGCGCGACCGGATCGCCATTCTGATCGCCGGCGGCGACGAAGCATTCAAGACACTGGCCGGCGGGCCCGAGGATGATACGGAGGAGGCCTCGACCGCGGTCGCCAATGCCGGCATCGGCGCGGGCGATTGCCTGATCGCACTTTCCGCCAGCGGCACGACCCCCTACGCGGTGCGCGCCATCGAGGATGCGCGGCGACGGGGTGCCGTCACCATCGGCATTGCCAACAACAGGGGTTCGGCTCTGCTGCGGCAGGCCGACACCGCCATCCTGCTCGAAACCCCGCCGGAAGTCATTGCCGGCTCGACCCGCATGGGTGCCGGCACGGCGCAGAAGATCGCGCTCAACATGCTGTCGACGCTGACCGCCATTCATCTTGGTCATGTTCATGACGGCTACATGGTCAACCTCATGGCCGACAACATGAAGCTGCGCGACCGGGCGGCGCGCATCGTCGCCGCCGTCAGCGGCCGCGACAGGCAAGAGGCCGCGCGCCTGCTCGAAAAGAGCGGCGGCGCGGTCAAGACAGCCATTTTGCTTGCCGCCGGCGCCGACAGCGCCGACGCGGCCGAGAAACTGTTGGAAGGGACCGGCCAGAAGCTGCGGCCGGCGCTTTCAGCAATCGAGGGGAGCAAGGGGCGCAACGCCTCTGTTCTCATCAAAACGGAACCTGAAAAAGGTCAACAGGGAGACTGAGCATGACAACGAAACTACTGACGGCACTGCTTCTGGGCACAAGCATTCTCGGCTCCGCCGGGTTGGCTCATGCCGATGACGTAACGCTCAACATCGAAAGCTGGCGCGGCGACGATCTCGCCATCTGGAAGGACAAGCTTATCCCGGCCTTCGAAGCCAAGAACCCCGGCATCAAGGTGGTGTTCGCGCCATCGGCTCCGACGGAATATGACGCCGCGCTCGGCGCCAAGCTCGCCGCCGGTTCTGCGGGCGACCTGATCACCTGCCGCCCGTTCGACAAGTCGCTCGAACTGTTCAAGAAGGGCAACCTTGCCGATCTCTCGGCGCTGCCCGGCATGGAAAACTTCTCGCCCGTCGCCAAGTCCGCCTGGCAGACCGATGACGGCAAGGCGAGCTTCTGCGTGCCGATGGCCTCCGTCATCCACGGCTTCATCTACAACAAAGACGCCTTCGACAAGCTCGGCATCAAGGTGCCGCAGACCCGCGACGAGTTCTTCGCCGCGCTCGACAAGATCAAGGCCGACGGCACCTATATCCCGATGGCGATGGGCACCAAGGATCTCTGGGAAGCCGCGACCATGGGCTACCAGAACATCGGCCCCAACTACTGGAAGGGCGAGGACGGCCGCGCGGCGCTGATCAAGGGCGATCAGAAGCTGACCGACAAGGACTGGGTCGCTCCCTATGAGGAGCTGGCCAAGTGGAAGCCTTATCTGGGCGACGGCTTCGAGGCACAGACCTATCCGGACAGCCAGAACCTGTTCACGCTCGGCCGTGCCGCCATCTACCCGGCCGGCTCGTGGGAAATCGGCCTGTTCAACACCCAGGCCCAGTTCAAGATGGGCGCCTTCCCGCCCCCGGTCGAGAAGGCCGGCGACACCTGCTACATCTCCGACCATACCGATATCGGCATGGGCCTGAATGCGGCTTCCAAGCACGCGGATGCGGCCAAGACCTTCCTATCCTGGGTGGCTTCGGCTGACTTCGCCACCATCTACGCCAACGCGCTGCCGGGCTTCTTCAGCCTGAACTCCTCGCCGGTGAAGATGGAAGACCCGCTGGCGCAGGAATTCGTCTCCTGGCGCGGCAAGTGCAAGTCGACGATCCGCTCGACCTACCAGATCCTGTCGCGCGGCACGCCGAATCTCGAAAACGAGACCTGGGTTGAATCGGCCAACGTCATCAACGGCACCGATACGCCCGAAGCCGCGGCCAAGAAGCTGCAGACCGGTCTCGACAGCTGGTATCATCCGGCGAAGTAAGAGCTCAGGCAACGGAGCCGGCTGGGCGCATGCCCGGCCGGTTCCGGACTACCTGGCAGTTCAGATAGCGATTGTCGGCATCGCCTCTCGGCCTTACCCTTGCTCTTGTTGGGGAAGGCTGGCTGACCAGTCGCAGGCTTTGTTGTTGCCTCACCGGCAAGAACATTCGGCCGTGCATCGAGGCGTCATCTAGCATCATATCGTCTGAACCGAGAGACGGCGGGGACCGAACTCATGGCCGCACAAACACGACCGAAAAGACCGTTCCGCTGGCATATCGCCGTCTTCCTGGCGCCGGCGGTGCTCGTCTATACGGCGATCATGATCCTGCCGCTGGCCGGCACGCTGCAGCTCTCGCTGTTCCGCAACGTTGACCAGTCCCAGGTCTTCGTCGGCCTGGACAATTTCCGCACCCTGTTCGGCGACCCCAACTGGTCGGTCAATTTCTGGAATGCGCTCAGGAACAATGTCTGGTTCTTCATCATCCACATGCTGGTGCAGAACCCGGTCGGCGTGCTTTTGGCCGCCCTCCTGTCCAGCCCGAAGCTTCGGTTCTCGGCCTTCTACCGCACGGCGATCTTCGTGCCGACCATTCTGTCCTTCGTCATCGTCGGCTTCGCCTGGAAGCTGATCCTGTCGCCGCTGTGGGGCGTGGCGCCGCATCTGCTCGATTTCGTCGGCCTGAAAAGCCTGTTCACGCCGTGGCTCGGCAAGGAGCAATACGCGCTGACCGCGCTCAGCCTGGTGTCGGTATGGCAGTTCATCGGCATCCCGATGATGCTGATCTATGCCGCCCTGCTGTCGATCCCCGACGAGGTGATCGAGGCGGCTGAATGCGATGGCATCACCGGACTGTCGCAGTTCTGGAAGATCAAGCTGCCGCTGATCCTGCCGTCGATCGGCATCATTTCGATCCTCACCTTCGTCGGCAATTTCAACGCCTTCGACCTGATCTACACGGCGCAAGGCGCGCTCGCCGGGCCGAACTATTCGACCGATATTCTCGGCACCTTCCTCTACCGCGCCTTCTTCGGCTTCCAGCTGCAGGTCGGCGATCCCAACATGGGCGCGACCATCGCCACGATCATGTTCCTGATCATCCTCGGCGGTGTCTGCGTCTACCTCTTCCTCATCCAGACGCGCCTGCGTCGCTACCAGTTCTGAGGGGCAAGAGATGAGCATCGCCACCCGTTCACTCCCCCGCACCATCGGCGCCCACGCGATCCTCTTGACCTACACGGTGATCGCGCTTTTCCCGGTGGTTCTGGTCATCATGAATTCGTTCAAGTCGCGCGCCGGCATCTTCGGCGCGCCGCTGACGCCGCCGACGCCGAAAACCTTCGATATGATCGGCTACACCACGGTGATCGGCCAGGGCGATTTCATCCATTATTTCCAGAACAGTCTCGTCGTCACCGTCGGCTCGCTGTTCTTCGTGCTGCTGTTCGGCGCCATGGCGGCGTTCGCGCTGTCGGAATACCGCTTTCGCGGCAACACGCTGATGGGGCTTTACCTGGCGCTCGGCATCATGATCCCGATCCGGCTCGCCACTGTCGCCATCCTGCAGCTGATGGTGGCGAGCGGGCTGGTCAACACGCTGACGGCGCTGATCCTGGTCTACACCGCGCAGGGCCTGCCGCTGGCCGTCTTCATCCTGTCCGAATTCATGAAGCAGGTGTCCGACGATCTGAAGAATGCCGGCCGCATCGACGGCCTGTCGGAGTACACCATCTTCTTCCGCCTGGTGGTGCCGCTGGTGCGGCCGTCCATGGCGACCGTCGCCGTCTTCACCATGATCCCGATCTGGAACGACCTGTGGTTCCCGCTGATCCTGGCGCCGTCCGAAGAGACCAAGACGGTGACGCTCGGCGCCCAGCTTTTCCTCGGCCAGTTCGTCACCAACTGGAACGCCATCCTGGCGGCACTCTCGCTGGCGATCCTGCCGGTGCTGATCCTCTACGTCATTTTCTCGCGGCAGCTGATCCGCGGCATTACTTCCGGAGCCGTCAAGTGAGTTCAGAAAGACCCCTTCGTGTCGTCGTCGCCGGGCTCGGCAATATGGGGCGCAGTCACGCGCTGGCCTATCACACCAATCCAGGCTTTGAGATCGCCGCCCTGATCAACCGTTCCGACGTGCCGCTGCCGGGCGGGCTGGCCGCCTACGGCATCCGGCGCTCCTTCGACGAGGTGCTGCGCGACGAAAGGCCCGATGTCGCCTGCATCGCCACCTATTCCGACAGCCATGCCGACTATGCGGTGAAGGCGTTCGAGTCCGGCTGCCACGTCTTCGTCGAAAAGCCGCTGGCAACGACGGTCGCCGACGCCAAACGCGTGGTCGCCGCCGCCAAGGCCAATGGCAAAAAACTGGTGATCGGTTATATCCTGCGCCATCACCCCTCCTGGGTGCGGCTGATCGCCGAGGCGCGCAAGTTGGGCGGCCCCTACGTCTTCCGCATGAACCTCAACCAGCAATCCTCGGGCCACACCTGGGAGACGCACAAGCAGTTGATGCAGACGACCTCGCCGATCGTCGATTGCGGCGTGCACTATCTCGACGTCATGCTGCAGATCACCGACGCGAGACCAGTCGAAGTGCGCGGCATGGGCGTGCGGCTGACCGACGAGGTGGCGCCCATCATGTACAATTACGGCCATCTGCAGGTGCTCTTCGATGACGGTTCGGTCGGCTGGTACGAGGCCGGCTGGGGCCCGATGATTTCGGAAACCGCCTTCTTCGTGAAGGACGTCATCTCGCCCAAGGGCTGCGTGTCGATCGTCATGAAGGAGGGCGTGAAGTCCGACGACATCGACACCCACACCAAAACCTCGACCATCCGCCTGCACAGTGCGGCGACCGGCACGGACGGCAAGTTCCTAAAGCCGGACGAGATGCTGTCCATGGAAGGCGAACCCGGCCATCAGGACTTGTGTGATCTCGAACAGGCTTTTGTCCTCAAGGCAATCCGCGAGGACCTGGACCTGACCCGCCACATGGACGATGCGGTGCGGTCGCTCGCCGTCTGCCTTGCCGCCGACGAGAGCGTTCGCAGCGGCGCAGCCGTCAAACTCTAACGACAGGAAGAAGCCGTGGGCTCGCTAAATATCGAGAATGTGAAAAAGGCCTTTGGGCCGGTCGAGGTGCTGAAGGGCATCGATCTCGAAGTGACGGATGGCGAGTTCGTCGTCTTTGTCGGCCCTTCGGGTTGCGGCAAGTCGACCTTGCTCCGGGTCATCGCCGGGCTGGAGGATTCGACCTCGGGCCGGGTGCTGATCGATGGCGAGGACGTCTCCGTCACGCCGCCGGCGAAACGCGGCATCGCCATGGTGTTCCAGACCTATGCGCTCTATCCGCATCTGACGGTGAAAAACAATATGGGCCTCGGCCTCAAGCAGGCGAACACCCCCGCGGCGGAGATCGACCGCCGCATCGGCATCGCCTCGTCCATGCTGTCGCTGGAACCGTACCTGGAAAGGCGGCCGGCGGAGCTCTCCGGCGGCCAGCGCCAGCGCGTCGCCATCGGCCGCGCCGTGGTGCGCGAGCCGAAACTGTTCCTGTTCGACGAGCCGCTGTCGAACCTCGATGCCGCGTTGCGCGTCAACACGCGGCTGGAAATCGCGCAGTTGCACCGCCGCCTCAAGGCGACGATGATCTACGTCACCCACGACCAGGTCGAGGCGATGACGCTGGCTGACAAGATCGTCGTGCTCAACGCGGGAAAAATCGAGCAGATCGGCGGCCCGATGGAGCTCTACAATTCGCCGGCAAACGAGTTCGTCGCCGGCTTCATCGGCTCGCCCAAGATGAATTTCGTCGACGGCGCCCGCCTCGGCGAGACAGCCAAGAGCATCGGCGTGCGGCCGGAGCATCTGACCGTCGATCCGAAATCCGGCGCCTGGAAGGGCACGGTCGTCCATGCCGAGCATCTCGGCGCCGACACCAATCTCTATCTCGACTGCGAGAAGGCCGGGCTGATCACCGTGCGGATTTTCGGCGTCTACGACGCGGAACCCGGCGCCACGCTTTATGCGACGCCCGATCCGGGGAGGACCTATCGGTTTGGCGCTGATGGGAAGACGATCAAGTAGCGCCCTGACCTTCTCCCCTTGTGGGAGAAGGTGGATCGGCGCGCAGCGCCGAGACGGATGAGCAACTGTGTTTTCAGGCTTTGTCTGGATACCAGGGTTGGTTGTGTCGAAGCATGGCGCTGAGGATGGTCATAATCTTTCGGGCCACGGCGACGATGGCGACCTTTGGTTGCTTACCG
>NZ_SRTH01000235.1:0-289 GCF_004792065.1 Mesorhizobium sp. M8A.F.Ca.ET.165.01.1.1 | reverse complement strand
GATCCTTTTCTCCAACCCTGAGGAGTTCAGGACGCTCATTGACGGCAACTTTTTTCATGCGATGTCAACCGCGCGCCATTTGCCGGAGTTTGTCAACTTCCTGTCGAATATTGTCTTCGACGGAAGCGTGCAGGATTCGGAAATCCTGGGTGTCTATGACCGGTATCAGTTTTCGTCGATCTATAAAGGTTTCATTCTAAAATCGGCATTCTGCCTTTATCGGAATAACAATTTTCTCCAGCATTACTATATCGAGCGGTTCCCTAGCTTCGACAGGCCGGGAAGAACG
>NZ_SRTH01000234.1:0-289 GCF_004792065.1 Mesorhizobium sp. M8A.F.Ca.ET.165.01.1.1 | reverse complement strand
ATCAATGCTCGGACCAACAGGGCTGCGAAACGGATCGGGTTGAAGTTACCATTCGTCAGTTCGCGCCAATACTGACCAATATCCCGCCGCTTCACGGGCTCGGATGCCTTTAGAGCGTCAGTCGCTTGGCACCGCCAGAGCTGCGCTCCGCTTTGATCCACGGGGTTGGCCGGGCGGGTAGCAACGCCGGCAACCCGCTCGAGCTCTGCTGAAGCGGCCATCCTGTCGCCCACGGGATCAGCGGAATTGTGACCTACTTTAGTCAGACATTCCTCTTTCCAGTAAATAC
>NZ_SRTH01000233.1:0-289 GCF_004792065.1 Mesorhizobium sp. M8A.F.Ca.ET.165.01.1.1 | reverse complement strand
GCATCTACCTGAAGGTGGCGCAGGTGGTGGCGGAGGAATTCCAGATCGACCTCGACCAGGTGAAGATCACCGCGACCACCACCGGCAAGGTGCCGAACACCTCGGCCACCGCGGCATCGTCCGGTTCCGACCTCAACGGCATGGCGGCGCAGAACGCCGCCCGCCAGATCAAGGACCGGTTGACCAATTTCGCCTCGGAGAAATACCAGGTGCCGCGCGACCAGGTATTGTTCCTGCCCAATCGGGTGCGCATCGGCAACCAGGAGATCCCCTTCGGCGACCTCGTCAA
>NZ_SRTH01000232.1:0-290 GCF_004792065.1 Mesorhizobium sp. M8A.F.Ca.ET.165.01.1.1 | reverse complement strand
ACCAGTCGCATGCTGGAGCAGATCGAAAAGGTTCCGCTGGCGCCATTGGCCGCGGAGCTGTTGTCGGCGCTCACCGACGACCGCCGCCATCAAAAGCTGTTCGACGAGTTCACCAGGGGGGTCGGGCGTTTCCTGAACGACGAAAAGGCCCTGGCGACGATGCGTGAGAAGATCCGCGAGGAATTGCCCTCGCTCTTCAACCTGTTTCGCGCCGACGCCTATCTCCTGAAGAAGATCGTCGCCTCGGCCGGGTCGCTGCTCGATGAGGTGCGGGCCGACCCCAAGCATCC
>NZ_SRTH01000231.1:0-290 GCF_004792065.1 Mesorhizobium sp. M8A.F.Ca.ET.165.01.1.1 | reverse complement strand
TTGGAAACTCCGGTCCTTTCGCGAGGCCGCACCTTTCCAGCCGCCCTTGAGTCGCGCAATGCCGCGCGCCACGGATGGCGAATATTTGATTGGCCGCGCCATTTCTGGCATTCGGGCCGCGCTTGCGGTTGACACGGGCAAGGCTCCTCGTTTATGAGCCACGCAAGTTCAAAGGCGCGCTTTTTCCGGGCGCGCCTTTAAAATTCGGCCCGGGACCGGGCCCCGACCGGATAGGCAAGACCATGAAGATCAAGAATTCGCTCAAGGCGCTCAAGGCGCGTCACCGCGAC
>NZ_SRTH01000230.1:0-291 GCF_004792065.1 Mesorhizobium sp. M8A.F.Ca.ET.165.01.1.1 | reverse complement strand
CGCCGATCTCCGCACGGCCCTTGCCTCGGTCGCCTTCGATTCGCCGGCCGGCTCGATCACCACCACCAACCAGGACCTGATCGTGCGCACGACGGCGGACGTGACGACGCCGGAGGAGTTCGAGAACATCACCGTCGGCGGCAAGACGCGCATCCGCGATGTCGCCACCGTCACGCTCGGCCCCGACGTCGGCCAGACGGCGCTGCGTTCGGACGGCAAGACCGGCATCGGCCTCGGCATCATCCGCCAGGCGGAATCGAACACGCTGGACATCTCGACCGGCGTCAGGGC
>NZ_SRTH01000229.1:0-291 GCF_004792065.1 Mesorhizobium sp. M8A.F.Ca.ET.165.01.1.1 | reverse complement strand
GCAAGGCACATCGTCATATTTCAATGAGGATTGAACGTCCTCGTCCTGGCGCTCGGCCATCGACGTGCCGCCGACGCAGCCGGCGACCGTCAGGCAGGACGCCAACACGACCATGGTCCAGCGCATGGATTTCTCCTCGTGATGTCTGCCCGCGCCACCCCGACCATGCCATTCAGGCTTTTTCGCAGCAAGCACGGGCTCATGCGGGTGCCTGAGTGCTCAACCCGGCAGATGCGGTGGTGGGGAAGCCGGCCACGATGGCCAGGCCCTCGACGGGATCACGCCGGTCGT
>NZ_SRTH01000228.1:0-292 GCF_004792065.1 Mesorhizobium sp. M8A.F.Ca.ET.165.01.1.1 | reverse complement strand
AGCTGATAGCGGCCAAACACTGACCAAGGAGTCCCCGAGAACCGATAGGTAGCCTGCAGTGCCGCCGTGAAGGTATCGAAATGACCGCCAAAACCGGACAGCCGCGAGAAGCCGAGTTCGCCGTCGAAGCGCAGATCGTCCTGCGCGAAATACCGCACGACGCCGCGGCCGCCCCAATTGTCGAAGTGTTCGGGTTCGCCGCTGGCCCGCAGCTGTCCGTAATAGACCTGCCCGTAAACCGTCACGTTGCCAAAATAGGCCTGTGCCTCGGGACCGACGGTGAAAGTGTAAA
>NZ_SRTH01000227.1:0-292 GCF_004792065.1 Mesorhizobium sp. M8A.F.Ca.ET.165.01.1.1 | reverse complement strand
CTGCAGCCGGCCGTAGATGATGATGGCGCCGTTGATCGCGCCGCAGAGCAGCCCGGTGCCGAGCACCGCCAACACTCCAAACCCCGTCTCGAGGCCGGTGCCGATCACCAGCCATGAAGCCATGCAGTTGGTCAGCGTGAAGATCATGCCGACCGACAGATCAATGCCGGCGGTGATCACCACCAGCGTTTGCGCCATGGCGACAAAGGCGAGCAGAACACCCTTGTTCGCTGCCGTCTGCACGACATTGGCGGTGAAGCCGGCCGGATGGTTCGCGGTGTAGATGGCGAAC
>NZ_SRTH01000022.1:0-68011 GCF_004792065.1 Mesorhizobium sp. M8A.F.Ca.ET.165.01.1.1 | reverse complement strand
GGAAAGCCCAAAATGCTCATCCGCATCGCACTCGCCAGAAAACTTCTCGTCATCCTCAACGCAAAAGCACGCGACGCGAGAAGCGAATTCGCAAATGCAACTTGACACCCCAGATAGTCGCTCTCCCCGTCACTGTACGGGGAGAGGATGCCGGCAGGCAGGTGAGGGGCGGCGCTGGCCTCCGGCGATGATCTTCCCCGCACGAAGCGTCCGCCCCAATCGCCCAAGGCCACAAGGCGGCAAACCTTGTCTTGTCATGCCGGCCATGGTAGCGAACGCCCGATTTCAATTCGGTCAGCCCCGATTCAATTCGGTGAGCGAGACTGCCCAGGGGAAAAGGATATCGGCTCATGGCCAGCAATGATGACGCGCCGGTCGGCGCCAACGGCAACGGCAATGGCAGCGCGGCGCAGCCCTCGCTCAACGTCCTGGCGCAGTATGTGAAGGACCTGTCCTTCGAAAGCCCCGGCGCGCCCAACTCGCTGCGCGGCCGCGACAAGGCGCCCGGCATCGCCATCAACGTCAACGTCAACGCCAACCCGCTCTCCGACAAGCAGTTCGACGTCAACCTGACGCTGAACGCCAAGGCTTCCTTCGACCAGGAAGTGCTGTTCAACGTCGAGCTGATCTATGGCGGCGTCTTCGCCATTTCGGGCTTCCCGCAGGAGCACATGCTGCCGATCCTGTTCATCGAATGCCCGCGCCTTTTGTTCCCCTTCGCCCGCCAGATCATCGCCGAGGCGACGCGCAATGGCGGCTTCCCGCCGCTGATGCTCGACCCGATCGATTTCGCGCAGATGTTCCAGCAGAAGATCGCCGAGGACCAGGCCGCCTCGCAGACCAAGGTGAGCTGACGCTCGGCTGACAGGGATCGCTTTGAAAAACCCGGCCTCGCCGGGTTTTTTGTTGGTTTCGTGACCCCTTAACAACGCTGGTGGGACGCACCCATAGGCACTGCCTCAACGGTTCTGGTCGATTTAAATACACCGGTCGAGCCATAGGTCGACCCCCACTCCGTCGAGCTTCGCTCGACACCTCTCCCCCGATCGACGGGGGAGAGGAAGGGCGCGAGTTCGCCGACCTTGCCGCCTTTCCTCTCCCTCCGGAGGGGGGAGAGGTGGCTCGGCGAAGCCGAGACGGAGTGGGGGAAGCCGCTGGTGAAACGGGAAGCCGCGGGCAGGTGCATCGCCCGTGGCCGGCACGGGTTGAAACGCAAACTCGACGGTGGGTCTATTGGTGCCGGCCCGCTCCTGGGATGAGCCGCTCGCCCCTGCGGAGCACCGCACAAGTCCTGCGGATTCCAGAACACTCCCATGCGTCACCCAGCCCTATCATTCCCTCTCAGGCAACGACGCCCCGGTGGTCGCGACCGCCCCCGCGTTGGCGATTTCGCCGGGGCGAGCCTGTTTTTGTGCATGTCCTTGCAGCCGGGTCGCCGCCCATCCGGCGGCATGCACCAACAAAAGAGGGAACGACGATGAAATTCATGCTGACCGACCGCAAGCTCCACCCGCAAGCCAGACCTGTCGCCGAGGATTTCAAGACGGGCGGCATCAGCCGCCGCGAATATCTGGCGCTGATGGCCGGGCTCGGCGTCAGCGCCGCCGGCGCCTTTGCCCTGGGTGGCCTGACCGCGGCCCCGGCCCGCGCCGCCGAACCCAAGAAGGGCGGCACCCTGCGCGTCGCCATGAACGTCAAGGGCTTCAAGGATCCGCGCACCTTCGACGGCGTCGAAATGTCCAATGTCGCGCGCCACTGCAACGAATATCTGGTGCGCTGGAACACCGATTTCTCCTTCGAGCCCTGGCTGCTCGAAAAATGGGAGATGAGCGACGACGCAAAAACGCTGACCCTGCATGTGCGCAAGGGCATCACCTGGTCGAACGGCGACGCCTTCAATGCCGACGATGTCGTCCACAACCTCACCCGCTGGTGCGAGGCCGGAGTCGCCGGCAATTCGGTCGCCGCCCGCATGGGCGCGCTGGTCAATGCCGACACCAAGAAGGTGGTCGATGGCGGCATCGAGAAGGTCGACGACTTCACCGTAAAACTCAATCTGCCGAAGCCCGACATTTCGCTGATCGCCGGCATGGCCGACTATCCCGCGCTGATCATGCACCGCTCCTATGACGGCGACGGCGACCCCATGAAGGCGCTGGCGATCACCACGGGTCCCTGCGAGTTGGTGAAATGGGACGCCGAGACCGGCGCCGAGGTGAAGCGCAAGGACAAGCCCTGGTGGAAGGGCGAGTTCCATCTCGATGGCATCCAGTGGATCGACTACGGCTCCGACCCCAACGCCATGCTGTCGGCGTTCGAATCCGGCGAGATCGACACCGACCACGAAACCGCCTCCGACGCCGTCGCGCAGACCGACAAGATGGGGCTCAAAAATTCCGAGATCGCCACCGGCTCGACCATCGTCGCCCGCTTCAATGTCGGTAATGCGCCCTATGACGACGTCAAGGTGCGCCGCGCCGCCCAGCTTGCGGTGGACAATGCCGCCGTGCTGAAGCTCGGCCTCGACGGCCGGGGCAAGCCCGCCGACAACCACCATGTCGGCCCCATGCATCCTGAGTTTGCCGATATCGGTCCGGCCAAGCGCGATGTCGATCAGGCGAAGAAGCTGCTCGCCGAATCCGGCAAGGCGGACCACGAGTACGAGCTGATCTCGGTCGACGTCGAATGGCAAAAGAGCACCGGCGATGCCATCGCCGCGCAGATCCGCGAGGCCGGCCTCAAGATCAAGCGCACCGTGCTGCCCGCCGCCACCTTCTGGAACGACTGGAGCAAATACCCCTTCTCCTGCACCGAATGGCTGGGCCGCCCGCTCGGCGTCCAGGTGCTGGCGCTGGCGTACAAATCCGGCGCCGCCTGGAACGAAAGCGCCTATGCCTCGAAGGAATTCGACGCGCTGCTCGACAAGGCGCTGGCCATGCCCGACGCCAAGGCCCGCAAGGAGATCATGGCCGAGATCGAGCAGAATCTGCGCGATTCTGGCATCATCATCCAACCCTACTGGCGCTCGGTCTACCGCACCTACCGCAAGGGCGTCGAAGGATGTGAGCAGCACCAGGCGCTGGAACAGCACTTCGAGAAGGTCTGGATCGAAAGCTGAGGCTAGCGCGGCGCTTCTTCCTTCCCCCCCTTGTGGGGGAAGGTGGATTGCCGCGAAGCGGCAAGACGGATGAGGGGTGCGCCACGGAGCGAGGCCTTCGTATCTAAAGCTTTGAGTCCGCGCCTATCTTTCCGGCATCGCCAAGCTGGCGCGCCGATCCACCTTCCCCCACAAGGGGGGAAGGAAGAAGCGCCGCGCCCTGCGTCACCTTCAGCGCCAGCGCCGCCCCTCATTGCCCTGCCGGGCATTTCTCCCCGTATAGGACGGGGAGAAAGGGGCTGGCCGCAACGCCGGCACTTTTCTTGCAGCGCTGATAATTGGCGAAAGCGTCGGCCACAGCACCCCTCTCCCCGTCCCTATACGGGGAGAGGATGCCGGCAGGCAGGTGAGGGGCAGCACCAACCTTCGTCGTCTTTACCCTAACCTGTGATCCTCACATGCGGCGCGAACACCCTGATCGCCTCGATAACGCATCGGATAGGCGCGAAACCGTCAACGTCTCACTCCGTCGCGCACCCCTCGTCCGTCGCCTTCGGCGACACCTTCCCCCACAAGGGCGGGAAGGGAGGAGCCTACCCCGTCACCGCCACATGCGGCGCCAGCCGCTTGATCGCGGCGACAATGTCCAGCCCGCTCATGTCGAGCGAGTTGACCTCCATGCGCACGGTGTTCCCGCCGAATAGCGCATTGGCCAGCGCATCGGACGGCTCACCGGTCAGTTCGAAACTGACCATGCCCGAGCCCTTGCCGGAGGAGGAGAGGCGCACGCTTTGCACCCTGTGCCAGGGCACCAGCACGTCGCCGAGGCGGCGATCGCGAAAACCGTTTTCGTCGAGCACCACCTTGACCGAGGTGTCGAAGGCGCCGCGCACCATGTAGCCGCCGAACCCGAGGAAGCCAAGCGCCAGCAGCGCCACCAAAAACACCCGCCCGCCATCGGCGCCGTTGGCCAGCCCCTTCAGCGTATAGAAGCCAAAAATCGCCGCCATCAGCAACGACCCTGCGACGGAAGAGAACTTGTTGGTGGGACTGTTGCGGAGTTCGACGGGGGCGGACATGGGGGCGCACTCACCGGTCGGGCTTCAGCAAGGTCCAGATCCAGCCGGCGAAGGTCATCACCAGGAAGGGATAGCCGGCGGCCGGCAGCGGCGCCGAGGTCGGCTGCAAGGGCGCGCCCCACAGCACCATGCCCACCGACACCAGGAACAGCACGGCGGCAATGAGCCCGGTGATCCGCATCCACAGCGCAAAAGTGTTGGGCACGCTGGCCAGGATCAGCGCCGCCGCCCAAAGCGAGATGCCGCCGACATAGGAAGGCACGCTGGCCTGCAACCCGGCCGCATTGCCGGCCAGAAGCAGGCTCTCGCCGGCAAGGAAGGTCAGGAAGCCCGCGGCGACGCAATCATTGCCGAGCCGCTGATACTTCATCGTCAGCAGCGCGGTCGCCACCACCAGCGCCACCCCGTCGATCGCCCACAGCGTCTCGCGCAGCGCATCGCTCGCCACGAAGGTGCCGGCAAGGCCAAAGATGCCGCCTATGGCGAGACCGATGGAGGCGATGGTGTCGAGGGTGGTGCGCATGTGGTGTCTCCCCAAGCTAGGGGGAGGATACGTCGGAACGGAGTATACTCAAAGGGGCGGTCCGCCGTCCGGTGTGAAGCGCGTTAGCCCAGTTCAAATTGATTTTGGCGAGCTTGGGCGTGTCCGGCGAAAGGAAAGGCGGTAGGTATCCAGGGATGTCCCGTCACCCGCACTGGGGTGGGACCCGCTGCCTCGGGCCGGAGGCCGGACCCCTCAATCCCCCATCTTCAGCGCCTGGATAAACGCCTCCTGCGGGATATCCACTTTCCCGAACTGCCGCATCCGCTTCTTGCCCTCTTTCTGCTTGTCGAGCAGCTTGCGCTTGCGCGAGACGTCGCCGCCGTAGCACTTCGCCGTGACGTCCTTGCGCAGCGCCGAGATGGTTTCGCGCGCGATGACCTTGCCGCCGATGGCGGCCTGGATCGGGATCTTGAAGAGGTGGTGCGGGATCAGCTCCTTCAGCTTCTCGCACATCTGCCTGCCGCGCTTTTCCGCCGCCGTGCGGTGCACCAGCATCGACAGCGCGTCGACCGGCTCCTCATTGACCAGGATCGACATCTTCACCAGGTCGCCCTCGCGATAGTCGGTGAGGTGGTAGTCGAACGAGGCGTAGCCCTTGGAGATCGACTTCAGCCGGTCGTAGAAATCGAAGACGACCTCGTTGAGCGGCAGGTCGTAAGTGAGCATGGCGCGCTTGCCGACATAGGAGAGGTCGGCCTGGATGCCGCGCCGGTCCTGGCAGAGTTTCAATATCCCGCCGAGATAGTCGTCGGGCGTCAATATGGTGGCGCGGATCCACGGCTCTTCGATCGCCGAGATCTTCACCACGTCGGGCATGTCGGCCGGGTTGTGCAGTTCCTTCACCGAGCCGTCATTGAGCAGCAGCCTGTAGACGACCGATGGCGCCGTGGCGATCAGGTCGAGGTTGAACTCGCGCTCCAGCCGCTCCTGGATGATTTCGAGGTGCAGCAGGCCAAGGAAGCCGCAGCGATAGCCGAAGCCGAGCGCTGCACTGGTTTCCATTTCATAGGAGAAGCTGGCGTCGTTGAGGCGCAGCTTGCCGACGGCGGCGCGCAGGTCCTCGAAATCGGCGGCGTCGACCGGGAACAGGCCGCAGAACACCACCGGCTGCGCCGGCTTGAAGCCGGGCAAGGCATGCGCGGTCTGGCGCCTGTCCTCGGTGATGGTATCGCCGACGCGGGTGTCGGCCACTTCCTTGATCGAGCCGGTGAAGAAGCCGAATTCGCCGGGGCCGAGCTCCTCGACATTGATGCGGGCGGGCGTGAACACGCCGGTGCGCTCGACCAGGTATTTGGCGCCCGTGCCCATCATGCGGATGGTCTGGCCCTTCTTCAGCACGCCGTCGATGATGCGCACCAGCACGATGACGCCGAGATAGGCGTCGTACCACGAGTCGACCAGCATCGCCTTCAGCGGTGCCGTGGCGTCGCCCTCGCGCGGCGGCGGCAATTGGTGGACGATGGCTTCGAGCACGTCGGGGATGCCCAGCCCGGTCTTCGCCGAGATCAGCACGGCGCCCGACGCGTCGATGCCGATCACCTCCTCGACCTGCTCGCGGATGCGCTCGGGCTCGGCGGCCGGCAGGTCGACCTTGTTCAGCACCACGACGATCTCGTGGTTGTTGTCGATCGCCTGGTAGACATTGGCGAGCGTCTGCGCCTCGACGCCCTGGCTGGCGTCGACGACCAGCAGCGAACCTTCGCAGGCGGCCAGCGACCGCGACACTTCATAGGCGAAGTCGACATGGCCGGGCGTGTCGATGAGGTTGAGGATATAGTCCTCGCCATTGTTGGCGCGGTATTTCAGCCGCACCGTCTGCGCCTTTATGGTGATGCCGCGCTCGCGCTCGATGTCCATCGAGTCCAGCACCTGCTCCTTCATGTCGCGCAGCTCCAGCCCGCCGGTCGACTGGATCAGGCGGTCGGCGAGCGTCGATTTGCCATGGTCGATATGGGCGACGATGGAAAAATTGCGGATGTGGTCGAGGGGCGTGCTCATGCCGCGCGCTTTAGCAGGGGCGGCAAGCGGCGGCAAGGCTTGGCGCCCAAGGGCTGCCCGCCGCACACAAAGCGGTGAAATCGGCAAAAGAATCGAAAAACCGGTCTGCGCGCCAACGATGCATAAACTTTAATCGTTCAGATTAGACCTTGGTTTGCCGGCTGCGTGGTAATCGCACGCTCGCTAATGCCTGTTGGGGGTTGGAAATGTTCAAGCTTGCAAGCGGCTTTGCCCGTTCCCGCGGCGGGTCGATGATGCCGCTCTTCCTGGTGAGCCTGATGCCGCTGATCGCGGCCGTCGGCTTCTCGGTCGACTACACCAGCGCGGTCCAGACCAGGTCCAACCAGCAGCAGGCGCTGGATGCCGCGATCCTGACGATCACCACCATGGACACCACGTCGACGCTGCCGCAGCGCCAGACGATGCTGCAGGATTCCTTCATCGCCAACGGCGGACAAGGCACAGCGACGCTGACCAGCTTCGTCGCTGGGACCACCGCCACCGCGACCACCGCGCGGGCCACGGCAAGTTTCGCCATGCCGACCGTTTTCATGACCATCGCCAGGATCGACACCGTGCCGATCGCCGTGGCCTCGGCGGTCAGCAAGCCGCCGGCGCTGGTCGCGGCCAACTTCAAGGTCACCGGCGTATCGGGCTACTGGAACAAGAAGATGACGCTCTACGGCACGCAATTCGGTGCGACGACGGCCAAGCCGCTGATGACGATCGACTACGTCTATGGCAAGACCGGAGACCCGAAGGGCTATGGCACCACCACCACCAGCATCCTTACGACCGATTCGACCGGCAAGACCGTCACCACGGTGGCCCAGACGCAGGTTTGCAAGCTCGCCGGCTCCAACCCGCCCGCCGGTGCGGTGATCCAGACCGACAAGTTCCAGACAAAATTTTACTGTGTCGACACGATGTATCCCGCCGATGGCACCGGCGCGTCCATCGATGTCAGCCAGATGGGTGGCCTCAGTCTGCAGATGTATGTGCCATCAGGCAACCCGCAATATCTCAAGACGAATGATCCGACCACCTCCAACCGGCTCTACAGCGGGATCAAGGATCCGCAGACCAACGCTATCAATTACAATGAGATCGCGACCGGCCAGGTCGTCGATATCTTCGGCCTCGTGCCTTGCGGTTCGACAGCCTATCAGGCCTGGGAAGACGGCGGCAACGCGGTCCCGGCGCCGGTCAGCAACGCCGACTTCTTCTACAACGTGACCGGCAAGTGCGACTTCAACAAGCGGCCCTCGGACACCGCGCTGACGCAGTAACGCCGCCTTCTTCCTTCTCCCCCTGTGGGAGAAGGTGTCGCCGAAGGCGACGGATGAGGGGTGCTCCAGGGAACGCCTACGCCTCACTCCGCTCTCGGCGCTGGCGCACCGGTCCACCCCCGGGGCAAACCACCGGTCTCGCCCGTCCTTCGGACCCCACAAGGGGAGAAGGAAATGCCACCAGGGCTGTAGACGGACCGCAGCGTCCGACTAATCTGATGTCATGCCGCATCAAGCCGTCCCTCCCGCCAAACGCAATTTTGCTCGCTCGCTTCGTCGTACCATGACGGAGGCTGAGGGCAGGCTTTGGCAGGAGCTGCGCGACCGCAGGCTCGACGGGATAAAATTCCGCCGCCAGGTGCCCTTTGGCAAATACATAGCGGATTTCGTTTGCATCGAAGCCAGCCTGATCATCGAGATCGACGGCAGCCAGCATGCGGACTCGGCTTCGGATCGCAGCCGTGACGCCGAACTGAAGGCGAGGGGCTTTCGTGTTCTGCGCCTTTGGAATGACGACGTCCTGAAAGACATGAACGCCGTCTGCGACACGATCATCGCCTATGTGCGGGACACGAACCTGCAGCCTTGGCGTTAGCGCCGCCGCTTCTTCCCTTCTCCCCTTGTGGGAGAAGGTGTCGCCGAAGGCGACGGATGAGGGGTGTTCCAGCTTGGCAAGGACAGCACCTCGTGGCGCACCCCTCAACCGTCTCGGCGCTGCGCGCCGATCCACCTTCTCCAACAAGGGGAGAAGGAAGAGGGGCAGGCGCTCTTCAATCACAAACCGGTGAGCGTTGTAACGAAGCGGCAAGTGGCGGCGAAGTGGGGATATGACGGGCGCATCGTGGCGCCCTCCCAGGGAGCAAGCCGATGTCGCCAGTCATCTCAAGCAGGGTCCTCGCACTGTCCGGCCTCGCCGCTCTGGCGCTCGCCGCCTCGCTCGGCGCGGCGGCAGCCCAGCCGCTCAGCGTGGTCGAACTGTTCACCAGCCAGGGCTGCTCGTCCTGTCCGCCGGCCAATGCCAACCTCATCAAGGTCAAGGACCGGCCCGGCGTGCTCGCGCTGTCGTTCAACGTCACCTATTGGGACTATCTCGGCTGGAAGGACACGTTCGGCAAGCAGGAATTCACCCAGCGCCAGGTTTCCTACGAGCCGCCGCTCGGCCATGACGGGCCGTTCACGCCGCAAGTAGTGGTCAACGGCCATGCCGACGTCGTCGGCGCCGCACCCGGTGAGATCGAACATCTGATCACTGCCACGGCCAAGACCGGCGGTCCGTCGCTTTCGCTCGACGGCGGCAAGGTCGCGATCGGCGCCGGCGCGGCACCGGGCGGCAAGGCCGATGTCTGGCTGGTGCGCTACACCAAGGGTGTCGTCGAGGTGCCGGTGGCGCGCGGCGAAAACACCGGCCGCACCTTGCCGCACGCCAATGTCGTGCACGCGCTGACAAAACTCGGCAGCTGGAGCGGCGAGGCCAAGACGCTCGATCTGCCGGCAGCCTCGGGCGGCCTCAGCACCGCCGTGCTGGTGCAGTCGCCCGGCGGCGGGCCGATCCTGGCCGCCGCCGCCAACTAGATCGCGTTCGAGCAGAGATTTGCCGAGCACAGATTTGCGCCACCGCATGGGCGGCGGCGCAAGACCCCGGCCGTCCAAAAGGGCGTGCCACCAACTCCACAAGGAAACCGATCATGACCAATTTCTCCCGCCTGACGCTGCCGGCGCTCGCGCTCGCTCTGTGCTCGACCGCGCTGTTTGCCGGCGGCATCGCGCGCGCCGATGATGCCACCAATGCGATGAAACCCGCCGCCAACGCCATGAAGCCGGCCGCGGACGCCATGAAGCCGGCAACCGATGCGATGAAGCCGGCCGACCCGATGGCCACCAACTCCATGAAGCCCGCCGCCGATGCCATGAAGCCCGCCGCGGACGCGATGAAGCCCGCCGCGGACGCGATGAAACCGGCGACCGATGCCATGAAGCCGGCAACGGATGCCACCGCCAATTGAGCTTGGCGCGTGGCTGTCCCCGGCGGGCTCCCTGTCCAGCCGGGGACAGTCGCTGGAACAATCCCGGCAAAGGCTTGAAGCGGTTTTGCGTCGGGGACTACGTCAAGGCGAAAGTCCCGGCGCACGCGAATGTGAGGCGCCGCCGCAACTTTCGCGCATCGCGCCACCGTAGCTGATCCAATAGACTGATCCCCCAAATTACTGATCAACGGGGGAAGCCATGAGGAGTGCAACCATGACCAACACCAACAACCGTTCGGCCGGTCTTGTCCGGGGCGCGCTCGCCGCACTCGCCCTTGCCGTCGCGGGCGCCGCCTTCTGGCTGACGCCGGCCATCTCCGCCGAGGACGCGGTGAAAATCCCGCCGCCGGCAATCGACGAAAAGGCGGCCCCCGGCAGCGAAAAGGCAATCTTCGCCGGTGGCTGCTTCTGGGGCGTGCAGGGCGTGTTCCAGCACGTCAAGGGCGTCAGCAAGGCCGTTTCCGGCTATACTGGCGGCGCCAAGGACGACGCCGTCTACGAGACGGTCGGCACCGGCCGCACCGGCCATGCCGAATCCGTCGAGATCACCTATGATCCCTCCGTCGTCACCTACGGCCAGCTGCTGCAGGTCTATTTCTCGGTAGCCCACAACCCGACCCAGCTCAACTACCAGGGACCGGACTCCGGCACCCAGTACCGCTCGACGATCTTCGCCGAGAACGACGCGCAGAAGAAGATCGCGCAGAGCTACATCGTCCAGCTCGACAAGGCCAAGGTGTTTTCCGAGCCTATCGTCACCACGCTGGAAACCGGCAAGACCTTCTACCCGGCCGAAAACTACCACCAGGACTTCCTGACACTGAACCCGACCTACCCCTACATCGTCTACAACGACCTGCCCAAGGTGGCGAATTTGAAGACGCTGTTCCCGGCGCTCTACAGCGAAAAGCCGGTGCTGGTGCTGTCGGCGAGCAACTGAGTGCCTAATCTCCCCCCTTGAGGGGGAGATGGCCGCGAAGCGGCCAGAGGGGGTCGGTCCGACCGGGCTCGACCTGTTGCGACAGAAGAAGGCTAGCGCCTTACGTCCGGCGACCCCCTCTGTCACCTACGGCGACATCTCCCCCTCGAGGGGAGATTTTGTGCCTACATGACCTTCATCGCATCGCACGACACATCGGGGTTCATGTCGGCAAAGGTCCCGGTCGGGTTCTTCTTCCACGCCCAGACATGCAGTTCGTAGAAAGCCCCGAGGCCGTAGCGGTTGGGTGCGCTGTTGAAGTTGAACAGCTGCCCTCCGAGCGATGCCGGACCTTTCGAGGTGATGTATTCGACGGCAACAAGCCTGAGCTTGCCGTCGGACATCGGCTCGTACATCACCGCCTCCGGCTTGGCGACATCGATCGCGTCGTCCTTCAGATAGGCGGCATTGACGTAGTGGATGCCCATCGCGCCGCCGCTGATGCCGCTGGCGCATGCGATCGGCGCGTAGCCTTCGGCGGTCGCCATCGCCACATTCTCGAAGCGGCTATTGGCCGCCCGCACCTTCTCGTCCAGCGCGCCGGTTTCATGGGCATTCGCCGCCGTGGCCGCGATCGACAGGATCGACAGGTTGATGAGATGTCTGGTCCACAGATGGATGTTCATTTTCTCTCCTCGTTGTTGATGCGCGCGGGAGCCCCCGCTCCTCGCGGCGAAGCGGTATGGCCGGGCGTATCGGTGGCTATAACCGGGTGAAGTCCCAGTAGTGGGGCAGCTCTTCGCGCTCCGGCAGGCCGATGTCGCGCCTCAGATAGTCGCCTTCCGGTGGCCGGCGCCTGCCCGGCAAGTGCGCGGAAAGCGCCGACACGATCCGCCGCAGGCGGCGGGGCACGCCCCACGCCCGGCGATCATCTCCCAGGGCAGGCATCGCGTCGTTGGCCGGCATGTCGGGCATGCCGCCATTGCGCTGGGCGGCCGGACCTTCATGGGCGATAAAAGTAAGGGTCAAGAACCCGCACCTCCGTGATCTTGTCGACGGGCAGGGAGTTCTTCTGGGCGGTGCTGCGGATCGCCTCCGGCGAAGGCGCGTCATAGATGCAGAAACTCTGCTTCTTGTCGGGCGACACAAAGGACTGCACCCAGGTGACGCCCTTCTCGGCGTTGCGCATGATCACTCCGGCCAGTGCATCGGCGCCGGCATCGTTCATCGGCACGCTGAGGCCGGCAGGAAATGTACGTTCAACCACATAGCGGGGCATATCGAGGTTCCCTTTTCCATTGGACACGCTCGAATTGAGCGCGGCTGGACATGATCACGCCTGTCAACGGCGCGCATCGGAACCTTTCCCTATGTTTGGCGGGACGATTCCCCATGTTAACGGCGTTTAGTCCAGGAGCCACACAGCAGATACCGAGCCCGGATACCCTGGCGGTCGAGTTGGGGCGCGGCGGCCGCAACCAGGATCACGTGAGCCGATGACCATGCTTCTGGAACGGCAGACACAGCTGGCGCAATTGGACGGCTTGCTGGCACAGGCCGGCCGCGGCCGCGGTCACGTGGCGGCGTTGTCGGGCGAAGCGGGCGCCGGCAAGTCGGCGCTTGTCGAGGCCTTCATCGGCGAAGCCGGTGCGCGGGCCCGCATCTTGCGCAGCGCCTGCGAAGACCTGTCGATTCCCGATCCGCTCGGGCCGCTCTACGACCTTGCGCGAGAGGCGCAATGGGCAATGCCGCAAGCCGTCGACGCGCGGCGGGGAGAGCGGCTGCCGCTGTTTTCCGACGCGCTGGACGTCTTCGACGCGACAGCGGGCGCGACCATTCTGGTGATCGAGGATTTGCACTGGGCCGATGACGCGACGCTCGACTTCGTCCGCTTTCTCGGCCGCCGCATCGCCAACACCCACATCCTGCTGCTTTTGACGGCGCGCACGGACCGCAGCGAGGGCCAGATGCGCGTGCGCCGCGCGCTGGGCGAAATCCCGGCCGCAAGCGTCGCACGCATCGACGTGCCGCTTTTGAGCGAGGCGGCGGTGCTGTCGCTCGCCGGCGCCGCCGGCCGTGACGGCGATGCCATCTACCGGGCGACCGCCGGCAACGCCTTTTTCGTCACCGAACTGTTGAGCTGCGAATGCGAAACGGCATTGCCGGCCAGCGTGCGCGACGCGGTGCTGGCGCGCGCCGAACGTCTGTCGGCCGGTGCCCGCTCGATGCTCGACGCCGTCTCGGTATTTCCCAGGCGCGCCGACGCCTGGGCGCTGGCGGGCCTGTGCGGCGTGGCCAGTGCCGGCCAGCTCGCGGAATGCGTCTCCAACGGTTTGCTGGACGATCTGGGCGACGCCTATGCGTTTCGCCACGAGATCGCCCGCCACGCCATCGAGACGATGCTGACGACCAGCCACCGACGGGCGTTCAACCAGCGCGCGCTGTCGGCGCTGCTCGAAAGGGGCGACGTCGCCACCGCGCGGCTGGTCCATCACGCGGTGGAGGCGCACAATCTGGAGACGGTGCGCGAACTGGCGCCGGTCGCGGCGCGCGAGGCCTCCCGCGTTGGCGCCCATCGCGACGCCACCGGCTATTATGAGGTCGCCTTGCGCCAGGCCGACACCTTGCCCGCGCAAGAGCGCGCCGGGCTTTACGAGCAATATGCCTTCGAGTGCCATTTGATCGCGCGCATCGACGACGCCATCGAGGCGCAGGAGAAGGCGCGCGCATTGCAGCAGGCGCTCGGCAACGGTCTGAAAGAAGGCGACAGCCTCAGATGGCTGTCCCGCTTCGCCTATCTCCTGGGCGACCGGCAGGCCGCCGACCGGTTCGGCGCCCAGGCGGTCGCGTTGCTGGAGAGCGTTGGGCCCAGTGCCGAGCTTGCCATGGCCTATTCGAACCTTTCGCAGCTGGCGATGCTGGCCGAAAGACTGGACGAGGCGTTGTCGCTGGGCTCGAGGGCGATAGAGCTCGCCGAACGGCTGGACCGGCCGGATGTCGTTTGCCACGCCCTCAACAATGTCGGCGCCGCCGAGCAGTGGCTGGATCTGGCCAGCAGCCGGCGGCATCTTGCCCGCAGCCTCGAAATCGCGCTGCAGGAGAATTTTCAGGAGCACGCGGCACGCGCCTTCACCAACTGCGCTTGTGGCGGCATGAACCAGCTCGACTACCGCGAGGCTCAATCCTTCCTCGATCGCGGCATCGACTACTGCGTCGAGAACGATCTGGCGACATGGCGCGACTACATGCACGGCGTGCGCGCGCAGTTGCGGCTGCGTCAGGGATGCTGGGACGAGGCGGCTTCCGAGGCGCTGGATGTGATTGGCAACGATCAGGCCACGGCCCTGGTGCGCTATCCCGCCTTGGTGGCGCTGGTGAAACTGCGCCTTCGGCGCGGCGACCCATCGGCCGAGCCGCTTTTGGCGGAGATGAAGCGGTTTCTGGAAAAGGGCATCGAGCTGCAGCGGCTGCTGCCCTACGCGGCGGTGGTTGCCGAACAGGCCTGGCTTGGGCAGGCGGACAAGGACGAGGCGCTACGGCTCATCGGGCTTGCCGAAGGCCTGTCACCGACACGGGCTGTCTTTGCCGAACTGGCCGTCTGGCGGCGAATGCTGGTACCGGATGTCGATCCCGGATACACGGCCGGCATGGCCTTGCCCTACAGGATGCTGCTCACCGGGGACTGGCGTGGCGCGGCCTCGGCCTGGGTCGAGCTCGACGCGCCTTACGAACGCGCATTGGCGCTTGCCCAGGGCGACGAAGCCGCACAGCGGGTGGCGCTGGAGATATTCGAGGCGCTTGGCGCCCGGCCGGTCGCCCAGCACGTGCGCGACATCATGCGCCGAAGCGGTGTCATTCACATCGCCCGTGGCCCGCGCCGCTCCACGCGCGCCAACCGCGCCGGCCTGACCGAGCGCCAGATGGAAGTGCTGCAGCTGATCGAGCGCGGCTTGTCCAACAAGCGCATCGCCGAGCATCTCGCCATTTCGCCCAAAACGGTCGACCACCATGTCTCGGCGGTGCTGGGCAAGCTGGAAGCCGTGTCGCGCGGCGAGGCCACCGCCGCCGCGCGCGACAGCGGGCTGATCTGAGCCGGCACGCTTGATCCGCCGCCCGCCCTGCTCGCAGGCAGAGCCTCAATCGTAAGTCAGATCCGTCGCCTTGCCGCCGAACACGCGGTAGGCATAGAACGAATAGAAGATGATCACCGGCAGCACCACCACGGTGCCGGCCAGGATGATCGCCAGGCTTTCGGGCGCCGACGCCGCCTGCCAGATGGTCAGGCGATCGGGCACCACGAACGGATAAAACGACCAGGCCAGCCCGGCAAAACCGAGCGCGAAGATGGCGGCGAGCGTCAGGAACGGCGTCAGCGCATGGCGGTCATCGGGCCTCGGCAGGTGGAAGGTCTGCCGCCACAGCCAGAGGAACAGCAGCGCCGACAGGATCGGCAGCGGCGACAGATAGAGCATCTGTGGCCAGACGAACCATTTGTCGAAGATGCGCGGGCTGGCGAAGGGCGTCGCCAGCGACACCGCGGCCATGCCGAGCGCGGTCAGCACCAGTGCCGTGCGCAGCCAGCGCACAGCCTTCTTCTGCAGCTCGCCTTCGGTCTTGTAGATCACCCAGGCAGCGCCCATCGCCGCGTAGGCGGCCGCCAGGCAGAACGCCACCAGCACGCCGAACGCCATGCCGCCCGGCCCGACATCGAGGCCGAGCACGTAGACGCCCAGCATGTAGCCCTGCGCCAGCGAGGCGATGACCGAACCCAGGAAGAAAATACGGTTCCAGCGATGTTTTTTCCCCGCCGGCACCTTGGCGCGGAAATCGAAGGCGACGCCGCGCAGGATCAGCCCGACCAAAAGCACGAAGACGGGAATGTAGAGCGCGGTGAGGATGACGCCATGCGCCAGCGGAAAGGCGACCAGAAGCAGGCCGACGGCCAGCACCAGCCAGGTCTCGTTGGCGTCCCAGAACGGGCCGATTGCCGCAATCATCGTGTCCTGCTCGGTGTCCTCGGCGGCGGCGAACAGGATGCCGATCCCGAGGTCGAACCCGTCGAGAATGACATAGATCAGGATGGCGAGGCCCATCAGGCCGGCGAAGATGAGGGGGAGCAGGGTTGGCCAGTCATAGGTCATCGGGATATCTCCCAGCCGCGATGGGCCGGGTGCACGGCCTTACCGCTTGAAGCGATCGTTTCAAATCGATTGTCGGGGTTGGCGCCGCCCCTCATCGCCCTGCCGGGCACTTCCCGTATAGTGGCGGGGAGAAGTGGGCTGGCCGCACCGCCGGCACCCCTCCAGCAACGCTGACGAGAAGCGAAATCGGCGACGACAGCGCCCCTCTCCCCGTCACTATACGGGGAGAGGATGCCGACAGGCGGGTGAGGGGCGGCGCGGACCTGCGATGAAAGCATGCTCACTCCCCCGCCGCCGGTTGCGACATGGCCGTCTTCATCACGCCCGGCAGCGGCGATGAATCGCCATCCTTGGGCGCCTTCAGCGCCAGGTGCACCAGCACGCCGAGATAGGCGATCAGCAAAAGCAGGTAGAGCAGGAGATAGATGGCGAGCGTCAGCGCGACATGGCTGCCGGCCACCGGACCGACGGCGTCGGCTGTCTTCAGCACGCCGGTCACCAGCCAGGGCTGGCGGCCGATCTCGGTCGTGTACCAGCCGGCCAGTGTCGCCAGCCAGCCCGACAGCGCCATCGGCACCATCAGCAGGGCGAGCGGCCTGGGCAGCGAATGCCGGCGCTTGAGGAAGAAGGCGGCCGACCACGAGACGGCGAGCATCAAAAGCCCGGTGCCGACCATGATGCGGAAGCTCCAGAAGAGCGGAAAGACCGGCGGGTGGTTGCCGGGGTAGTCGTTCAGCCCTGGCACCACGCCGTCGGTGCCGTGCCGCAGGATAAGGCTGGCCCCATCCGGAATCGCGACCTCGAATCTGTTTTCCTTGGCCGCCTCGTCGGGCAGCGCGAACAGCACCAGCGGCACGTTGGGGCCGGTGTTCCAGTTGGCCTCCATGGCCGCGATCTTCTGCGGCTGGTGTTCCAGCGTGTTGAGCCCATGCTGGTCGCCGGCCAGGATCTGGATCGGGATCAGGATGGCGGCGGTGAAGACGCCGGTGCGCAGCGCCTTCCACATCGATTCCGAACGGTCGCCCCTGAGGTAGCGCAGCGCCGACAGGCCAGCGATCAGGAACGAGACCGTAAGCCCCGAGGCGAGCAGCATGTGCACCAGCCGGTAGGGCATGGACGGGTTGAAGACGATGGCCCACCAGTCGACGGCATGTGCCACGCCATCGCGCATCTCGAAGCCGGCCGGGGTCTGCATCCAGGAATTGAGCGCGATGATCCAGAAGGCCGACAGCGTGGTGCCGCCGGCGACCAGCACCGTCGCCAGCGTGTGGACGCGGTTGGAAACGCGACGGAACCCGAACAGCATGATGCCGAGGAAGGCCGCTTCGAGGAAGAAGGCGGTGAGGATCTCGTAGGCGAGCAGCGGTCCGGCGATGTTGCCGACATGCTCCATGTAGCCCGGCCAGTTGGTGCCGAACTGGAAGCTCATGGTGACGCCCGAAACCACGCCCATGGCAAAGGACAGCGCGAACACCTTCACCCAGGTGAAATATGCGCGCATCCAGGCGGAATCATTGGTCGCGTTATAACGCAGCTTGAAGAACAGCAGCACCCAGCCAAGGGCAATGGTGATCGTCGGAAACAGGATATGAAACGAGATATTCGCGCCGAACTGCATGCGCGAGAGAATAAGCGGGTCCATGGCGGGCTCCGGCTGCTTATTATTTCGACGCAACTCCGGGCAGAAAACCTCTTTACACTTTTCCTGGAATTGCTCCAATACTGGCGAAGGATAGGCCCGAAGCGGGGGCAGGTCAAAGCGGCGTCCTGCCGCGAGGCTGAACGCCACAGGACAATTTTACCGGATGCAGGCGATCTGTCTTCAGGCTGCCCGCGCCCCGGTGTCGAGAACTGGCAGCAGCGGCATTGACTTGCGGTTGCACCGGGCGACAACAGGCCTATATGAAGTCACCTCTTTCAGGCAGCCGTTTTCAACCATGCCCTCCATTCTGTCCATTTCCGGGGTCTCCAAGACCTACGCCACCGGCTTCACCGCGCTCAAGGAAGTCAATCTCGATATCCAGCGCGGCGAGATTTTCGCCCTGCTCGGCCCCAACGGCGCCGGCAAGACGACGCTGATCTCGATCGTCTGCGGCATCGTCAACCGCTCGTCGGGTACCGTCCGCGTCGACGGCCACGACATCAACAAGGACTATCGCGCCGCGCGCAGCCTGATCGGGTTGGTGCCGCAGGAACTCACCATCGACGCCTTCGAGAGCGTCTGGGCAACGGTCAATTACAGCCGCGGCCTGTTCGGCAAGCCGGCCAATCCGGCCTTTGTCGAGAAGGTGCTGCGCGATCTGTCGCTCTGGGACAAGAAGGACGCCAAGGCCATCACCCTGTCGGGCGGCATGAAGCGGCGGCTGATGATCGCCAAGGCGCTGTCGCACGAGCCGCGCATCCTGTTCCTCGACGAGCCGACCGCCGGCGTCGACGTCGAGCTGCGCCAGGACATG
Organism: Mesorhizobium sp. M8A.F.Ca.ET.165.01.1.1; assembly: GCF_004792065.1. Taxonomy (NCBI): domain Bacteria; kingdom Pseudomonadati; phylum Pseudomonadota; class Alphaproteobacteria; order Hyphomicrobiales; family Phyllobacteriaceae; genus Mesorhizobium; species Mesorhizobium sp. M8A.F.Ca.ET.165.01.1.1. The sequence goes on along the minus strand of NZ_SRTH01000022.1, from coordinate 49,464 downwards.
TGGGAGATGGTGCGCCGGTTGCGCGAGGACGGCGTCACCATCATCCTCACCACGCACTATATCGAGGAAGCCGAGGCCATGGCCGACCGCGTCGGCGTCATCAACCGCGGCGAAATCATCCTGGTCGAGGGCAAGGCCGAACTGATGCGCAAGCTCGGCCGCAAGCAGATGACGGCGGAGCTGCGCGCGCCGCTCGCCAGCGTGCCCGACGGGCTCTCGCACTACGCGCTCGAACTGTCGCCGGACGGCACCCAACTCACCTACACCTATGACAACCAGAGCGACCGGCCGGGCGTCGCCTCGCTGATCAGGGATCTCGAGGCGGCCGGCATCCAGTTCCGCGATCTCGACACCAAGAACAGCTCGCTCGAAGAGATCTTCGTCAATCTCCTGAGGCAAGAGCCATGAACCTGCGTGCGGCCCCTAATTTTCGCGCGGTATGGGCGATCTACCGGGTCGAGATGGCGCGTGCGTTCCGCACCGTGCTGCAGAGCATCATCTCGCCGGTCATCTCGACATCGCTCTATTTCGTCGTCTTCGGCTCGGCCATCGGCTCGCGCATCACCGAGATCGACGGCATCAGCTACGGCGCCTTCATCGTGCCGGGACTGATAATGCTGTCGCTCTTGACGCAGTCGATCTCCAACGCCTCCTTCGCCATCTATTTCCCGAAATTCGTCGGCTCGATCTACGAACTTTTGTCAGCTCCGGTCTCCTATCTGGAGATCGTCATCGCCTATGTCGGTGGGGCAGCGACCAAGTCGATCATCCTCGGCCTGATCATCCTGGCGACGGCTTCGCTGTTCGTGCCGCTACAGATCGAGCATCCGTTCTGGATGCTCGCCTTCCTGATCCTGACGGCGGTCACCTTCAGCCTGTTCGGCTTCATCATCGGCATCTGGGCGAAAAGCTTCGAGCAGCTGCAGTTGGTGCCACTGCTGATCGTCACCCCGCTGACCTTCCTCGGCGGCAGTTTCTATTCGATCCACATGCTGCCAGGCATCTGGAAGACGATTACGCTGTTCAACCCCGTGGTTTACCTGATCAGCGGCTTTCGCTGGAGTTTCTACGGCAAGGCCGACGTCTCGGTCGGCATCAGCCTCGGCATGACGCTGGTGTTCCTGGCCGCCTGCATCGCGATCGTCGCCTGGATCTTCCGGACCGGCTACCGGCTGCGCAACTGATCGGCTGAAGGCGTCCTGAGCCGCAGCCGAGATTTGTGAGATTCAGCGCAGGCCGGCCTCACCTGAATATCGGCGGATCTCAGATGGCCTTGACCAGCCGCAGCAGCCCCAGCATCTCGATGTAGGCCCCCTCGCGAAAAGCGATATAGACCGGCTCCTCGGCGCCATGGAAGCGGCGCTTGAATGCCGCCTGTCCCTGCAGGTTGAACCTGCGGCGGTTGATCCAGGGCGAGTCGTAGGCGCGCTGGAAGGTGTTGCGCCAGAACTCGCTTTCGGCAAATCCGCTCGGGCCGACATCGACCAGCGGCGACAGGCCGAGCGTCACCACCGAAACGCCTTCCTCGCGAAAGCGGTCGACGGCGAATTTGGTCAGGCCGATCTCGGCATGCGGCGAGGCATCGATATGCTTGCGCTTGAAGGCGGTGGTGTAGCCGATCACCTTGCCGTCGGCGAACAGCGGATCGAAGTCGAGCAGGGCGACCAGGTCGCCATCGGGACCGTGCAGGACGAAACGGCGCATGTCGGTGCCGAGCTGCTCGTAAAACGGACGGTTGAGAAAACCCATCTCCCAGCGCTTGACGATACGGTCGCCGCGCCAGTTTTGGGAGAGCCGGGAGATCTCGTCGAGATGGATCGTGCGCTTGTCCTCCTCGAACGAAAAGCCTTTCTTCAGCAGCCAGCGCTCGGAATAGCGCACGGTCTCGTTGCGCTTGCCGGAAAAATCATGGTCGGGCAGGACAAGGCGGGTGTCGATGCCCAGCCGGTTGACCTTGTAGCCGAGTCCGGCAAGGACCTGGGCGGTCTGTTCGCCGATCTGCACGAACCATGGGCCGCCGGCACGCTCGACGAAGCGTCTGATATAATCGGGCCGCTGCGCCGGCGCCGCCACCGGATCGCCGAGCGCGAAATGATGCCTCATCTTGGTGCCGAAGGCGATGTAGCCGTCGGCGTCGCCAAAATAGGAAAGCTTGCGCTGCGCGGCGGTGGAATAGGCGAGCGAGAAATCGCCATAGCGGCGCACCAGCGCCAGCCGCTCGACATGCGTCAGCGCCAGTCGCTCGACCTTGGGCGAGGCGCCCTCGAGGATGTTGTCGAAATAGATCCGCAAGGAGGGCATGGTCGAGATTCCGCGTGCCGTCTGCGGCGCCGCATGCCTTGAATGGCACGCAAGACCGCCGTGGCGCCTTGATTTCTAGCGGGAAGCCGAGTCGGTTACGGGTTCGAATTCCTGCATCGTCAGAAGAGGTCCACCAGCCCCCGGACCTCGAATCAATCACTTTGCCGCGACCTGGTTATCGCCGATGCCGCCGATATGCCATATAGGGCTGGATGTATTCGGACAGAAGCGGGCAACCGTTTCATGTCGTGGTTTTGGCCGCAGTTGCGCGATCCGGTAGTTTTCGCCCGGCGGCGGAATGCTCCGGGGCGAGACCACGGCTCGGCGCAGGCCCATTGAAAATCGGCTTCGATTTGCCGTTCGGGCTCGGCGCGCGATCAAACTGTTACAGCGGCCTGCGAGCCTTCGGGGTTGCCGCAAGGGCGAATGGGATTCGAGTGTGAATGGCTGACACGACACCCGGGACGATGATGGAGCAGTTGCTGGCTGTCGAGCCGGCGATCGTCATTGGCGCCGGCGCCGCGGGGCTGGCTGTCGCGCGGGCCTTGATGAAGGCCGGCGTGGCGACGGTGGTCCTGGAGAAGGAAAGCCGGCTGGCCGAGCCCTGGCGCCGGCGCCACGATCAGCTGCACCTCAACACCCACCGCGATCTCTCGGCGCTGCCCGGCCTTGCCTATCCCAAGGGTACCCCTGCCTTTCCGCACCGGGATGTCGTCATCCGCCATATGAACGATTTCCATGAGGCGAACCGTTTGCCGGTGGAGTTTGGCGTTTCCGTCGAGGCCATCATGTCCGGGGGCGACCACTGGATCGTGCGCACCAGCGCCGGCTCGCGCCTGGCGCGTCATGTCGTCGTCGCCACCGGCCGCGACAGGGAGCCCTACACGCCGCAATGGAAGGGCATGGAGGCGTTCAGGGGCCGGATCGTCCATTCGGCCGATTTTGGCGACGCCCAGGCCTATGCGGGCAAGAAGGTGCTGGTTGTCGGCGCCGGCAATTCGGGCTTCGATGCCCTCAACCATCTGGCGGGCATCGATACCGCCGCCGTCTGGCTGTCGGCCCGCAACGGCCCCGTCCTCTTGCCCAAGCGTATCGGCAAGATCGCCGTGCATCGCCTCTCGCCGCTCATGGCGCGCTTGCCGCTGCGCGTCGCCGACGCGGTCATGGCGGTGACGCAGCGCCTGGTTTTCGGCGATCTCACCAAATTCGGCATCCCGCGGGCACCTGCCGGCGGCGCCAGCCGTCTGACTTCGGACTACACCGCGATCGCCGCCGACGATGGCGCCGTCAATGCCATCAAATCGGGCAGGATCCTGGTGGTGCCGGGGATACGGGAGTTCACCCGCGATGGCGTCATCCTGGCCAATGGCAGCCTGATCGCTCCCGACATCGTCATTGCCGCGACGGGCTACCGCACCGGCTTGGAGCGCATGGTCGGCAATCTCGGCGTGCTCGACGAAAAGGGCGTTCCGCTCTTCAACGGCGGTCAGGCCGATCCGAAACTGCCCGGCCTGTGGTTCACCGGCATGCGGCCGAGCATCCGCGGCTGCTTCGCCAATGCCGGCATATTGGCCAAGGCGATAGCCAGGCGCATCGCCGGTCCCGGCCAGCCGGGGACCTCACGCTGATTTCGGCTCCAGCCGCCGGAAACCGACGGCCTCGGTCAGCATCTCCTCGTCGACCATGCCGGCATTGTAGAGGGCAAGCAAGGTGAGGGCCAATTCACGCGCCTCCGTGGATTCGGGATGCGCTTGCCGTCGGCGGCAGGCCTCATCGAAGACACGTTGCAACGTGGCCACTTCGTCAGGTTTGAGCAGGCCACGGTCGTAGATCGACTTGGGCATGGCGATGATCTCCTGATCACGATTTAGGGCGCCATGTGTAAATTGCCAATCTTTCCCGAGGCTTGAATGCAATGCCGCGCAAAAAAGTGGGGCCGCGGATCGCCGAAGCCCCTCTCGTTTTGTCTCGCCCGACGTCAGACGCCGATCTTGCCGCCGCCCTGTTTGGTGATCGCCACGACCGCAGGCCGTACCGGCATGTCGGGCTTGAAATCGGGCCAGCGGGTCGACAGGTCCTCATAATAGGAAGGCCGGCCAAACGCGTCCCAGTCCTCGCCGCCGTCGCCCGGATGCTGGACGGCGACGAAGGCGGTCTGATCGTCCGGCGTAAACAGCGGGCCGCACATCTCGGCCCCGATCGGCACCCGGAAGAACAGTTTCGAGGTCGCCCGCGCCGATCCTTCCGTGTCCACCGCCCACAGGCCATCGGTGCGGCCGGTGGCCTTCGGGCCCTGGCCGTCGGTGGCGACCCACAGGCGCCCGGCCGAATCGATCGCGCAATTGTCGGGCATGCCGAACCAGCCATTGGCCGTCGTCGCGGTGGAGAAGGTGGCGCCGACATCGGCCACCGACGGGTCGCCGCATTTCAGCAGCACTTCCCACTTGCCCTTTGTGGCGGCGAAATCGCCGCCGTCCTCGACGATCTCGATGATGTGGCCGAAGGTATTCCCGGCGCGCGGGTTGGCGGCGTCGGCCTGATCGGCCTTGCGCTTGGAATTGTTGGTCAGCATGACATAGACCTTGCCGTTGCCGGCATTGGGCTGGATGTCTTCGGGCCGGTCCATCTTGGTGGCGCCAAGCAGGTCGGCGGCGCGGCGCGTCTCGATCAGCACGTCGGCCTGGCCGGCAAAGCCGTTTTCCGCCGTCAGCGGACCCTGGCCGAACACGATCGGCATCCATTCGACCGAGCCGTCCTCGGCGAATCTGGCGACATGCAGTGTGCCGTCGTCGAGCAGGTCCTTGTTGGCCGCGCGGTCTCCGGCATTGAACATGCCCTTGGTGACGAATTTGTAGACATAGTCGAAGCGCTCGTCGTCGCCGAGATAGAAGACGACGCGGCCGTCCTTGGCGACGATCGATTCGGCGCCCTCATGCTTGAAGCGGCCCATGGCGGTGCGCTTGCGCGGCACCGAATCCGGGTCGTTGACATCGACCTCGACGATCCAGCCGAAGCGGTTGGGCTCGTTCGGCTCCTTGGCCAGGTTGAAGCGGTCGTAATGCGCGCCCCATTCATAGGCGCCTTCCGGGATGCCGAGGCGCTTGTAGTTGGCGGCTTCCTTGTGGCCTTCCGGCAGCTCGCCGGAGAAATAGCCATGGATGTTCTCCTCGGCCATCACATAGGTGCCCCAGGGCGTGACGCCGCCGGCGCAGTTGTTGATCGTGCCGAGGACTTTCGTTCCGGACGGATCGGCATTGGTCTTGACGCGGTCATGGCCCGCGACCGGGCCGGACAGCGTCATCTCGGTGCTGGAGGTGATGCGGCGGTTGAGCTTGCCGTCACGCACAACCTGCCATTTGCCGCCGTCCTTGCGGATCTCGACGATGGTGCCGCCATGCGCGGCCATCTCGACATCGACCTGCTCCTTCGAGAGCGGCGCCACCTCGGCCGCCATCTTGCCGTCCTTCTCGACGATCTTGACGATGCCCGGGAACATCAGATGCGGGTTGGTGTATTCGTGGTTGACCACCAGCAGGCCATGTTCCGCCGAGCCATCGATCGCGATGTAGCCGACATAGTCGTTGTTGTAGCCGAACTGCCTGGCCTGGGCTTGTGCCGACTGCTTGGTCGGATCGAATTCCGGCGAATCGGCAAACAGCGGATCGCCCCAGCGAAGCAACACATCGGCGTCGTAGCCCGGCGCGACATGGTGCTTGTCGTCGATGCCGGCCTCCAACTCGTCGAACTTGAAGGCCGAGCTTTCCGCGGCGCGGGCATCGTCGGCGGCGATCATCGCCAGCGGGCTGACGGTGGCGGCGATCGCCGAGACGGCAAGCGAACCCTTGAGGAAGCCCCGGCGCGAAAACCGCGCGGCGATGATCTCGCCCATCGTGCGGTTTTCGCTGGGATTGTTGGCCGGGCCTTCGTTTTCCTCGAGCAGGCTGGTGCGGAATCGGGCGTCGGGGGAGCAATGTTCGGTCATGAGAGCCTCTGGCTGGATTGGCTGGAGCTTGTTGCCTGATCGACCGCCTTACAGTCGGCCGATCACATTTTCGTGACAAGGTATCGGCGCTGCCGCGGCCTCACGACACCATTTTTCACGCCGGACCTCGGACTTTAGTCCAGTCTTGCGCCTGCAAAGGTCCTGGGAGACAAACGCAACGGTCGGAGGTCGCTTCCGGTCACCACGTGTTTCGGCGATGTTGGTTGCACTGCAACGTTGGGGTGGGTGCACCGGCTCAATCGACGGAGTTCAGGGATGCACGGATCGATAACGGCCCGTTGTTGCCGGCTGGCTTTCGGATCGGCTGCGCTTCTGGCGCTGACCATCGCTCCCTATGGAATTGCCTTTCATGGCTTCGTGCCTGGAATCGAGGCCGCGACCGCGCTCGCCAAGGGTAGCGGTGGCGGCGGTGGTGGTGGCGGTGGCGGTGGAGGCGGTGGCGGCGGCAGCAATGGAAACGGCAACGGCGGCGGCAACAATGGAAACGGCAACGGAAATGGCGCTGACAACGGTGGCGGAAATTCGGGGTCCGGCAAGGGCCAGGGCGGGAAGAGCAGCCATGTCAACGCCACCACTGGCGACGAGGTCGACGTGGACGGCAACAAGATTACGGTTCACCACCCCGACGGCTTAACGGAAAAGATCGAGAACGGCCGTTTCAGGATGAAGGATGCGCTCGACCGCACGATCATCGACCGCCCGGCCACACCGGCCGACGTCAGCCGTCTCAAGGCCCTTTGAATCCTTCTGAAATCTCCGCCTTGTGAAGCTGGTCAACAGGCAACGACCAGCTTCACACGTCACCTCCGCCGCCCCCCGGCGGAGGTGACCTCGTTTTCGCGCTGTGTTCCAATGCTGCGATGACTTGGAGCAATTCCATGAAAAGTGCGTAGCGGTTTTCCCGGGAGAAGCGCGTAGCTTCGCTAAACCGCTTTATGAGAAGTCCCTCTCGCGGTCACGAAACTCGCGCATCATGAGGGCAGCCTCGGTGCGGTTCCGCACGCTGAGTTTCGACAGCACCCCCGTCATGTGGTGCTTGACGGTCTTCTCCTGCAGCTCCAGGCGCAAGGCAACTTCCTTGTTGCTCAGTCCTTCCGCCACCAGCCGCAGGATTTCGGTCTGTCGGCCGGTGAGTTGCCGCAGCCGGTCCGCCACGCCGTTGGTGGGCTGCAGGGACTGCACATCGGAAAGCAGCCGGGCCGACAACATCGGCGAAAGATAGCTTTCGCCGGCCGCCACGTTGCGCAGGATATCGGCAAGCGAGCGCGATCCGACTCCTTTGAGGATATAGCCGTGCACCCCCGCGTTCAGGGCCTTGGTCACGTCGGCATTGGCCTCCGAAACGGTCAGCATGACGATCTTCTGGGCGGGATGGTCGGCAAGGATGCTTGCAACCGCGGCCAGGCCGCCGCCGGGCATGGAAATGTCGAGCAGCAATATGTCGGGCTGCACGGTCGAGGCGATGCGTTCCGCGTCCTGCGCGGTAGCCCCTTCTCCGACCACCTCGAAGCCTCCGATCTCCGAAAGGCTGCGTGTCACACCCTCGCGGAAGAGAGGATGGTCGTCGACAATGGCGATGCGGATGGCGCCCATCATGCTTGCTCCTCGACCGAAAGACGGATCATCAATTTCGTGCCCTTCGGCCCCGTCAGGGTTTCGAACTGTCCGCCAATGCTTTCAACCCGCTCCCTGAGGCCGGCCAGCCCCAACCCTTCGGCCCGGGCCGGATCGAAGCCCGGCCCGCCATCCGACACTTCGACGAAAAGCCGGCCATTTTTCATTCCCGCACGCACCGCCTGATCCTTGCCCCGCCCGTGGCGGTAGGCATTGTTCAGCCCCTCCTGCACGAAGCGATAGATGCTGATCTTTTCAGAAGCGCCGGGCTCGGGCAAATGTTTGGGCAGCGTAAGCGTCACCGACGTGCCCGTCCGGCGCTCATGCTCCTCGACGGCCAGCCGCAACACGTCCGCCGCCGCCGCCGTTTCTATCTGCGGCAGCACCAGGCCGGTGCAGATGCCGCGTATCTCGCGCATCGCGTCCTCCAGCGTCTTGCGAATCATGGCGACCTCGGTCGAGCGGCCTTCGCTGCCATGGCCGTCGCCGGTAAACACCGGGCTGTCCATGCGCAGCGCCGCCAGGGCCACCAGCTGGGCAGGGCCGTCATGCAGGTCGGCGCCGATCCGGCGCAGGTATCGTTCGTTGAGCGCCGTGGCGCGGCGGGATGCCCGCTGCACGCGCTGCCGCAAGGCGCTGTTCTGCGTCACCAGGCCCTGCAGTTCCGACACCTGGCGGCGCAGCGCCCCGCGCTGGTCGTCGATGGTGCGGCTGGCGCGCAGGACGATGCCCGACAGAAGCAGGAATGCCGTCAAGGTGGTGCCAGCCACGATCAGCCAGCTCGACAGCAGGGCGGAAGCCAGGGTGGCCTTGAAATCGCCGGCGAGCTCGTAGAATTCGGTGACGGCGACCACGTCGCCGGACCAGGGTTCGCGCACCGGATTGTAGATTTCGAGCAACGGCACACCCGCGGCCCGCTCCTTGTCTTCGTCCTCGTCGAACGTATCGAACTGGGCCATGACGCTACCCTGGAAGGCGGAACGCAGATTTTTGTTCAGCTCGAAGCGGCGGCCGATCAAATCCGCGTCCTTCGCGTAGAGCACCGTGCCGTCGCGGCGCCAGAGCCTGAACGACGCCAGGCGTTTGCCGAGCGCGCCCTGGCCGAGTGTCTCGTCGAGCGCCTGTTTGACGGATTCGCTGAGCTCCTCGCTCTTGCGCAGGTCGGGCAGCAGCGGCGCAATCACACTGTCGACATAAAGCGCCGTCGTGGCGGCCGAATTGCGAATGACGCCGTCCCGGATCTGCGTCGTCACCCAAGTCCCCACGATCAGCATGACGACCAGCAGCCCAAAGCCGCCGGCAACGACGAATTGCAGGGCAAGGGAAAGCTCGCTCCAGCGCCGCGCCAAGTTCTGAAGAATACGAATCATGGTCCCCTGACCGCCCTTCTATCGATATGCTGGGCGATTCCAGCACATTGAGCTTCAGTCTCGCCGTTGCCAAGACCTTCGTTGCAACGACCTCGCTTGACGTCTCGGCGCGCTTCGGAAACAAGGTCCGCGATATCAGGCGAAAGCCACTTCGAGGGGGACGGACGTTGAGTTTTTCGGGATTGCTGCAGCTGGGTTTTTCAACGGTGATCTTCCTGCTGGCGGCGACCGCCGCCAAGCAATGGGGACTGGCGCCGAGCCTGGGCAAGATCCTGCTGACGCTGGCGCTCTATTCGCTGGGCAATCTGATCATGCTGCGGCTGATCCGCGAGTTCGGCATGTCGGTGTCGTTCAGCCTTTCGGCGGTCATCCAGCTGGTCTCGGTCAATGTCGTGGCGCTGGTGTTCTTCGGCGAGCGCGTCAACGCGCTGCAGGCGACCGGCATCATGCTGGCGATCGCCGCCGTGGCGCTGATCACCCTTGGGCCCTATCTGCAAGGGCGGTTATAACCGTGCCGATGAAAAACGCTGCGAAAACGCTGCTCAACCGGGTCGAATTCCCGGTGCTGCTGGCCGGACTGGTCATCGCTGGTGGGCTGTGGGCGTTCGAGGAATTGATGGAGGTGGCGCGGGCCACCACGCCGCACGCCTTCGATACCGAGATACTTCTCGCTTTCCGCCAGCCGGGCCAGCCCGGCGTTCCCATCGGTCCGTCATGGCTGGAAGGGGCGATGCGTGACATCACCAGCCTTGGCAGTACCAGCGTGCTGGTGCTGATCACCACGGCAACGATCACATATCTGCTTTTGATCCGCAGGCGAGGCACTGCGCTTCTCATCTTCGTTGCCGTGGCGGGCGGCCAGCTTCTGTCGAGCCTGCTGAAAGTCGGCGTCGACCGGCCACGTCCGGAACTGGTTTCGCATCTGGTCAACGAGACCTCGCTCTCCTTTCCGAGCGGCCATGCCATGCTGTCGGCGGTGACCTATCTCACGCTCGGTTCGCTGGCGGCACGCTTCCTGCCAGGCCGAACCACCAAGGTCTACGTGTTGTTCCTGGCGGTGCTGACGACGGTGCTGGTCGGCGTCAGCCGCGTCTATCTGGGCGTCCACTGGCCGTCCGATGTGCTGGCGGGCTGGTGTGCAGGCTTCGCCTGGGCGATGCTATGCTGGTTGGTGGCGAGGGTTCTGCAACGGCGCCAGGCGGTGAGCGACGATGCCTGACCCCACCGTCAGATCAACCTGTTGATGAGGTGCCCACCACCCGCCAGCGCCAAAGCCATCGGTAGCAAGCCTGCTGATGTCATCAAGATCTTGAAAACGTTCAACCTCGTTATCCCCTGCCCCGAATGTGCGGCACCTTAGGCTGAAATCCTCGGAAAGTATCGAGAAATGGACAATCAGGCGAAGACGCTAACGTGCCGCAAGCGTCAAGCGACCGCTGGTGACCTATGCCGCGTCGATCCGCGATGCGCGGGCGCAGCTGGCGGGAAAACAAGAGGCGGAGCAACCGTCGCTCAACGGTTGAGCGATGCCGGGCCGCTGACGAAAGGACTTTCCTTCAGGTAAAAGCGAAGCAGGCGGTCCGCGTCCTTCGAAATGCCGATCCTGATGCCCTGTCCGATCGCGCCCGCCCCGAATTCATCGTGTGCGAGCCATAGCGGGCCTTCCCGGCAAAGGTCGAGCCCGTCGAGCGATCGATCGATCCGCAATGCCGCGGCCAGCCTTCCGGGCCCGCGCGCCAGGTCGCGCAGGCGCTCGACGCCACGGTTCAGCCGCATGATCGCGATGCCTTCCAGCGGCTCCAGTGCCCGGATCAGCACGCCGGTCCCGATGCCTTGCGCCTCGCTCGAAACGTTCAGCATGAACGAGATGCCATAGGCGAGATAGACATAGGCGTGCCCGCGCTCGAGAAACAGCGACCGGTTGCGCTCCGTCATCCCTCGAAAGCCATGCCCTGCGGCGTCGCCGGCGACATAGGCTTCCGTCTCGACGATCCGCCCGCTGACCCTGCCGTCGGGCAAGTCGCGCACCACCAGCTTGCCGATGAGATAACGGGCAAGGGCGGCCGTATCGTCCGGCAGTTCTTCCCGCGCGAGCGGTGGATGATTTGTCGAGCGGTTCACGGGATCCGTTCGACCCATTGCGCGCGCGAAGGTCCGGGTTCGAACGGATCGCCGAAATACTGCGTCTCGCGGGCCACCTTGCCGTCGAGGAACTCCATGATGCTGACCGTGTAGGACGGCCTTCCGTCATAGGTCAGGATATATTCGGTGACCCAGAGGTCACCGGTGCCGGTGATGCGGCGCACGGTGAAGCGCTTGCGGTTCGGCTGCGCGGCGCGGGACGACTGGATGTTGCGCCGCCCGCTTATGCGCTCGCCCGATTGCGGATAGTCGAGCACTGCGTCCTCCCGGTAGACCTCGTGCTCAGCTTCGAAGTCGCCGGTGTCGGAAGCGGCCCAGTGACGATCCAGGGCCGCTCTGATCTCTCGGTCTTCCATCTCGAACTCCTCGGCCGCCGATGGCGGGCCGTCATACCATATATGCCTGCCTGGAGCGGACCTTCGAGATTGCGCGGAACGGCGTTCGCAAAGCCAGCCGAGGCGCCGCCGGCCGCGCCTATCGATCATTTTTCATTAGACATCCGCATGGCGCAGGGCATTGGCGATCACCGCGAAGGCGGGCGAGTTCTGCCGGCGGGTCGGATAGTAGAGGCAACAGCCCGGGAACAGCGGGCACCATTCGTCGAGCATCAGCACCAACCGGCCCGACCGAAGCTCGTCGGTCACCAAATTCTCCGGCACGTAGGCGATCCCAAGTCCGCTCACGGTGGCGTCGATCATGGGGATCGTCGAATTGAAAGTCAGCTGTCCGTCGACGCGCACCCTCAGCTCTGGAGCGCTCGGTATGGGCTCTCAATCGATCTTCAGCGCCGCCACCTCCCCCTCGTTCATCAGCGGCACATAGAGGATCGACTTGCCGTCGGTGCCGATGTCGGCACTGCCCGGCTTGAAATGCGCCACCGCTTCCGGCGCGCCGCCGGTCCTGTATCGGTAGAGCGTGCCGGTCATGTAGGCGGTGGCATAGATGGTGTCGCCCAGCGCGATGACGCCGTCGAGGTCGGCGAATTTCTGCGCGCCCGCGAGCGGTGTCACCGTCTTGCTGGCGAGGTCGACCGCCAGCAGCCCGCCCGGCTCGGCCGTGCTGAAGTCGGGCTTGATGCCCTTGCCCCACGAGGCGACGATCAGCCTGCTGCCATCGGCGAAGGCGCCGTTGGGTGAAGCGAGCATGGCGCCCCTGACAAACAGCTCCGGTCTGTCGCCGTCGATGCGGTAGATCGTGTCGGCCAGCATGTCGGTGACATAGACCTTGCCTGACTGGTCCGACGTCATGTCGTTCAGGAAGACGGCATTCGGGATCACGATGCTGGCGATGAGCTTGCCGCTGGCGAGGTCGACGACGCGGACCTTGGTGATGTCGGCGACATAGAGCTTGCCGCCCGCTATCGCCATGCCCTTGGGCGCGTCCATGCCGTCGGTCCAGTGCTGGGTGACGATCTTGCCGTCCGTGGACAGCACGCTGAGATAACCATTGCCGTCGGCGTCGCCCGGATTGCCTGATATGTTGGAAACGATGATGCGGTTATTGGCGGCGTCGAACAGCGCCGATTCCGGCTGTTCGAGGCCCGTTGCCCGCCAGAGTTCTCCGGCCTGGGCCGGCGGTGCGGCCGCTATGCCGATGGTGGCGATAAAGGCTGAGGTGACGAAGATGTTCATGACTGCTCTCCTTTGATGTCGGCGAAGAGCTAGGCTTTTCGATACTTTTCGGGAAGCCAGATTGCCACTAGTATCGAATACCGATACGAAACCGCAGGCAAGAGGTGCATCCCATGAACGGTCTGGTCTTCGAGGCGCTTAAGCGGACGCTGAAGGCGAAGGGCGTCACCTATCGCGAGCTTGCCGAACGCATGGGCGTTTCCGAGCCGACGGTGAAGCGCATCTTCCATGAGAAGAACTGCAAGCTCGACCGGCTGGTGGAGATCTGCGCCGCCGCCGGCGTGGAACTGGAAAACGTGCTCGGCTCGATGAGCAGGGGGCCGGGGCCGGTCAACCACGTCGCGCCGGAGATCGAGCGCCGGCTCGCCGGCCGTCCGGCGCTGCTGTTCGTCTTCGTCATGCTGTCGGAAAAGTTCACGCCTGAAGGCATCATGCGCTCGCAGGGCCTGAGCGAAGCCTCGATGTTCCTCTATCTGCGCGACCTCGAGCAGCTCGGCCTGATCGCGCTCGGCCGTGGCCTGTCGGCGAAATTGCTGGTCGAAACGCCGATTCAATGGAATTTCGAGGGGCCGCTCAGGCCGTTGTTCGAGATGACCAACAAGAATTTCATCGGCTGGGCGATCACCCATATCGAGAAGGAGGCGACCTTCGTCAGCTTCTCCAGGCGGATGCGCCCGGAGACGGCGGAAATGGTGCGGCGCGAGGCCGAGGAACTGGCCGACCGCGCGAAACTGCTCGCCCATCACGACCAGCACACCACGCCCGAGGACGGGTTGGTCGGCTACAAATGGACGTTCGCCTTCGGCGCCACGCCGTTCGAGGCGATCATGCCGATCGGCCCGCATCCGCGCGACGCCGGGGCGTTCGATCGGCCCGCCGCTCCTGCAAAGGGACGCCGCCCGTTACCGGCCTGATACAGAAACCGAAATCACATTCATGATAGAGTTCGCGCACTGATTTGTCAGATTGTAGAAGGCGGGTTTGCCGAATGCGTGACACGTCCCCATGAAATCGAAGTGATCCTATGTCGACCGCGCCAACACTTGAACTTCGCCGCTATTCGCGCCTGAAAAATTTGCGGGCGCGCGCAGAACGCCAGGGTGCTGCATTACAGTTCTGGGCGCGTACGGCATCGCTCGCCGTGATCTCCTGCTTCTTTTCATTGACCAGCCGCTGGGATGCTTCGCTGCTCTTCGTGCTGGCGGGCCTCGTGCTGTTCCAGCTGGTCGGCCTGATCCAGTTTCTCTTTGCTCGCCGTCGTACGGCGCGATGGTGGATCGGTTACCTCACCGGTACGCTGGACATCATTCTGTTGACCGTTCTGCTGATAACGCCCAACCCGTTTTCCCTCGAGGTCGCGCCGGCCGCGATGCAACTGCGCGAGGGCAGCTTTAAATACCTGCTGATTTTCGTATGCCTTGGCGCTCTGACCCTTTCGACACGATTGGCACTCTATCTCGGCGCGCTCGCGGCCCTGACATGGGCGATCGGGGTGGGATGGGTGATTTCCCATCCGGGAACCGTAATTCCGGCGACGAACCTCTATTCGCTGCCAATAACAGAGCGACTGAACCTCTATCTCAACCCCAATTTCGTCGATACATTCGCGCAGGCGACCAACGTGTTGGTCGTGCTGATTATCGGCGCGATCATGGCGCTGGTCGTCTTTCGTTCCCGACATCTGTCGGAAGACTATGTCAAGGCAGAGCGCGCCCGCGCCAATCTCGCCCGGCATTTTTCGCCCAATGTCGTCGACCAGCTCGCCGCCGATGACGAGCCCTTCGGCCCGGTTCGCCGGCAGGATATCGCGGTGCTGTTCGCCGACATCGTCGGCTTCACACACTATTCCGAGGATCATCCGGCCGAAGCAGTGTTCGAACTCCTGCGTCAGTTCCACCGTCGCATGGAACAAGTCGTTTTCGACCACCGTGGCACCGTCGATAACTATATCGGCGATTGCATCATGGCGACATTCGGGGTTCCGCAAGCTAGCCATGACGACGCGACTCGGGCCATCCAGTGCGCTGAAGCGATGGTCGCCGCTCTCGAGGACTGGAATGTACAGCGTGTGTCCAGGGGATACCCGCCGCTGGACGTTCGGATCGGTGTACAATATGGCGCAGTGGTCATCGGCGCGGTCGGCAGCGAGCGCAATCTGTCCTTCGCGGTGGTGGGCGACACCGTCAACGTCGCCAGCCGTTTGCAGTCGCTCTGCCGTGAGCTTCAGGCGAATATTTGCTTTGGGTCACGACTGATTGAGGCGGCGAAGGCGGAATCGCCCACGACACCGTTGAATGCGCGCGATCATGGACCGATGAGCATCCGCGGCCGGGACGAACCGGTCCATGTCTGGGTCGAACGCAGAGCCGAAAACCAGGGTGTTGTTGCGGTTCCGGCGTGACATAGGCCGCCATGTGAAACGCTGCACCTCGGCAGGACAGCGGTAGGCCGCGCCAGGCATGTCCTGACCTAGGCGGAAAGCCATCACGTGTCCGTCGCGGTTGCGCCAGCCTTTGCGGCTGCGGCGTCCGTGCTTGCCTTGTCGTCCCAGACCATTTGCCGGTAGTCGAAACCATATTCCAGCGTCGGCTTGACGATGCGGAAAAACGGCGACAGGTCGAAATCGCGCGGCGTGTAGAGCGAGTGATGGCGGATGTGCAGGATTTCCCTGCGCGAATAGTTCGACTGTGCCGAGGCGCGGCCGGGCGCGCGGGTTATCTCGGGCAGGATCGGATAGCGGATCTGGCCGTAAGCCTCGGCAATCAGCGTCGAGCAGATCGCCCGCGTCGGGTCGCCGGAGCCGAAGGCCAGCATGCGGCGGCGCCAGCGCACCGGCACCGGCGGCGTCGGCATGAAATAGCGCAGCATGTCGAAGATGTTCTTGAGGTCGTATCTCAGGCCGAGCTTGCTGATCATGAAGGCGACGACCTTGTCGCGGTCTTCGGGTGCCAGGCCGCTCGCCCGGCAGATGCGGGTATTGTAGGTCCGGTACCGCGACAAGGGTACGGCGACACAGCCTTCGCCGAGCGTGACCTCGATCAGCCGCCTGCGTTCCGAGCCGTCATCCGGTTCGGCCAACGCGTCGCCGACATAGAAGGCCGCATGCGACCACGTGGACTGGGTCAGATACTTGATCGCCGCCGAGATCTTCTGGTTGCCCTCGATCAGCAGGACGTCGCCCGGCTCCAGCGTGCGGCGCAGTGTTTCGGCGTCGGAAGGCGTGTAGGGCTCGTATCCCGAGGATTCTTCCTGCAGCTGACCGGCAAGCCAGCGGCCCAGTCGATCCAGAAGCATGTCGCCAGGCTCGGTCATCGGCTATGGCGATTACCACAGGCCGGTGCCCGAGGGCAAAGCATGTTCGGTCCGGATCAGCCGGTGGCCGCAAGTGCGCCGGCGTCTTCGGCCGAGCCGGCAAGATCGTCGCGGGCCTTGCGGGCAAGTCTTTTCGTCGAGCGCTTGGGGCTGTCGTCAAACAGTTCGGCCGCCTCGGCAAGGCACGCCTTCTTCAGGCTCTTTTCCGAACGCTTGAGCAGCTTGCCGAGAAGTTTCGTATCGTCGGACGGCCCCAGCGGCTCGTCGTCCGCCTCGAGCAACGCACGCATGACGAACACATCATGCAGTTCGCCGAGCCGTTCGCCCAGTGCGTCGACGGCCTTGCGCCGCGCCTTGATCGGGGTCGGCCACAGCCTGCCGAGCAGCGACAGGTGCATGCCATGCGTCTTGGCCGCCTTGCGCAGGTCGTGGAAATCGTCGGCCTCGCCGTGCGAGCCGGCCTTGTCGAGGGCCTTCCTTGCACGGCGCAAGGTGGCGCGGGCGCCTTCGGCAAGCACGTCGGCGGCCTGTTCCGGCTGGTCGGGCAGGGTAAGGGTTTCGATGCGCTTCATGCCGTCTTCGCAGGCAGCGGCGGCCGCGCCGATCGCTGCCTTCAGCCCGGCGCCTTCGTGCAAATCATGCTGGCGTGCGATCAGCCGGTCGCGCACGGCATCGAGCCCGCCATCGGCGCTTTCCCTGGCAAAGGCCGCCGCCAGCCGATCGATGGTTTCGATCAGAGCTGTCGCTTCACGCGGGCCGGCAAGCAGCGCCGCCACATTGCGATAGCATTGGTTTTCCGTGGCACAGAACGTTTCGTCTCCGGAACGAACGAGGCGCAACAAGGCGCGCGCGCTCTTCAGCCGCTTGCGGCATTTGTGTAGCCCCTGTTCGGGCCGTGTGCGCGCCACGTCCAGATGTTGCAGGGCCTTGCCGATTTCCTCGGCAAGGATGCGTCTGACCTCGCCGGTCAGCGGCAGGCGCGGGTCTATGCGAAAGCTCATGCGGCGAT
This sequence comes from Mesorhizobium sp. M8A.F.Ca.ET.165.01.1.1, assembly GCF_004792065.1. Classification (NCBI taxonomy): domain Bacteria; kingdom Pseudomonadati; phylum Pseudomonadota; class Alphaproteobacteria; order Hyphomicrobiales; family Phyllobacteriaceae; genus Mesorhizobium; species Mesorhizobium sp. M8A.F.Ca.ET.165.01.1.1. The sequence goes on along the minus strand of NZ_SRTH01000022.1, from coordinate 32,082 downwards.
CTCCGGTATCCCCCCGAGGGCGAGCGACGCGTTGTAGAACATCTGTTCACCGGTGACTTCACGGCCGAGCCAGTCCGGCAGCATTTCATCCGGAACGTCTTCCGGAGTCTCGAGTTCGGCCACCACAAGTCCCGCCAGTGCGCCGCCAAAGACATCGGCTTCATAGAGATAGCCGCGATGTCTAACATGGTAGCGTGTCTTCTCGATGACACGTCCGATGGCGAAGTCCAGCATCTCCACCGCTTCCGCCAGCGGGATCGGATATTCGAATTCGTCGCGCTCGCGCGCGCTGCTGCCGAATTTGAGCGTCAGCTTGGCCGAGGCGCCATCACTGATGCGGATGCGGACGGTTCGTCCGGGTGCCGTGGCGAGATAGAACTGGAGAATGCGGATATCCGCTTCCACCAGGTCCCGCCACGCGGGGCTGGAGACCAGGAACTTACGCTCGACTTCCTTGCCCATGGCCGCGCACTAAAGCGTTTGCCGAAGGCGATGGCAAGACGGCACCGCACACAAGTTGACTTTAATCAATCGATTGATTAAAGTGCTTGCCATGATCAAGTTGTCGGACGCCAAGCCGCCCCGCCACGCGACATCCCCAGCTGAGCTAACGCGTGCCGCGCTCGTGCGGGCGGCGCTGAAACTGTTCGGGCGGCAGGGCTTCGACGGCACCTCGACGCGTGAAATCGCCGCCGAGGCGGGGGCCAATATCGGCTCGATCGCCTATCATTTCGGTGGCAAGGAAGGTCTTCGCGCCGCTGCCGCCGACTTCATCGTCGAGACCATTCAGGCCGTCGCCGGTCAGGCGCTCAATGAACAGGCCGCGACGGCTGGCGACCCGGAGGCGGCGCGCGCGCAGCTGTTCGCGGCCCTGGAACGGATGGTCGGCTTTGTCGTGGCCAGCCCGCAGGCCGGGGAGATCGTGCAGTTCGTGCTGCGCGAACTGTCGCATCCGACGGCGGCGCTCGACCGCATCTATGACGGCGTCTTCGAGCCGGCGCATCGCCGCCTGTGCCTGCTCTGGGAGCAAGCCACCGGCGAGCCGGCCGAGAGCGAACGGACCCGGCTCACCGTGTTCACGCTGATCGGCCAGGTCATCTATTTCCGCATCGGCCGCGAGGCGGTGATGCGCCGCATGGGCTGGCAAGACATCGGTGCCGCCGAGGCCGCCAAGGTGGTGGCGGCCACCACGGACAACCTCGGCGCCATGCTGGCCGCCCGAAAAGGGGTAGGGATGAAGGGACCAAGACAATGAGCTTCCTGTGTTCGCTGCCGCTCGCCGCCCAGCTGTTCGGTGCCTGCGCCCCGGCGGCACCGCTCGCCGTCGGTTATGTCGAGGGCGATTATGTGCTGCTGGCGCCGATCGAGGTGGCGCAGGTCGAGACGGTGACGGTGAAGCGCGGCGATCGCGTCACGCCGGGAGCCACCGTGGTGACACTCGAAAATGCCGATGCCAGGATCGCGGTGGCGCAGGCGCAGGCAAGCCTCGCCCAAGCACAGGCGCAGTTGGCCGACCTGCAGGTCGGCAAGCGGCCCGAAGAAATCGCCGCACTCAAGGCTCAAGTCGACATGGCCAAGGCGCAGGCAGACGACGCAAGACGCAAATACGCTCGCGCCGCCGATCTGTTCAAGCGCGGCACCGGCACCCAGGCCGACTATGACACCGCCTCGGCGACGCTGGAAACCGCCAACGCCCAGGTCGGCCAGGCCGAGGCCAATCTCGCCGTCGGCGGCCTGCCGGCGCGCGCCGAGACGATCAAGGCCGCCGACAACCAGGTCAAGCAGGCGCAGGCCGAACTGGAGCAGGCGGTGTGGCGCCTCTCCAAGCGCACGCTCGCGGCCCCTTCGCCCGGCCGCGTCAACGACGTCATCCGCAATCCCGGCGACACGGCGGGCCCGACCGCGCCTGTCATCTCGGTGCTCCCCGACGGCGCGGTGAAGCTCAGCGTCTATATTCCGGAAGCGGCCTTCTCCTCGGTCAAGGTCGGCAGCCTGCTCAGCGTCCATTGCGACGGCTGCGGCCCGGACGTGAGGGCGCGCGTCAGCTATATCTCGCCCGATCCCGAATTCACCCCGCCGGTGATCTACTCCCTGGAAAACCGGCAGAAGCTGGTCTACCTCGTCGAGGCGCGGCCGGAGGGCGATGCGGGGCCGCTGCAGCCCGGCCAGATCGTCGATGTCGATCTCGCGGATATGGGAAAATGAACGCCATCGACGTCCGCGGCCTGGTCAAGCGCTTCGGCGACAAGACCGTCGTCGACCATGTGACCATGTCGGTCGCCGAGGGCGAGATCGTCGGCTTCCTCGGCCCCAACGGCTCGGGCAAGACCACCACCATCCGCATCATGTGCGGCCTGCTGACGCCGGACGAGGGCGAAGGCACGGTGCTGGGTTTCAACATCCGCACGGACTCGCTCAGGATCAAGCGCGAAGTCGGCTACATGACGCAGAAATTCTCGTTCTACGAGGATCTGACGATCGGCGAGAATCTGGAATTCGTGGCGCGGCTTTACCGGCTGAGACCGGTCGAGGAGTATGTCGCCCGGACATTGGAGGAGCTCGGCCTGGCGACGCGCCGCAACCAGCTGGCCGGCACCTTGTCCGGCGGCTGGAAGCAGCGGCTGGCGCTGGCCGCCTGCATCATGCACAAGCCGAAGCTGCTTCTGCTCGACGAGCCGACGGCCGGCGTCGACCCGAAGGCGCGGCGCGAGTTCTGGGACGAGATCCATCGCCTGGCCAGCGGCGGGCTGACCGTGCTGGTCTCCACCCACTATATGGACGAGGCCGAGCGCTGCCACCGCATCAGCTACATCTCCTACGGCAAGATGCTGGCCACCGGCACCGTGGCCGAGGTGGTGAAGAACGCAGGGCTGACCACTTTCGTGGTGCAGGGTCCGCGGCTTGACAAGGTGGCCGAAGCGCTTGAGGGCCGCGCCGGCGTCGACCAGGTGGCGCCGTTCGGCGCCACGCTGCATGTCGTCGGCTCCGACCGCAAGAAGCTTGAAGCAGCGCTTGCCGATGTCGAGAGAGAGCACAAGGGCGTGACCGTGACGCCTGGCGAAACCAGCCTCGAGGACGTCTTCATCCAGTTCATGTCCGGTTCGAAGGACAACATGACATGAAACATGGCATGAACAGCGTCTTTTCCTTTGCCCGGCTCGGCGCGCTGCTGATCAAGGAGTTCATCCAGATGCGGCGCGACCGCATCACCTTCGCCATGATGCTGGGCGTGCCGCTGTTGCAACTGGTGCTGTTTGGCTTCGCCATCAACAACGATCCCAAGAGCCTGCCGACGGCGCTCGTTGCCATCAGCAACGACCAGTATACGCGCGCCATGGCCTCCGCCCTCCAGATGACGGGTTACTACCACTTCGACTTTGTCGCGCAGAGCGCCGCGGAGGCCGAGGAACTGATGGCCAAGGGCGCTGTCTCTTTCGTGGTGACGATCCCCGCCGATTTCGCCCGGCGGGTCGAGCGCGGCGACAACCCGCAGATCCTGATCGAGGCCGACGCAACCGACCCGTCGGCGGCGAGCGGCGCCGTTTCGACATTGAGCAAGGTGGCGAGCCAAGCGCTGCTGCGCGCGCAGGGCATGCAGGCGGCGGCCGCTGAAAGCGCCAGGGGGCAGCTGCAGGTGGTGGTGCACCAGCGCTACAATCCCGAAGGCATCTCGCAATACAACATCGTGCCTGGCCTGCTCGGCGTGATCCTGCAGATGACCATGGTGATGATGACCGCCATGGCGCTGACCCGTGAGACCGAACGCGGCACGATGGAAAACCTTTTGGCGATGCCTTCCAGCCCGGCCGAGATCATGCTCGGCAAGGTGCTGCCCTTCCTCGTCGTCGGCGCGGTGCAGGTGGCGGTGGTGTTGACCGCGGCGAAGCTCCTGTTCAGCATCCCGTTCGTCGGCTCGCTGACGCTGCTTTTGTCTGCGGTGCTTGTCTTTGTGCTGGCGCTGGTGCTGCTCGGCTACACGATCTCGACCATGGCAGGCTCACAGATGCAGGCGATGCAGCTCACCTTCTTCTTCTTCCTGCCGTCGCTGCTGCTGTCGGGCTTCATGTTCCCCTATCGCGGCATGCCCGGTTGGGCGCAGGTGCTGGGCGAGATCTTTCCGCTCACGCATTTCCTGCGCGTCACCCGGGCGGTGATGCTCAAGGGTGCCGACTTCCATGCGATAGGAGCCGAGGTCGGCTGGCTGGTGCTGTTCGTGGGGGTGTTTGCAGGCACGGCTCTGCTCCGGTTCCGCCGCACGCTGGATTAGAGGTTAGGGGCCACCGAATGACCGACGCCTCTAAGCCGCCGCCATGATCTCGGCATAGGTGCCGAAATCGACATTGCCGCCGGAGAGCACCACGGCGACGCATTTGCCGGCAAGGTCTATCTCGCCCGACGACAGCGCCGCCAGCCCGACGCAGCCGCCGGGCTCGACCACCAGTTTGAGATGGGCCATGGCGTCGCGCATCGCCTGCGCGGTCGCTCTATCGGAAACCGCAATGGCGCCGGCGAGGTTGCGGCGGTTGATCTCGAAGGTGATGGCGCCCGGCTCGGCGGTGAGGATGGCGTCGCAGATCGAACTGTAACCCGGCTCGTTCGAGACCCTGGCGCCCGCTGCCAGCGAGCGGCGCGTGTCGTCGAAATGCTCGGGCTCGACCGCCCAGATCGCGGTGCCGGGCGAGGCATCCTTGACCGCAACGGAAATGCCGCTGGTCAGGCCGCCACCGCCGCAGGGAATGACGACCGCGTCGAGCCTGACGCCGAGCGCCCGCGCCTGCTTCACCAGCTCCAGTCCGATCGTGCCCTGGCCGGCAATGATGGCCGGGTCGTCGAAGGGCGGCACCAACGCCATGCCCTTGTCCAGATAGGGACGGACCACCGTCATGCGGTCGTCCTTGAAACGGTCGAAGGGCACCACCTCCGCTCCCATCTTGCGGACATTGGCGATCTTCATGTCGGGCGCATCCGCCGGCATGGCGATGACCGCCTTGACGCCGAACATGGCGGCGGAAGCCGCCACCCCTTGCGCATGGTTGCCCGAGGAAAAGGCGACGACGCCACGGGACCGCTCTTCCTCGCTCAGTGACGACAGCTTGTTGTAGGCGCCGCGGAACTTGAACGACCCGGTGCGCTGCAGCGTCTCCGGCTTGAACAGGATGCGGCCGCCGAAGCGCCGGTTCAGCTCCTGCGATTCGAGCAACGGGGTCTCGACGATCAGGCCATAGAGGCGAGCGGCGGCGGCGTGGATGTCGGCGATGCCGGGAGGGATGGTCATGGCGGGTCCTGGTGATGCGATCCGGTCATGGTGCACGGAAAGGCTTGCGCGATGCCAACGAAAAAATGTGACAGGGACAAAGTTGGTGAGTCAGAACGGCGGGCGGTGCTGCCCCTCACCTGCCTGCCGGCATCCTCTCCCCGTATAGTGACAGGGAGAGGGGCGCTTGCCGCCGAGGTCAGCTGTTTTCTCCCCGTCACTATACGGGGAGAAATGCCCGGCAGGGCAATGAGGGGTGGCGCTAGCCTTGGCAATTGGCCGCGTCCTGCCCCAAGGGCCCTTAGCCCAATCCTAACCCAGCAACGTCCGCTGCCGTTTGCTCCCGCCCAGCTTGCGCCAGCCGTTGAACCGATGCGTGGCGGCGGCGAACGAGATCTTCATCTGCTGGGCCACCGTATAGCGTGACTTGCCTTCGTCGAACATGCGGTAGCAGCACTCGACGCCTTCCTCGGTCAGCTTGCCGTCCGGCGCCTTGTTGTGTGGATTGGCGGGGTCGAATTTCTCGACCTGCTGCTCGACCAGGCCCTTCAGGCGCTGCAGGTCGGCCTCGATGCTGGCGATGAGATCGAGGACCGGTTTCGGATCATAGGCGTGCGGAGGCGTCTTTGCCGTCATCAGCTTTTTCCTTTTTGGCTTGGCTCCAGATATAGGCGAACATTCACTGATAATGAAGAGCGATACCCAGACCGGGGCTTCAACTATTCTTGAACCGCCGGCCCAGCGCGCGATTGACCACGGACGCCGTAAACCTTAGTTTAGAACCATTCTAAACTAGGATGATTTTCTCATGCTTTCCCGTGTTTTCGGCTTCGGCCGCCGCCCCTTCGAATCGCTCTCCGAACAGGAGATCTTGGCGCTGGCCATTTCATCGGAGGAAGATGACGGGCGCATTTACCGGGCCTATGCGGACGGGCTGGCCGAGACTTTCCCGCAGTCGGCCAAACTGTTCGAAGCCATGGCCGAGGAGGAAGACGGCCATCGCGACTCGCTGATCGAACTCTTCCGCAAGCGCTTCGGCGAGCGCATTCCGTTGATCCGCCGTGAACATGTGAAGGGCTATTATGAGCGCAAGCCCGACTGGCTGGTGCGGCCGCTCGGCGTCGAGGCCGTGCGCCGCCAGGCCGAGGCGATGGAGCGACAGGCCTATCTGTTTTATGTCGAGGCGGCCAAGCGCACCACCGACGCCTCGACCCGCAAACTCCTCGGCGACCTGGCCGCGGCCGAACAGGGCCATGAAAGCTCGGCTCATGCGCTGGAGCAGACGCACGTACCGGGCGACGTGAAGGACGAAGAAGCCGCCGCCGAACAGCGCCAGTTCATCCTGACCTACGTGCAGCCCGGGCTGGCTGGTCTGATGGATGGATCGGTTTCGACGCTCGCGCCGATCTTCGCCGCCGCCTTTGCGACCCATGATACCTGGCAGACCTTTCTGGTCGGGCTGGCCGCCTCGATCGGCGCCGGCATTTCGATGGGCTTCACCGAGGTGGCGTCCGACGACGGCAAATTGTCGGGCAGGGGCTCGCCGGTAAAACGCGGCATCACCACCGGCGTCATGACGTCCGCGGGCGGGCTCGGCCACGCGCTGCCCTACCTCATCCCGCATTTCTGGACGGCCACCGCCGTTGCCGCCGTGGTGGTGTTCTTCGAATTGTGGGCCATCGCCTTCGTCCAGAACCGCTATATGCAGACCCCGTTCCTGCGCGCCGCCTTCCAGGTGGTACTGGGCGGCGCCCTGGTGTTCGCGGCCGGCGTGCTGATCGGGAATGCGTGAGGCGCGCCTCTTCCATCCCCCCTTGTGGGGGAAGGTGGCCTCGCGAAGCGAGGTCGGATGAGGGGTGTTCCAGGGAACACCAACGTCTCACTCCGCTGGAACACCCCTCATCCGTCTCGGCGCTGACGCGCCGATCCACCTTCTCCCACAAGGGGAGAAGGGAAGGCGCTACCCATTCACCGCCCGGCTGTCCGCCGGCGCCTCGTCCCTCGCGGCCAGCCCGTAGTCCCGCACCACATGGGCGATCCGCAATCTATAGCCGGCAAAGATACCGCCGCGCCCGGCCTGCTGCGCCTGCCGGTGTTCTTCCGTATTGCGCCAGGCCTTGACCGCCTCCTCGTCGCGCCAGAATGACAGCGACAGCACCCGGTTCTGGTCGGCCAGGCTCTGGAAGCGCTCGACGGAAATGAATCCATCGATGCCGTCGAGCAGCGGACGCAACTCGGCGGCGATGCCGAGATAAGCCTCGCGCCGGCCTTCCGCGGGCTGCACCTCGAAGATGACGGCGATCATACCTTCACCAGCGGCGCGTGCGGGCCGGACGCCAGTTTCAGGAACATGCGGTCCTCCTTGAGGATGAATCGTTCGCGGCGGGCGAACTCGTAGTTTGCCTTGCCGGCGGGGTCGGCGGCAAGCCGGGCGCGATAGGCTTCGTAGGCCGCCAGGTTTTCGATGTTGTAGGCGGCATAGGCCGTCGTGGCCGAGCCCTCGTGCGGCGCGAAATAGCCGATCAGATCGGCGCCGCAGCGCGGAATGGCCTGGCCCCAATTGCGGGCATATTCCTCGAAGGCGGCCTTGCCGAACGGGTCGATCTCATAGCGGATGAAGCAGGTGATGGTCATCTCGGTCTCCTCGGGGTTTGCAACGACGGTTCGAGGGCGGTCGAAACGTCACGCGCATCTCTGTGCTAGTCAGTCTGGTGTCAGGAGCCATCATGCCAGCTCCTTGAACTGGGCCGAGAATACTGGTTATCTGACAAGAATGTTTCGATGAGGATCAAACCATGCGCGAAGGACCCGATATTGCCCGCATCGCCAGCCTGGTCGGCGATCCGGCCCGCGCCAACATGCTGAACGCCCTGATGGGCGGCACGGCATTGACCGCGAGCGAACTGGCGCTGGAGGCCGGCGTGTCGTTGCCGACCGCGTCCTCGCATCTGTCGAAACTGATGGAGGGCGGACTGCTGACCGTGGCCAGCCAGGGCCGGCATCGCTATTACGGTCTGGCCGGCCCGCAAGTGGCCGGCATGATCGAAGCCATCACCGGCGTGGCCGAAGCCGTCGGCCCAAAGCGCGTGCGGCCGGGCCCCCGCGACGGCGCGATGCGCATCGCGCGCGTCTGCTACGATCATCTTGCCGGCGAACAGGCCGTTGCGATGCTGGATCGTCTTGTCGACAAGAACATATTGGTCCGCGACGGCCAGGAGATCAGGCTCGGCCCGTCCGCGGCCTCGCACTTCGCGGCGATCGGCATCGATGTCTACACCAAGCCTAGGCGGCCCGTGTGCCGCGCCTGCCTCGACTGGAGCGTGCGGCGCTCGCACCTCGCTGGAACGCTGGGCGCCGCGATCCTCGACAAGATCCTTGCCGAGAAATGGGCGCGCCGCGAGAAGGACAGTCGCGCGGTGGTATTTTCGCCGCCGGGCAAGCAGGCGTTCGAAAGGGTGTTTTTGGGATAAGAGGTCGGCGGCGCTCATTTTCGCAAAGCCGGCGGGACAGCGCGCCCCGGCGTCGAAAGTGTCGAATTACCCCCGCTTCAAAGCCTTCCCCTGCCTGAAAAAGTCCTTCCAGGGATCGGCTTCCGCCAGCTTCGCCAACGTCGTCTTGTCGCCGATCGGGAAGGCATTCGGCGCCAGGCCGGCCTCGATCTCGGGCCAGGTCACCGGCATGGACACCGTCGCGCCCTTCTTGGCCCGTGAGGAGTAAGGTGCGACGGTGGTCGCGCCGCTGCCATTGCGCAGATAGTCGACGAAGATTTTTCCCGTACGCGCCTTCTTCGACAGCGTCGCCGTGTAGCGGTCGGGGGCACCCTGCTCCAGCGCCCTGGCGAAATCATGGGCGAAGTCTTTGACTTCGGCCCAATCCGCCGACGGTTTCAGCGGCACGACGACATGAAAGCCCTTGCCGCCCGATGTCTTGACGAAATTGGGCAGCGACAGCTCGTCGAGCTTGCCCCTGATGTCGAGCGCCGCCTCGCGCACCGCCTTCACATCGACGCCCTCATCGGGGTCGAGGTCGAAGACGATCTGGTCCGGCTGTTCGAGCTTGTCGATCGTGCAGCCCCAGATGTGGATCTCGACCACACCATACTGGACGAGAGCCGCGACCCCGTCGAAATCCCGGATGAACAGGATTTCCTCGCCATCCCCGGGGTCCCTCATCCGGGCGATCTTGTCGCTCATTCCGGGGGAGGCGTGTTTCTGGAAGAAGCGCTGCCCGCCAACGCCGTCCGGCGCGCGCACCAGGCTTAGCGGCCGGTTGACGACGAACTGTTCCATGCGCGGCCAGACCAGCGCGTAATGGTCGAGCAGGTCCTGCTTCGATATCTTCTCGTCGGGCCACAAAAGCTTGTCGGGATGGGAGAGCTTTACGGAGGTCGTCATCCCGCCGGCAGGCCTACCGGCGCTGCTTGCCGCCGGCTTGGCCTTTGCCGGGCCCTTGCCTGTCGCTGGCTGGCCTGTCGCTGGCTTGCCTGTCGCCGCCTTCGGCTTTTCCTGCACGACTTCCTCCGCCGGCTTGTCCTCGCGCAGCCCCTGGAACGAAGCATGGCGTATTATACGGTCCGAGGTCCAGCTGCGAAACTCCACTTCGCCGACCAGTTCCGGCCTGACCCAGACAAGGCCCTTGCCTTTCGGCACCGCCGCATCGAAGGGCGAGGCGTCCGACGTCAGCGCATCGAGCCTCTTTTTCAGCTCGTTGGCGCCCTTGGTGGAGAAGCCGGTGCCGACCCGGCCGGCATAGTGCAGGCGGCCGTCTTCGTAATAGCCGACCAGCAGCGAACGCAGGCCGCGTCCCGTCTTGTCAGATGGCAGATAGCCGCCGATGACGAATTCCTGCCGCGCCGTGCACTTCGATTTGACCCATGCCGGACCGCGCCCGCCGCGGTAGGGCGCATCGGAGCGTTTTGAGACGACGCCTTCCAGCCCCATGCGGCAGGCATGTTCCAGCATGATCTTGCCGGGTTCGGCAAAATGGTCGGAGAAACGCACCGCCGCATTGTCGGCCTGCTCGCCGAGCAGGTCCTGCAAGGCCTGCTTGCGCTCGACCAGCGGTTCCCTTCGCAAATCCTTGCCGTCGAGCCGCATCAGGTCGAACACATAGTAGATGAACCGGTTCGTCCGCTTCGCCGACAGGTCCTGCTGCAGCAGCGCGAAGGACGACACGCCGCTGTCGGCCAGCACTACGATCTCCCCGTCGATGATAGCATCGCTGCATTTCAGCCCGGCGAGTTCGGCCGCGATCTCGCCGCCGAATTTTTCCGTCCAGTCGAGGCCGGTTCGGGTCAAGAGCCGCACGTCGGTGCCGGCGATCTGCGCCTGCATGCGATAGCCGTCGAACTTCACCTCATGCAGCCAGTCCTGGCCCGACGGTGCGTCCCGCTCCAGCGTGGCGAGCTGCGGTTCGATGAAGTCGAGTTTCCTGGCCCCGGCCTTGGCCTTGCCGGTGGCCGGCTTGTTCGAGTGCCAGACTTTGGGTTTCTCGCCCTTGGCCGCCTTGCCTTCGCCGACCTCCTCGATCGTCAGGCCTGATTTCACCGACTTCGGCTCGTCGTTGAGAATATCCTCGCCGGGGCGCGCGGCGGCATCGTCGGACTTGATCAGCAGCCAGTTGTCTCGTTTTTCGCCCGGGCGCGGCCGCAGCCGCACCAGATGCCATTTGCCACGCAGCTTGTGGCCCTCGAGTTCGAAGTTGATGTGCCCCTTCTTCATCATCTTCGCGGGATCGTCCTCGGGCGTCCAGGTTCCTTCGTCCCAGACGAGCACCGAGCCGCCGCCATATTCGCCCTTGGGGATGGTGCCTTCAAAGCCGGCATAGTCGATGGGATGATCCTCGACATGCACGGCCAGCCGCTTTTCGTGCGGGTCGAGGCTAGGACCGCGCGTCACCGCCCAGCTCCACAGCACGCCGTCATGCTCGAGGCGAAAATCGTAATGCAGCCTTGTCGCGGCATGCTTCTGGATCACGAAGATGCCGCCGCCCTTCTGCCCGCGCGTAACCTTGCCGGCCGGCTCCGCGGTCTTCTTGAAGTCGCGCTTCGAATGATACTGTTCGAGGCTTGCCATCTCGTATCCTCAGGCCGATTTGCGCTTCGGCGCAACGCTTTTCGCCTTGGCGCTTTTGGTCGCCGGCTTGGCTTTCGCCTGGGATGATGGTTTCGACGGGCCGGAGTCCGACGAGAGGCTCTTCTTCAGCGCGTCGAACAGATTGACGACGTTGGAGGGCTTGGGAGCGGCCTTGGCCTTCGGCGCCTTGTGCCCTGCCTTCTTGGCGCGGATCAGTTCGAGCAGGGCGTCCTCATATTTGTCCTCGAATTTCGACGGATCGAACTTCGCCTTCTTCTTGTCGATGATGAGTTCGGCGAGATAGGTCATCTCCTGGTCGGTCTTCACCGCCTTGATGTCGCCGAAGACGCTTTCCGGCTGGCGCACCGTGTTGTCGTAGCGCAGCGTCGTCAGCACCATGCCCTTGCCGAGCGGCTCGATGACCACGGGCCGTTCGCGGCTGTACAGAACGATGCGGGCAAGCCCCGCCATCTTCTTGCCCGCCATGGCGTCGCGGATGACGGCGAAGGCCTCTTCCGAAACCGTGTCGGCCGGCGCGACATAGTAAGGCGTGTCGAGATAGATCTGCTCGATCGAGGCCTTGTCGACGAAGCCGTCGAGGCTCATCGTGTGCGAGGATTCGATCTGCACCGCCTCGATCTCGTCCTCCTCTATACGGACGAAATCGCCCTTGTCGATCTCGTAGCCCTTGATCTCGTCGCCATCCTCGATCGGCTTGCCGGTCTCGGCATCGACGTAGATCCGCTTCACCGTATTGCCGGTCTTGCGGTTGAGGATACGGAACGAGACCTTCTCGGCATGGGTGACGACATTGGTCAGTTCGATGGCACACGTGACCAGCGAGAGCTTCAGATAGCCTTTCCAGGCCGGGCGCGGCGCCATGATGATTTCCCCTTGAGAAAGATCAGCTGGAACGGGCGACCACCCCGCTCGGTTCCAACGCGATCCGGCCGGCGCCGGCGCGGTTGCCGCCGGCCCCGGCTGTCAGCCCCTATTCGGCGGCTTGCAGGTTGATCTTGCTTTCCGCCATTTCGGTCAGCTTGCGATCCGTCGCCTGCTCTTCCCTGAGGTTCTTGGCCAGCACATTGGCGCAATCGCTGCGGCCGAGCTGTTTGGCCCAGGCGATCAAGGTGCCGTAGCGGGTCATCTCATAGTGCTCGACGGCCTGGGCGGACGCGATCAGCGCGGCGTCGAGAACATCCTTGTCGTCGACATCGCTGCTGACGTCGTCGGCCTCCTCGAGAATGCCGTCAATGGCCGGGCAGTTCACCGGCTTGGCCTTCACACCGTGCAGCTCGAACACTTCCTCGACGCGTTCGATATGGCCCTTGGTCTGTTCGAGATGTTTTTCGAAGCCGGCCTTCAATTGCGGATCGGTTGCCTTGCCGATCATCTTCGGCAACGCCTTCTCGATCTGCTTCTCGGCATAATAGATGTCGCGCAGCGTGTGCACGAAGAGATCGTCCAGTGTTTTGATGTCCTTCGAAAAGAAGCCCATGATTTCAGCCTTTCCATTGCTCTTGCTTTTGGCGGGAGTCCGGCCTGCCGGCGGGTAGCACCTGTGAGCCGGCAATGCCGTGATCCCAACGTCCGTTGCCCGGGCCGGTTCCGACCCCACCGGCCATCCGGCAAGGAAATTCCAGCGACGGTTCGAAAGTTGAAACAAAAGCGCGCCAAGGCGACATTCAAACGAAACATATGTGATGCAAAAGTCACACCAGCCGAAATGACGACAAGGAGCACCGAAACACCCCGAATCAGCCGCATTCCGGCCACGAAGCGACGGGTTTTCGACCAAAAATTAACATCGCGTTCACTGAGTATTCACGCCTTGATGCTATCGTTCTCGCAATTCGGAAGGGACATCCGAAAATCGGGACAGGGACCGGGTAAAATGAACTTCCTCACGCACCTCATCGGCTATGCCGCCGCCATCCGCGAATTCGTCGCGCCGACCTATCGGCCCGAGCGCTACTACATGCGCGGCCCCGGTCCGGCCTGCGCCCGTCGCGGCACCTCGCTGGGCGCGCACTGACCATGACTTTCGAGAGCCGCCACAACAGCCGCATCTGCAGGCCGGGTGCCTCGTCCCGCGCCACGACCTATCGCGCCGAACGTCCGGCCTTCGCCGGCAGACAGCGTGCGACATCGCCGCGTCTTTGAGACCGCCATCGGCTGGCTTAGTGTCACAGGACATAAGCAGCCGAGGCCAGCGTGACCGACCGTCCCAAGCCGCCTTCCCCATCCTTTGATGCAAGCCATCCGTGTACAGCTTCCAGCCATTGCCGGTGGCGCCGGAGGCGGCGAGCATGACGCGACGCCGCGCGCCCATTTTGGGCGCATAAATCCACCAGCCATCTCACCGCACCTTCCGGCGGCTCCATGCCGGCCCCCGAGCCTTTGAAACGCATGCCCGCTTGCACAAGGCGCGGCCGGAGACGAAAGTTTTTTCCGCAACCTGTCGAAATCGGCCACCGCCGCGCGACATACGTCTGGCCCCGCAAGGACGCGGCCCTCGAAACCACGGGAGAAGACCCATGCGATACATGCTTTTGATCAACAACGACGAAGCCGTGCTGGCGAACACGCCGATCGAGAAAGCCCAGCAGATGAGCGCGGCCTATGCCGCCTATACCGAGGCGTTGAAGAAGTCTGGCGCGTGGCTGGCCGGCGAAAGGCTGCGTCCGACCCAGGCGACCACCTCGGTGCGGATCGCCGACGGCAAGACCAACGTGATCGACGGCCCCTATGCCGACACCAAGGAGCAGCTTGCCGGCTTCTACATGATCGAGGCGGCCGACATCGATACCGCCATCGACTGGGCGGCACGCTGTCCGGCGGCCAGCACCGGCACGGTCGAGCTGCGGCCGATCTGGGAAATGGCCGACTATATGCCCAAGAAGTAACGGCGTGATGGACAGTCGCCCGGAGATCGCCCGGGCGGTCGCCGAGGCCGCCGCCCGGCAGAGCTATGGCAAGCTGGTCGCCTGGCTCGCCGCGCGCACGCGCGACGTGGCCGCCGCCGAGGATGCGCTGGCCGACGCCTTTGCCGCGGCGCTCGAACGCTGGCCGCGCTCCGGCGTGCCTGAAAAGCCGGAAGCCTGGTTGCTCGCCGTGGCCAGGCGGCGGCGTGTCGATGCGGTGCGGCGGCGGCTGACCAGCGAAGCCGGCCGTGACCATCTCAAGCTGATTGCCGAGGAGACGGAGGCGCGCATGACCGACGAGGACCTGCCCGACGAACGATTGCGGCTGATGTTCGCCTGCGCCCATCCGGCGATCGAACCCGGCGTGCGGGCGCCGCTGATCCTGCAGACCATCCTCGGCTTCGATGCCGCCACGATCGCTTCCGCCTTCCTGCTCTCGCCGGCCACGATGGGCCAGCGCCTGGTGCGCGCCAAGAGCCGCATCCGCGAGACCGGCATTCCGTTCCGCGTGCCGGAGCGGGCCGAACTCGGTGAAAGGCTGGATGCGGTGCTGGAGGCGATCTACGCCGCTTTCGCCGAGGGCTGGTCAGATCCGACCGGTACCGAGACGCGGCACCGCAACCTCGCCACCGAAGGCATCTGGCTCGGCCGGCTGGTGGCCTCGCTGCTGCCGGACGAGCCGGAGGCGCTGGGCCTGCTGTCACTGATGCTGTTCGCCGAGGCGCGCCGCGCGGCGCGTCGCGACACGGCCGGGGACTATGTGCCGCTCGCCGAGCAGGACCATGCATTATGGGATCATGCCCTGGTCGACGAGGCCGAAGCATGTCTTCGCGGCGCCGCCGCCAAGGGCGTCATCGGCCGCTACCAGCTGGAGGCGGCGGTGCAGTCCGTCCATGCGGCGCGGCGGCTCACCGGTCGCACCGACTGGATCGCGATTCGCGAACTCTACGACGCGCTGTTTTCGATTGCGGGATCGCCGGTGGTGGCGATCAACCGCGCGGTGGCGATCGCCGAGACCGAGGGCGCGGTGGCGGGGTTGGCCGCCCTTTACGTGCTGGGTGACGACAAGCGGCTCAATGACTATCAGCCCTACTGGGCCGCGCGTGCCGGTCTCCTGGCCAGACTCGGCCAGGGACCCCAGGCGGTCGAGGCCTATGATCGCGCGATCGGCCTCGAGCGCGACCCGGCGGTGCGCCGCTTCCTGCAGGCAAAACGCACCGCGCTTATACAGTGAGGTCGCGGAGCGCGGGCGGCTTTTCGGCCGTTCAGGCCGGCCACATCTCGTGCGAGGTGTTGAGCGTCTTCATAAGCGGGTGCTGGCGCAACCGCGCCCACAGGCGTTCGATATCAGGCCAGGCCGCCCGCGCCCTGTCGATGTCGGGATGCCAGGCCACCAGCATGACGAGATAGATGTCGGCCAGCGACATCTGATCGCCGACGAGCCAGTCGCGGCCGCGCAAGGCGGCATCGACGACTGTAAAAGCGCGGTCCATCTCGGCGACCGCAGCCTGTTTCACCGCCTTCGTACCCTCGGCATCCGCCGTGTAGCGATGGGCATAGTAGAGCCGCAGCACCGCCGGGTAGAGCACGGAGGACATGAACGCCATCCAGCGCAGGAACTCCGCGCGCGCCGGTTCCTCGGCCGCCGGCGCCAGGCCGGCCTGTGGGTGGCGTTCGGCGAGCAGGATGCAGATCGCCGCCGATTCGGTGACCGAGCGCCCGTCCGGCAAGGTCAGCACCGGCACCTGGTTCAACGGGCTGATGGCGAGAAAGGCCGGATCGGGCGCCTCGTTCTTCGGCACGTCGATCTGTTCGAAAGGCGCATCGATCAGCGCCAGCGCCGCCTCGACGACGAAACCGCCGCTGCCGGGGCGCGTGTAGAGCTTGTACATGAAATCCTCCCCCGGCCCGAACCAGGGCCGCTGGAGGTTTGCACCGGAGCAGCGGTCTGCTCAAGTCGGGTACGGCGCGCCACGGCAGGTTTTTCTGCGGGCCAGGCTCACGGGGCCTTTCCTTCTCCCCTTGTGGGAGAAGGTGGCCTCGCGAAGCGAGGTCGGATGAGGGGTGCTCCAGGGAACACCCACGTCTCACTCCGCTGGAACACCCCTCATCCGTCGCCTTCGGCGACACCTTCTCCCACAAGGGGAGAAGGAAAGACGGGAGTTCGAAACCCTAAGCCCCAAGCCCCTCGAACAGGATCGTCGACAAATAGCGCTCGGCGAAATCGGGGATGACCACGACCAGGGTCTTGCCCTTGTTCTCCGGCCGCGAACCGACGACGATCGCTGCCTGCAGCGCCGCGCCCGACGAGATGCCGACCGGCACGCCCTCGAGGCGGGCGATGAGGCGCGCATTGGCGACGGAATCCTCGTTCGAGACCTTGACGATCTCGTCATAGACCGTGGTGTCGAGGATCTTGGGCGCGAAGCCGGCGCCGATGCCCTGGATCTTGTGCGGGCCAGGCTGGCCGCCCGACAGCACCGGCGAGGCATCCGGTTCGACGGCGACGACATGCAGCGCGGGCTTGCGCTTCTTCAACACCTGGCCGACGCCGGTGATGGTGCCGCCTGTGCCGATGCCGGCGACGAAGATGTCGATCTCGCCCTGCGTGTCGTTCCAGATTTCCTCCGCTGTCGTCTTGCGATGGATTTCCGGATTGGCCGGGTTTTCGAACTGCTGCGGAATGATGGCGTTGGGGATCGTCGCGGCCAGTTCGTCGGCCTTGGCGATGGCGCCCTTCATGCCTTTCGGGCCTTCGGTCAGCACCAGTTCGGCGCCGAGCAGCGCCAGCATCTTGCGGCGCTCGACCGACATCGTCTCCGGCATGGTCAGGATCAGCTTGTAGCCCTTGGCGGCGGCGGCGAAGGCCAGCGCGATGCCGGTGTTGCCCGATGTCGGTTCGATCAGCGTGGTCTTGCCGGGCGTGATCTTGCCGGCTGCCTCCAGCGCCTCGATCATCGCCACGCCGATACGGTCCTTGACCGAGGCGATTGGATTGAAGAATTCGAGCTTGGCGACCAGATTGGCGACGATGCCCTTTTCCTTGGCGAACTTGTCTAGCCGTACCAATGGCGTATCGCCGATCGTGTCGGTGATGGAATTGTAGATGCGGCCGCGGCCGGGCACGCGGGCGGAAGTGACGGGCTTGTTCATTGGTTTCGCTCCCTGGATTTCAGGCAATTGGCAGTAGCCGACAGAATAGGGCTTTCAACCGCGCAAGATAGGCTGCGGCTCGAAAATATCCGAGGGGGGCGTGTTCTGAAAACGCCTAGCCCTCGGAAAGGCATTTCTCGAAACAGCCGGGCCACGGAATGGTTTGGCCGAAACGACCTACTGACGAGCAGCGATCGCCGCCGCCGCGCCAACCATGAAGGCGCCGGCGGTGCGGTTCAGCACCTTGAGCGCGCGCGGCGACTTCAGGAACCAGCGTGCCTTGGCGGCGAGTGCCAGGTAGGGCACCAGCACGACGAACAGGACGACCACCGTCAGTGCGACGAGAATGCCGTAATCGGCAAGCGTGATCGTCTTCAGGTCGACGATGGTCGGCGTGATGGCGAGGTAGAAGATCATCGTCTTTGGATTGCCGAGCGTCACGGTGAGCCCGGCGGCGAAGCTCGACAGCAATCCGCCCTTGCCCTTCCTGGCTTCGATGGTTTCGGGCGTGATGCCGGCGGTCCAGAAGCGCCAGCCGAGGAAGGCGAGATAGGCGACGCCGGCCCATTTGATCGCCAGGAAAACCATGCCGAATTCCTGTGCGACGAAGGCGAGGCCGAGCACCACGGCCGTCAGATAGATGAGGTCGCCGAGCATCAGGCCGAAGGACATGGCCAGCGAAGAGCGAAAGCCCGAGCCCAGCGCACGCGCGACCAGGGCGGTGATGCCGGGGCCGGGAATGGCGGCGGCGATGCCGAGAGCGGCGCTGTAGGCAAGGAACCCGGTGAGGGTCATGGTGTCGGCGTCCAAGGGCGAGTATGCCCTTGTCGCACGAGGCGGGCTCCGGGAGAACGCCCTGCGCGCGGGATTCGCTTACACCAGACGGCAATGGTCCGGCCGCAAGGACGGGTCAGGATCGGCCGCCGCTATAAGTCACGCGCCAGATCGTGCCGTTGCCGTCTTCGCTCACGATCAACGATCCGTCGCCGGCCACCGCCACGCCCACGGGCCGGCCCCAGACCTCGCCATTGGAGGCGACGAAGCCGGTCATGAAATCCTCATATTCCCCGGTCGGCTTGCCGTCCTTGAACAGGAGGCGGACGATCTTGTAGCCGGTCCTGTTGCCGCGGTTCCAGGAGCCGTGCAGGGTCACGAAGGCATCGCCTCGATACTCCGGCGGAAAGCTTTTGCCATCATAGAACGCGATGTTGAGCGGCGCCGAATGCGCCTGCATCAGCACGTCGGGAATATCAGCCTTGCCGGCGAGGTCGGGGCGCTCGCCCTTGTGGCGCGGGTCCTCATTGTTGCCGATGTAATACCAGGGCCAGCCATAGAAGGCGCCTTCCCTGACCGATGTCGCGTATTCGGCCGGCACATTGTCGCCGAGTGCGTCGCGTTCGTTGACGACGCACCACGGCGCGCCGGTTGCCGGCTGCACGGTCATGCCCGAACAGTTACGCAGCCCGGTGGCGACGACGCGGCCGTTCTTGCCGTCGGGGTCGAAGGCTCGCACCTCGGCCCGGCCCGCTTCGGAACCCCAACTGGCGCCGAGCGGCTTCGACTTGACCCAGGCATCGAGCCCGCCTCTGGGTCTTTTGCCCATATCCTCGGCGACATTCGAGCCGGAGCCGACGGAGAGGTAAAGTGTCTTGCCGTCGGGCGAGAAGGCGATGTCGCGCGTCCAGTGGTGATTCGCCGGAATGTTGTCGACGATGGTTTGCGGGTCACCCGAGGCCTTCAGGTCGCCATTGCGATAGGCAAAGCGCACGATGCTGTCGCTGTTGGCGACATAGACCCATTGCGGGTCGTTGCCCAAGGGATAGAAGGCAATGCCATAGGGCTGGTTGAGGCCGCCGGCGAAGATGCCGTTTTCGGCGGGTTTCGCGCTGTCCTTCGTCAGGCGATAGACGCGGATCTGGTTGGCTTCGCTGTCGGCGACGAACAGGTCGCCGTTCGGCGCGACGCGCACGACGCGCGGATTGTCGATCCCCGAGGCGATCAGCTCGGCCGAAAACCCGGACGGCAGGCGTGGCTTCGCATTCGCCGGCATGTCGACAATGCCTGCGCCGTTCGAGGCGGATTTGGTGGCATAGGGTTTAGGCAGGTCTTCCGGCTTGATCAGCCGGCGTACACCGGGCCTGTCCGCCCGCCAGTCGCCGAAAGCCGCCGCGCCTTTGAGCGCAGGCTGATCGGCCTGCTGGGCGAGAGCCGCGGTCGTGAGAAACAGTGCGGACATCGCCAGTCCGGCCAATCGCATCATTTCCTCCACTCGATCGTGAAGGAAATTAACGATCGGTCTGTCCCTGGGTTCCGTCACGCACGATGGTTCGAAGCAAACGTCAGGAATCAGGTCCCGGCAGCGTAAAAATCGTCATCCAGGCGTTTTTCCAGGGCAACGAGATCGGCGGGCAACGGCAGGCCCATGGCGCGCATTTCGCGCAGTTTTTCGCGCAGCTGTTCCTGAATTTCGTGCTGGTCCTCCGGTTGGTTGACCATCTCTTCGAGCAGCAGACTGATCTGGGCCTTTAATGATTCCAGCGCCATTCTTTTTCTCCTTTGCGGCCTGTCTCGATTTTAGGACCTTAGCGCAGCATGCGGGAAATCAGCTGCGCCGTGTAATCCACCATCGGCACGATGCGGGCATAGTTGAGCCGGGTCGGGCCGATGACGCCGAGCGCGCCGACGACGCGCGCGTCCTTGTCGCGATAGGGCGCCACCACCAGCGATGAGCCCGACAGCGAGAACAGCTTGTTTTCCGAACCGATGAAGATGCGCACGCCCGATCCCTCCTCGGCGAGGTCGAGCAGCTGGATCAGCCCGTCCTGCGTCTCCATGTCCTCGAACAGATGGCGCAGCAATTCGATGTCGGCCTGGGCGGTGACGTTTTCGAGCAGATTGGCGCGGCCGCGCACGATGAGCCGCGCCGGCAGGCCGCTTTCGGCGCCCGCCCACACCGCCAGTCCCTTCTCGACGAGGTCCTGCGACAGCGTGTCGAGCGCTGCCCTCGTCTCTTCCTTGATGCGGGCGATCTCGGAGCGCGCCTCGGCCAAAGTGCGGCCGCGAATATGGGCGTTGAGGAAATTCGAGGCCTCGTGCAGTTGCGAGACCGTGATGCCGGCCGGCAGGTCGACGACGCGGTTTTCGACATCGCCATTCTGCGACACCAGCACGGCCAGCGCCTTGGTCGGCTCCAGCTGGATGAATTCGATATGCTTCAGCGCCACCTCGTTCTTGGCGGCCAGCACCAGGCCGGCGCCGCGCGACATGCCCGACAGCATCTGGCTGGCCTCGGTCAGCATGTGCTCCAGCGTCGCGCCCGAGCCGGAGGCCCGTACCTGCGCCTCGATGGTGCGGCGCTCCTCGTCGGAAAGGTCGCCGAGTTCCATGAAGGCGTCGACGAAGAAACGCAGGCCGGCCTGCGTCGGCAGACGCCCGGCCGAAATGTGCGGCGCGTAGATCAGCCCGAGATGCTCGAGGTCGCTCATCACGTTGCGGATTGTGGCCGGCGACAGCGAGGACGGCAGGATGCGCGACAGGCTGCGCGAGCCCACGGGTTCGCCATCCCTGAGGTAGGAATCGACGATGCGCCGGAAGATGTCGCGCGAGCGCATGTCGAGCGATTGAAGCGCGGGCGACCGCGACGCGGGATCGACTGCCTTGGTCATTGCGGCCAAAAACCTCCGGCTCAAGGATATAGACTTCCGTTACCCGCGCGCAACCCGGTGTCTGTGTCAGATCACCCGGTGCCTGTGCCAGATCACCCGGTGCTGGATCGCTCGGCCATTTTCCTTTGCGCCATGGGCTTGGTGGGGCTACAAGCCGGCCACGATTCCGAAAAATGACTGGAAAGAAGCCTGAATGCGCCCCTCCAAACGCCAATTCGACGAAATGCGCGCCATCTCCTTCGAGCGCGGCGTCTCCAAGCATGCCGAAGGCTCGTGCCTGGTGAAATTCGGCGACACGCATGTCCTGTGCACCGCGAGCCTCGAGGAAAAGGTGCCGGGCTGGATGCGCAATTCCGGCAAGGGCTGGGTCACGGCCGAATACGGCATGCTGCCGCGCTCGACCGGCGAGCGCATGCGTCGCGAGGCTTCCGCCGGCAAGCAAGGCGGCCGCACGCTGGAAATTCAGCGCCTCATCGGCCGTTCCCTGCGCGCCGTGGTCGACCTGCAGGCGCTGGGTGAACAGCAGATCACCGTCGACTGCGACGTCATCCAGGCCGATGGCGGCACCCGCACCGCTTCGATCACCGGCGGCTGGGTGGCGCTCCATGACTGCCTGCGCTGGATGGAAGCGCGGCAGATGGCCAGCGTTTCGAAGGTGCTGAAGGATCATGTCGCGGCGATTTCCTGCGGCATTCACGACGGCCAGCCGGTCATCGATCTCGACTATATCGAGGATTCCTCGGCCGGCACCGACGCAAATTTCGTCATGACCGGCAAGGGCGGCATCGTCGAGATCCAGGGCACCGCCGAGGGCGAGCCCTTTTCCGAGGCGCAGTTCGCGGACTTGATGGGATTGGCCAAGAAGGGCATTTCCCGGTTGGTTAGCCTGCAGCAGATGGCGGTGGCGTAGGATTTTGATGCCGAGCCTGGGCGCCCCCCTCTGGCCTGCCGGCCATCTCCCCCACGAGGGGGGAGATTGGCAGTTTGGCTGGCCGTGCCTGCCCTTCAACGTTGAAAAGTGGCGAAAGCGACTGATACAGCCAATCTCCCCCCTCGTGGGGGAGATGCCCGGCAGGGCAGAGGGGGGCGCCTCGTGACACCTTCCGCAATCCTGGAATCGGCCCTCTACGTCACCGACCTGCCTGCCGCCGAGCGCTTCTACACCGACATCCTCGGCCTCATCCTCCTCGGCAAGGTCGAAGGCCGCCACCTCTTCTTCCGCTGCGGCCCGTGCGTTCTGCTCATCTTCAACGCCGAGGCGACCAAAATTCCGCCCGCACCGGACGCGAAGCTGAAAGTACCGCCGCACGGCGCGGTTGGCGAAGGCCATCTGTGCTTTGCCGCAACCGCCGCTGAAATCGACGGCTGGAAAGCCCAACTTCAAGCGAAGAAAATCGCCATCGAAAGCGAATTCGAATGGCCGCAAGGTGGCCGTTCGATCTATATACGCGACCCCTCGGGCAATTCGATCGAATTCGCCGAGCCGAGAATCTGGGGCCTTTGATGCATTCACTCCATGGCAAGAAGATCGTCGTCGCCAGCCACAATGAAGGCAAGCTGCGCGAATTCGCCGACCTGATGGGTCCGTTCGGCTTCGAGGCGAAGTCGGCCAAGGAGTATGGCCTGCCCGAACCGGACGAGACCGGCACCACCTTCGAGGAAAACGCCTACATCAAGGCCTTCGCGGCCGCGAAGGCGACCGGCCTGCCGGCGCTGTCGGACGATTCCGGCCTCTGCGTCGACGCGCTCGATGGCGCGCCAGGCGTCTACACCGCCAACTGGGCCGAGACGCCGGAAGGATCGCGCGATTTCGCCATGGCCATGCAGCGCACCGAAGTGGCGCTGCAGGAAGTCAGCGCGGCCACGCCCGAACGGCGCACGGGCCGTTTCGTCGCCGTCATCTGCCTCGCCTTTCCCGACGGCGAGGCCGAATATTATCGCGGCGAGGCCGAGGGCACTCTGGTCTGGCCGCCGCGCGGCGAGCTCGGCTTCGGCTACGATCCAGTGTTCATGCCCAATGGCTTCGACAAAACCTTCGGCGAGATGAATGCGGAGGAAAAGCACGGCTGGAAGCCAGGCCAGGCGACGGCGCTGTCGCACCGCGCCCGCGCCTTCCAGAAATTCGCGCGCGCTCGGCTCGGTTCGGAATGATCGGGTCCAGCACCACCATGGCGCTCGACCACAGTCCCGGCTTCGGCGTCTACGTGCATTGGCCGTTCTGCGCAGCCAAATGCCCCTATTGCGACTTCAACAGCCATGTCCGCCACCAGCCGGTCGACCAGGAGCGCTTTGCCGCCGCATTCGAGGCCGAGCTTGCGACGATGCGCCAGCGCACCGGACCGCGCGAAGTGACCAGCATCTTCCTCGGCGGCGGCACGCCGTCGCTGATGAAGCCGGAAACGGTGGCCAGGGTTCTGGACGCGGTGGCCAAGAACTGGACGGTGCCTGACGGTATCGAGGTGACGCTCGAGGCCAACCCGTCCTCGGTCGAGGCGGAGCGGTTTCGTGGTTACCGGATCGCGGGGGTCAACCGCGTCTCGCTCGGCGTGCAGGCCCTGAACGACAAGGATCTGCGCTTCCTCGGCCGGCTGCACAATGTCGAGGAAGCCCTGCACGCCATCGGGCTCGCGCGCGAAATCTTTCCGCGCCTGTCCTTCGACCTGATCTATGCGCGCCCGGGACAGACGCCCGAGGATTGGCAGGCGGAACTCGAACAGGCGATCGGCCATGCCGCCGACCATCTGTCGCTTTACCAGCTGACCATCGAGGAAGGCACGCCTTTCCATGCGCTGCACGCGGCGAAGAAATTCACCATTCCCGACAACGACCACGCCGCCGACCTCTATGCGCTGACGCAGGAGATCACGTCGGCGCATGGTTTGCCGGCTTATGAGATTTCCAATCACGCGCGGCCAGGCGCCGAGAGCCGGCACAATCTGACTTACTGGCGCTACGGCGAATATGTCGGCGTCGGCCCCGGCGCGCATGGCCGCTTCGTCGAGAACGGCCATCGGGTGGTGACGATTGCTGAGAGAATGCCGGAAACCTGGGCCAACCTGGTCGAGGCCAAGGGCCATGGCATAACCGGCGGCGAGCTCCTGACTCGCTCCGAAGAGGCCGACGAATTCCTGCTGATGGGGCTCAGGCTCGCCGAAGGCATCGACCTCACCCGCTACGAAGCGTTTTCCGGGCGCGGCCTGTCGAGCGCGCGGCTGTCGGTGCTGCAAGGCGAGGGGCTGGTGGCGCCGATCGGCAACACGCGGCTGCGCGCCACGCCCGCCGGCATGATCGTGCTCGACGCCGTGGTGGCGGACCTGGCGCGCTGAGCATGATCCCGAAAAGTGGGACCCGGTTTTCCGACAAGATCATGCTCACACTGAAAAGCACCACTCATTGAAAAACATCCTCTTCGTCTGCAGTCAGAACCGCTTGCGCAGCCCGACCGCCGAGCAGGTGTATTCCACGCGGCGCGACATCGAAGTCGCCTCGGCCGGCACCAATCATGATGCCGATACGCCGCTGACGCACGAACTGGTCGCCTGGGCCGACATCATTTTTGTCATGGAGAAAACCCACCGCACGAAGCTGCAGAAGAAATTCAAGGCCAGTCTGAAGGCGGCCAAGGTGATCTGCCTCGATATTCCGGACGACTACGAATTCATGGACCCGGAGCTGATCGAGCTTCTGAAAGCGCGCGTTTCACGATATCTGGACTGAGCGCCTGGCCCAGCGTTCGCCACCTTGGGCGGCCGCCTCGCCGATCTGAATCAGATCAGGCGTCGTGTTTGTGGCGGTGCTTTCCGCGCTCTTTCTCGGCGTGCGCCTCGCCGTTCCGGACTGGCTTTGCGTTGTCCTTGTCGCGGCGGCCACGGTGCTGGTCGCCCAAAGAGGGCAGGGGTGCGCCGTTGCGGGCGTTTTTCGTTTCAAGACGGGTGATGAAGATATCGAAGCGATTGGGCATCGTCCGGTCAGTGCTCCGTCGTGCTGTCGGGTTTGTTGTCGGAAAGTCTGACATTGGTCGGCAAGGCACTCGCGGCCTGCTTGGTCAGGCTGGTGTCGTTCCGGGCTGGCAGCCGCTTGTCCTGGCGTGCGGCAATCCGGCTGCGACCGGCATAGTAGGGCGCGAAAGCGTCCTGAATCGTCAGGCTGTCCATTCCTGTCCTCCCCAAGGGAATCAGGGGCTAAATCTGCCAAAACCGGTTTCGTTCCCTACTGTGGCGAAGGAATGGCGGCCACCTTACATCGGCGTGAGTTTTGCAAGCCGGCGCCAGCCATGCCAAACAAGTTTTGGCAGGCCAAACAAGTTTTGGCAGGCCAAACAGGATTTGGCAGGCCAAACAGGCTTGAACGGAGACGGCATCGGTGACTGGCGAGACGGGCAAGCGCAGCTATGTGGTCGGGCAGACCGAAATCGCGGCCCGCCCGCTCGATCCGGCGCTTTATCTGGTGGCGACGCCGATCGGCAATCTGGCCGACATCACGCTGCGCGCGCTGGAGACGCTGGCCGCCGCCGACATCGTCGCCTGCGAGGACACGCGCGTGTCGCGGGTGCTGCTCGACCGCTACGGCATCCGCCGACGCACCACGGCCTATCACGAGCACAATGCCGGCGAGGCGGGGCCGAAGTTGATCGCGGCACTTGCGGCAGGACAGAGCGTGGCGCTGATTTCCGATGCCGGCACGCCGCTGGTTTCCGATCCCGGCTACCGGCTGGTCGGCGAGGCGCTCGACCAGGGCATTCGCGTCGTACCGATTCCCGGCCCGTCGGCGCCGCTTGCCGCGCTGACGGCGTCGGGCCTGCCGTCCGACGCCTTCCTGTTCGCCGGCTTTTTGCCGGTCAAGGTTGGTCAGAGGCTGTCGCGGCTGGAGGCGCTGAGGGCGGTACCGGCGACGCTGATATTCTTCGAATCACCGCGCCGGCTGGCCGAATCGCTCGGCGCCATGGTCGAGGCGCTGGGCGGCGAGCGCAAAGCCGCCATCGGCCGGGAACTGACCAAGACATTCGAGGAAATCCGCACCGGCACGCTGCGGGCGCTTGCCGATCATTACGCGGCGGCGGACACGCCGAAGGGCGAGATCGTCGTCTGCATCGGCCCCGCCGAGGCCAAGGCCGACGAACCGGAAGACATCGACCGCCTGCTTTTGTCGCTTGCCGCTGAAATGCCGGCCTCCAAGGCGGCGGCGGAAGCCGCGAAAATGACCGGCGGCCAGAAGCAGGCGCTCTACCGGCGGCTGCTCGAACTTAGAGAAGGCCGCGATGGTTGAGCGCCCGAGCGCCAGCCGTCAAAAGGCCTACCGGCGCGGCCATCGCGGCGAATGGCTGGCGGCTGTAGCGCTGATGCTGAAAGGCTACCGGATCCTGGCGCGCCGCCATCGCACCCGCTTCGGCGAGATCGACCTGATCGCCCGGCGCGGCGATCTGGTGCTGTTCGTCGAGGTCAAGGCACGCCGCACGCTGATCGAGGCCATGGAGGCAATCGGCCACGAATCGGAGCGCCGCATCGAGGGCGCGGCCGACATCTGGCTGTCGCGCCAGCCGGACTATGGCAGGCTGTCGATGCGCTTCGACATGGTCGCCGTGCTGCCCTGGCGTTGGCCCGTGCATGTCCCGAATGCGTTTTATGGGAGGAGCTAGGCTCGTTGCCGGAGGCAATCCATTCGTTGAAGTTAGTGCTGCCCCTCATCGCCCTGCCGGGCACTTCTCCCCGTATAGGGACGGGGAGAAGGGAGATGGCCGCAGCGACGGCGACCTTCCTGCAATCGTTGTAGTTGGCGAAATCGCCGATGACAGCGCCCCTCTCCCCGTCCCTGTGCGGGGAGAGGATGCCGGCAGGCAGGTGAGGGGCAGCGCTAACGTTCGGCGGCTCCAACCGAACCGGTCGCTGCAATCACCCCCAGATCATCAGCGCCACCAGCCCGACGACACCCACCACCAGCCGCCACCAGCCGAACAGCGAGTAGCCGTTGCGCGAGACGTAATCGAGCAGGAGGCGCACCACGAACAGCGCCGTGACGAAGGCGGCGACGAAGCCTATGGCGATGATCGGCAGGTCGGCCGAGGTCAGCACGTTGCGGTTCTTGAACAGGTCGAAGGCGAAGGCGCCGACCATGGTCGGGATGGCAAGGAAGAAGGAAAATTCCGCCGCCGCCCGCTTGTCGACGCCCAGAAGCAGCGCGCCGACGATGGTCGAGCCCGAGCGCGAGGTGCCGGGGATCAACGACAGGCACTGGAACAGGCCGATCTGCAGGTAAAGCCGGGTCGGAAACCGCTCGACGTCGCGATAGACGGGCTTGAGGTTCATGCGGTCGACCACCAGCAGCACCACGCCGCCGATGATCAGCATGATGCAGATCAGTCGTGGCGATTCGAACAGCACCGTCTTGATGAAGTCGTGCGCCAGCGCGCCGATGATCGCGGCCGGCAGGAAGGCGATGAGGATGCCGATGACGAAATGCCGCGTCAGCCGGTCATGCGGCAGGTCGAGCAGCATCTGCCACAGCCGCCGGAAATAGACGCTCAGGATCGCCAGGATGGCGCCGAGCTGGATCAGGATCTCGAAGGCCTTGCCGGTCGACTGGAAGCCGAGGAAATGGCCGGCGAGCAGGATATGGCCGGTCGAGGACACCGGTATGAATTCGGTCAACCCCTCCAGCAGGCCGAGCAGCAGGGCTTCGACGATGGTCTGGCTTTCCATTTCTACCTCGGCATTGGCGTGATGGCTAACGGAATGGCTTGCTTGTCATGGCGCCGAAGTGCCCCTATAGGTCGCAACACCCCTGACGGCCCGCAAACCGGGCGGCCAAGACTTACCGGTGCGCCCGGCGATTCGCCAGTCCACACTCGTGCGCTTTATCATCGCGGAACCATGCTGACGCTTTTCCACCATCCCATGTTCGCCACCTGCCGCTTCGTCCGCCTCGCCTTTGGCGAGTATGGCGAGGAGCTGGCGCTGATCGAGGAAAAGCCGTGGACGCGGCGCAAGGAGTTCCTGGCGCTGAACCCGGCCGGCACGCTGCCGATCCTGCTGGCCGAGGGCGACGTGCCGATCATCGGCGCGACGGTGATCTCGGAATATCTCGACGAGACGCGCGGTGTGCTGAAGCGCGACAAGCGGCTGTTCGCCGAGGATCCGATGCAGCGCGCCGAAATCCGCCGGCTGATCGACTGGTATCTCAACAAGGCCGAAAGCGAGGTCACCCGCCACCTGGTGCGCGAGCGCGTGCTGAAGCCGGTGATGCCGGAAACCGCGGGCGGCGGCTCGCCCGATTCGGGCGCCATCCGCGCCGCGCGCGCCAACATCCGCCAGCACATGAAATACACCAACTGGCTGGCCGGCACCCGTCACTGGCTGGCCGGTGGCAGGGTCACCTATGCCGATCTCGCGGCCGCCGCGACGCTGTCGGTGCTCGACTATCTCGGCGAGATCGACTGGCGCGAACATCCCGCTGCGCGCGAATGGTACACGCGGGTGAAGTCGCGGCCTTCGTTCCGGCCGCTCTTGACCGACCGCGTGCGCGGCCTGTCGCCGGTGTCGCACTATGCGGACCTCGACTTCTGACGCGGCAAAACTGCGTGCGCTGATCGACGCGGAGGCACGGCGCGCCGGCTTCGATGCCGTCGCCGTCACCGCTCCCGATGCGATCCCGCTGGCGCCGGCCCGGCTTGCCGAATTCGTCGCCGACGGGTTTCATGGCTCCATGGCGTGGATCGCCGAGACGATCGCGCGCCGCAGCGAGCCTTCGACGCTTTGGCCCGACGTGCGCGCGATCATCGTGCTGGCCATGAATTACGGGCCTGACCAGGATCCGCGCGACGTGCTGGCCAGGCGCGATCGCGGCGCGATCTCGGTCTACGCGAAAAACCGCGACTATCACGAGGTGATGAAGGGCCGGCTGAAGGAGATCGCCGGCAAGATCGTCGCGCGCGCCGGCGGCGACGTCAAAGTCTTCGTCGATACGGCGCCCGTCATGGAAAAGCCGTTGGCCGAAGCGGCGGGCCTCGGCTGGCAGGGCAAGCACACCAATCTGGTCAGCCGCCAGCACGGCTCCTGGCTGTTCCTCGGCACCATCTTCACCACGGCAGAACTCGTACCGGACCGGGCCGAGATCGACCATTGCGGCTCCTGCCGCGCCTGCCTCGACGCCTGCCCGACCGATGCGTTCCCCGCGCCTTATAGGCTCGATGCGCGGCGCTGCATCTCCTACCTCACCATCGAGAACAAGGGGCCGATCCCGCATGAATTCCGCGAGGCGATCGGCAACCGCATCTATGGCTGCGACGACTGCCTCGCCGCTTGCCCGTGGAACAAGTTCGCCAGCGCCGCGTCCGAGGCCAAGCTCGCCGCGCGCGACGATTTGCGCGAGCCTGCGCTCGCCGACCTTTTGGCCCTCCACGATGCTGCCTTCCGCGCCTTCTTTTCCGGTTCGCCGATCAAACGCATCGGCCGCGACCGCTTTGTCCGCAACGTGCTGATTGCCGCCGGCAATTCCGGCGAGGCCGTGCTTGCCGGCATCGTCCGGGATCTGCTCGGCGACGCCTCGCCGCTGGTGCGGGGCGCGGCAATTTGGGCGCTGGCGCGGCTGGTGCCGGAAACCGAATATGCCGAACGGGCCGCGAACGGCCTGGAAACCGAGGACGACGCTGTGGTGCGCGACGAATGGCGCCTGGCGCGGCCAACCAGGACGCATGCATGAGCGAAAAACAGGTCTTCATCTTTGGCGCCGGCTATTCGGGCAAGGCTTTTGCCCGCGCCAACCCGGATGGTGCCAAGATCATCGGCACGACGCGATCGGCGGAGAAATTGGAGGCGCTGCGCCAGGCCGGCATCGCCCCGCTGCTGTTCGACGGTAAGTTGACGAGCGACATCGGCGAAGTGCTGGAGAAAACCACGCATCTGGTGATCTCGGTCGCCCCGGAAGACGCCGGCGATCCTGTGCTGAATGCCGCCCGCGAGGCAATCGCAGGGATGCCTGATCTGGAGTGGATCGGCTATCTCTCTACAGTCGGCGTCTATGGCGACTATGGTGGTGCCTGGGTCGATGAAACGGCCGTGTGCCGGCCGGTATCAAAGCGTTCGGTCATGCGGGTCGAGGCCGAGCAAGCCTGGCAGAAGCTCGGCCGGGAAATCGACCGGCCGGTGGCGATCCTGCGGCTCTCCGGCATCTACGGTCCGGGCCGCAACGCGCTGGTCAATCTGGAGAACGGTACCGCGAGGCGGCTGGTCAAGCCGGACCAGGTGTTCAACCGCGTCCATTGTAACGACATATCAGGCGCGCTCTGGCATCTGATCGCCGGCAATAGGGGTGGCATCTTCAACGTCACCGACGATGAGCCGGGACCGCCGCAGGATGTCGTCGCCTATGCCGCATCGCTGATGGGTATCGAGGCGCCGCCCGAAATTCCGTTCGAGACCGCCCAACTTTCGCCCATGGCGCGGTCCTTCTATGGCGAGAACAAGCGGGTCGCCAACGCGGCGATCAAGGCGGCGGGCTATCGGTTTCGCTTTCCCGACTACCGCGCCGCCCTCGACCATATGTGGGCAAGCGGCGACTGGCGCGACGGCGCGCCGCGCAGCCCGATGAAGGGACAAGCAATTCCAGGAAAAGTGTGAAACGGTTTTTCGTCCGGAATTGCGCCAAAAGGTTAGAGCGATCGAAGCGTCGCATGTTGCGTGCTATGATTCGGGCTTGGGGTTTGGTGGGATCCGATTTCATGAAGACAGCGACGCGGTCGTCTTTTGGCAAGAGATCACTGCTGGCGGCCGCCCTTGGCTTGCTTGCCCTGACCGGTCTCGCGCAGCCGGCAGCGGCCGAGGAGCGGGCGAAAGACCTGTTCGGTGCGGAGAAGCTGCCGACGGCCACCGCCCCGCAATCCTTCGGCTTCTATTCCAAGGGCTGTTTTGCCGGCGGCGTCGCCATTCCGATGGATGGCCCGACCTGGCAGGTGATGCGGCCTTCGCGCAACCGCCGCTGGGGCCATCCGGCGTTGATCGCGCTGATCGAGAAACTGTCGCGCGATGCCGTCGCCGATGGCTGGCCGGGCCTGCTGATCGGCGACATCGCGCAGCCGCGCGGCGGCCCGATGCTGACCGGCCATGCCTCGCACCAGATCGGGCTCGACGCCGACATCTGGCTGACACCGATGCCCGACCGCACGATGACCAGGGCGCAGCGCGAGACCATGAGCGCCACGCTGATGGTCGACGACAAGACCCATCTGGTGAAGGATGCGCTGTGGACGCCGCAGCACACGGCGATGCTGAAGCGCGCGGCGAGCTACCCGCAAGTCGAGCGCATCCTGGTCAATCCGGGCATCAAGAAAAAGCTCTGTGACACGGTCAAGGGCGACCGTACCTGGCTGCGCAAGATCCGGCCGTTCTGGGGCCATGACTACCATTTCCACATGCGCATCGGCTGCCAGCCCGGTTCGCCCACCTGCAAGGGGCAGGAAGCGACGCCGGATGATGACGGTTGCGGCAAGCCGCTGGCCTGGTGGTTCACGCAGGAGCCGTGGCGGCCCAACAAGAACCCCGATGCGCCCAAGGCCCGCGACCTGATGACGATGGCCAACCTGCCCAAGGAATGCCGCGCCGTGCTCGACGCGCCCGGGCCCGCCTCGGCCGAGGCGGCGACCTATAACGGTAGCGCTGTGCCGGTCGCGGTGGCGGCGCCCGAACCCGAAGCGCCGTCGCTGCCCGCCACCACGGCCAGCAGCACGGAAGGCCTGCCAAGCGCGTTGAACGCCTTCACCGCGACACCCGAAGTAGGCGTGCCGGTGCCGCGTCCACGGCCGCCGGGGAATTGACGATTGATTGCCGAGGTCGGTGCTGCCCCTCATCGCCCTGCCGGGCACTTCTCCCCGTATAGGGACGGGGAGAAGGAGGCTGTGTCCGAACCGGATAGATAGGTAACAGAATGGACCGATAGCATGGGTGACAGTTTTCTTGTCCGCCGGGAGGACCGGCGATGGTTTGGCGAGAAACTGGGATCATGGACGAGCGGCTACGGTTTGT
>NZ_SRTH01000226.1:0-292 GCF_004792065.1 Mesorhizobium sp. M8A.F.Ca.ET.165.01.1.1 | reverse complement strand
AGCAACTCGGCGCCATCCTGCGCCGCGCCCGCCGGCAGGCCGACCTCACGCAAGAGACGCTTGGCAATCAAATTCACCTGCGCCAGGCTACGATCTCACGCCTTGAAGCCGGCGCGCCAGCCGTGCAGCTCAGCACGTTGATGGCCGCTCTCTCCGCCCTCGACCTCGAGCTCATCGTTCGCCCACGCAGCAAAAGCAGCGCCGCCGAAATCGAGGACCTTTTCTGATGGCACGGCGATCGGCCCACACACCGCTCAATGTCTTCCTGAACGGGCGCCCGGTGGGCGTGCTG
>NZ_SRTH01000225.1:0-292 GCF_004792065.1 Mesorhizobium sp. M8A.F.Ca.ET.165.01.1.1 | reverse complement strand
GAGCTCGATGGAGCCGTTGACGGCGCGTTTCGGCTCGCCGACGAAGCGGATCGTCGGAGGCTTGTCGGGGATCACGGCAAAGGCCCAGTGGCCAAGATCGTCCTCACCGGACTTGAGCGTCAGCGTGCCGTTGCTGTTCAGCTTGCCGGAGAACTGGCGCACCTTGGGTCCCGGCTGGGTGGCGGCCGGCGCGAGGCCCTTCGGCGCGGCCGGCTCGATGGCGCGGTCATTGCCGTTTGTATCGGCATAGCTCAACGTTTCCTCGCCGGTACCGCCGGTGACGCGCAGCGAG
>NZ_SRTH01000224.1:0-292 GCF_004792065.1 Mesorhizobium sp. M8A.F.Ca.ET.165.01.1.1 | reverse complement strand
CAATCTCCAGCGAACCGGCAAATATCTTGATGAGGCCCAAGCAGCCTTAACCGCCAAGCTGAAGGTCTTCACCAGGGAGAGCCAGCCGATGCAGTGGGCTTTTGAGCAGAACAATCTTGGCGACGTGAGTTGGAACCGCGCCAGCTATGGTGGCGGCAAGGCTGAATACCTCAAGGCCATCGAGTTCTTCGAGAATGCCAAGCAGGGATTTACCGAGGCGGGCTACACCATGCCGATACCGCTCACCGATCAGAAGATCGATCTGGTGAAGAAGCAGATAGCGAAGAACTAG
>NZ_SRTH01000223.1:0-292 GCF_004792065.1 Mesorhizobium sp. M8A.F.Ca.ET.165.01.1.1 | reverse complement strand
TTCGTTTCGAACCGTCCGCGCATGAAGAGCTAGCTCCAAAAAGACCGTCATTTCCCTGTTGCAATCGGCGCGCTCTTCGGCCATATAGGCGCGGCTTGCGGCCCAAGGCCGCGCGAGCGGGTGTAGCTCAGGGGTAGAGCACAACCTTGCCAAGGTTGGGGTCGGGCGTTCGAATCGCCTCACCCGCTCCAGTTTCCCTCCGGGGATCAAGCAAACGAAAAGCCGCGGTTCGCCGCGGCTTTTTCGCGTTCGGGCCTTGCGCTGGGCTATGCGTGAACGCCCCCGAAGTGGC
>NZ_SRTH01000222.1:0-292 GCF_004792065.1 Mesorhizobium sp. M8A.F.Ca.ET.165.01.1.1 | reverse complement strand
CTGGCGTCCCAGTCGACGGGTTGTTGCATCCGGTCTTCGACCGTGTTTGCGGCTTCGCACGAAAATTCTTGACGGCATGCCCCAGGGGCATTCTACAAAAGGTGCCCCCAAATGGAGACGCCAGATGTTCGGTGCCGTCCCGCTCTTGATCGTGCCTTTCGTTCTCTACAATCTCGGACTGCTCGGAATATTCGGCGGCGGTGACGATCCGTGGACGACCGAGATATTTTCGGTCGCCATGATGTCGGGTGGGGTGTTCTCAATGACACTCGGCGACCTGATAGTGCTGATC
>NZ_SRTH01000221.1:0-292 GCF_004792065.1 Mesorhizobium sp. M8A.F.Ca.ET.165.01.1.1 | reverse complement strand
GCGCACGGCAAAACCCTGAAGCAGCTGGCTGACGCTCTCGGCCTTGGTGGCGGGGCAAATCCTTCTCGCCGCGCACAACGGGTCGAGACCGGCGAGTCGCCGGTGGACGTACCGCTCGCCGACAAAATCGTCGCCATCACTGGCGGTCGCGTCACGCTCGAAGATCTGCACATGACGCGCCGCGAGTGGCTTGCGGCCAATTCAGAGGCCGCAGCATGAGCGCCTCAGTTGTATGCCGGTTCGGTGAACCCCATCGCGCTGATCGCTGTGGCCTTAGTCGTCTGCAGGATCG
>NZ_SRTH01000220.1:0-293 GCF_004792065.1 Mesorhizobium sp. M8A.F.Ca.ET.165.01.1.1 | reverse complement strand
CTCGAAACGGGTGAGATCGTCTCGGGTGCCATTGGCACCACATCAGGTCCGGCCCGATAGATCCGGACCGGCATGGAGATATTCTTGAGCTGTCGTTCGCCCGCGTCCTCGAAGGCGGCGTCGACCTTACTTCGTACCTCATCGTGAATCTTACCGGAAACGCATATGCCGCCAGGCTCCGCCAGCGCTTCCAATCTCGCAGCGATGTTGACGCCTTCCCCATAGATGTCGGCACCTTCGCCGATAACGTCGCCAAGATTGATACCTACGCGGAGCACAATGCGGCTTTGATC
>NZ_SRTH01000219.1:0-293 GCF_004792065.1 Mesorhizobium sp. M8A.F.Ca.ET.165.01.1.1 | reverse complement strand
TCGTGGCGGATGAGGATTACGAGCTCCCGTACTTCGTCAAACAGCATCGGATCACGACAGAGCAGGTGAGAGAGCTGTTCAGCGAGCATGGCAACGACCGCAAGACCTTGGAACGCGAAGCCCGGAAACTTCACGGTTGACAAAGCTTTCGGATCTCGGGCCGCCGATCACCGGGACGCGTCATGGCGGTGAGCCGCCATGCTCGCTGATCAGCTCTCTCACCTGCTCCGGCGTGATCCGATGCTGTTTGGCGAAGTAGCGGACCTCGTAATCTTCATCCGCCGACACGCGGT
>NZ_SRTH01000218.1:0-293 GCF_004792065.1 Mesorhizobium sp. M8A.F.Ca.ET.165.01.1.1 | reverse complement strand
CTATTCCGATCTTGCCGGTCGTCCCGGCAATGCCGCCGATCGAAAACAGAACGAGGGCGGGGACGCCGCTTGCCACCCAGAAGGCGCCTCGCCAGTCAATGCTCCTATGCAATTGCCCCGCGGCTCCCACCGCGTAAGTGTCAGATAAAGCGCTCATGGCTTTTTCCCATTGTTAGAGGTTGAGTGTTCCTGCGAATCCGGCTTTCCTTTGCCGGTTATTTTGTTTCCTATTAGGCTTGTTTTTTTTATTTCAGTAAAAGCCGTTGACCATCCACCATCGTCAGGCGCTTCCC
>NZ_SRTH01000021.1:0-70156 GCF_004792065.1 Mesorhizobium sp. M8A.F.Ca.ET.165.01.1.1 | reverse complement strand
CTCTGCGATCAGCGGCGAACCGTATTCCAAGGTTCAAGGCGACATGACGCAAATGCAAGAGACCAGCCGCGCCGCCCATCCTATCGCCCGTACTGCGGGCAACGTGACCGGTGCTGTCGCTGGCACATTGCCGGCGATGATGGCGGCGCCGGAAGCGTTCGGCATCGGTCTAGCGTCGAAGCCTCTGGCGTATGCCGCCAGCATCGGTTCAGGTGGGGCTATCAACGCGGCTGATTCCGCTGTTCGTTCGGGCGGCGACTTGCACGAGACACTGAAGGGCAGTGGTCTTGGCCTACTCACCGGCGCCGTGTCCCCGATCGTCGCACCCCTCATCGGCAAGGGCGTCAAGGCTATCGCTGACAAGGTCCAAATCAGGGCGGTTGCGCGTGCGCTTGGGCTCGACAAGAGCGCAGTGAAGGTCTTGGCCGATGCCGCCCGGCAGGATGCCATTGACCCCGCCGCCCTGCCAAATCTCGGCAACGACGGCATGTTGATGGATCTTGGCCCGAACATGCGCCATACGGCAGGCGCTATCGCCGCAACCCCCGGAGAGGGCAAGGCCATCGTGCGCGGCGCGATCGGTGCGCGCGACGCAGATGCAAACTGGCGCATCCGGTCGGCGCTGAACGAGACGCTTGGCGAAGCGCCAACGCCGTCGCACATCATTGACCGCGCAACGCAGAACCAGCAGCGCCTGGCGCCTGAGTATCGAGAGGCGTTGCGAGACGCTGGCCCAGTCGACACGCTGCCTATTGCGCGGTACCTCGAAACTGAGGCCCAGACCTTGCGTGGTGAGCCGCAGCGCGCGGTGCAGCGCGTTCGTGCCATGCTCGACCACCAGCCGACGCCGGCCGATATTGCGCGAGCACGCGCCAACGGTGAGCCGCCTCCTGGCACGTCGCTTGTCACCGATGCAGCCGAATTGCTGAACACCCGCCACGCCATCGACGACATGCTTGAGACCACGCAGGGGACAAACGCTGGCAATGCGCTTCAGACCGCGCGCCAGGCCGTTGACGACGAGCTGCGCGCATCTGTCCCCGGCATCAAAGAAGTTGACGCAAAATACGCCGAACTGGCCCGGCAGAAAGATGCCGTGCAGCGTGGCCAGACTGTCTTGGCGAGCGGTAGGGAAGCGCCGCGCCCGAACGAACTTGCTGCCGAGGTCCGCCAGGGCGCATTGCCTCAAGGGCTGCAAATCGGCCCGTCTGCGGTCCCGCTGCGCCTACGTGAAGGCGCCCGCGCCGAAATCGAGCGTATCGTTGGCACCAAAGCCAACGATAGGGTCGCTTTGCAGGAGATTATCAAGGGTGAAGGCGACTGGAACCGCGCTCGCCTGTCGACCCTGTGGGGCAAGGAAAAGACGGACCAGGTGCTTGATCTGCTCGACCGCGAGCGCCTGTTTGCAGATACCTCAAACATCGTTACCCGCAATTCCGAGACTGCCGCTCGCGTTGCCGCCCGTGAGGCGATCGACCCGGGCTCAAGTTCCCGTTTTGGCGTGCGCGAAGGTTTCATTGCGGGCGGCGCTCGGGGAGCAGCCCGCGCGGCCGGCACCAGGGCGGTGGAAAGCGTGATCGACGCACTCAGCAATGGCGGAAATGAAAAAGCCGTGGCCGACATGGCGAGAGCGCTGACAAGGGGATCTCAACAGAGCGCTGTGCTCGATGCCCTGATGAAGGTCGGTCGCGGCACGCCGCTGCTTCAGTCAAAGGTCGATCGAGTGGCGCGTGCTCTGCTCGTGGGCGGTGGAACCTCTGCTAGCCGCCCTTGAGCGACGTTCCTTGCTGTCCTCATAGTACCAGATAAGCAGGATCATCACCGCACCAGCCATGAAGCCTAGCACCATCCCCATCATGAAACGTGGTTCAAGCCCGCTTAGGAACCAATCGGCGCCCTGACGGAGGGCGTACAGGACGGCAATGGTGATCACCGCTGCGATTAGCTGAAGGGTTGTGGTTCGCGACATAGGCGCGGAACATAATGGTAAATCGGTCACGGGAAAAGGGCAGGGCAGTCGGATCGAGACGTGAGCCAGGACATGAAGCGGGCGATCGACCCGCTGCGGCAGGAAAGGCCGCCCGCGTCCTAGGCGTAGGCAAGCCGAAAATTATACTTGAGCGTCGCCAATTGACTCGATTGCTTGCCAGACCATAATCGCATTGCCGTAATCGAGCATGGAATGGGTAGGGGATGCTTTCTTCGGGGCAGCACTGTCAGCCGAAGGAGGTCCTTCGTGAAATCGAACTTTTTGCCTCTAGCACACGCCCGGCACGGGTGGATACTGATGCAGGGGAAGGCTTCGTAAAAGGAATAGGCAACCCTCAGGGGTGCGCTGCTCTAATTTCTGAACTAGTAGCTGCCGAACTTTGCGCATGGTTCAAGCTGAAGATACCCTCTTTTGCCGTGATAAAGGAATGCGCAATTGAGTTGCCGCTTGTTAACTGGCACGGAAACATGCTGCCCCCCTTATTTTTTTCGCGAGCTGTAGACGGCATCCCGCGAGACGGTTCGAACACATTTTTGGACAAACTAACCGACGTTGGAGATGTTGCTCGACTGGTGGTGTTCGACACGTGGATCAAGAACTCGGACCGATTCCATATGGGCCAAGCAAAGTCCGACAATCTCCTTTTCGTCCCTATCGGCCGACAGAAATTCGATTTGGTGCCAATCGACCATACACATTGCTTCGTAGAGATCGAGTTTGATGGAAATCCGCCGACGATGGCGGAGATATGCGACCCTACGGTCTATGGCCGTTTCCCCGAATTCGACCCATATTTGACCGGAAAGGGCGTCAGAAGCGCGATCCACCACCTTGCTTCGCTTGATCCCAATTTTGTAGCTGAGGTCGTTAACTCAGTTCCGCAAGAATGGGATCTTGACTATCAGGCCCGTCAGTCGTTGAGCGAATTGATTTGTCGCCGGGCGGAATATGTGGTGCAAACAATCGAGGCTAGGCTAGTCGCTCAGCCAGACATCCCTGGGTTGAACAAATGATGAATGGATCACAGGGTTTTTACTCGCTCGTCCAGTACTCGGAATTCCCTGAGCGCGCAGAGTTTGTGAATGTCGGCATTGTTCTGTTTGCCGAAGAACACCCGCGCGTGCAATTCCGTTTTGCCGGTAGCTCAAAGCGCGTCGATCGGGCGTTCAATGTTGTTGCCGGCTCCCAATTCTTCGCACTTCTAAAATCGCTTGAAAACAGGCTGGGAACCGAGTTTGGCGGCGATTGGCATAGAGAGGCCGTAGAGAAGTTCATTGGGATGAGATCTGGCAAACTTCGCCTTGCGCCACCACGGTCGGTCTTGGTGAAAGACCCAAAGGCGACTTTGGACGAACTATTTGAGAAACTGGTCAGTGACATTCCTCGGGCTAGCAGGCGCATCAAGGCTGCGACCCAATTGCGAAATGAATTGATCGTCAGAGGTGTCGAAAGCCTTTTAGATCATCGTCCTGAGCCCGTTGTCCTGCCACAAGGCGTAACCATAAAGGCACCTTATGGCTACCAAAACGGTTCCTATAACTTAATCAACGGGGTCTCCCTCCGTGAAGACCCGGATTCGGCCATTGAAAAGGCCAGCACTTACGCAATTGAAGGCTCGTGGCTCTA
The DNA here is from genome assembly GCF_004792065.1 of Mesorhizobium sp. M8A.F.Ca.ET.165.01.1.1. Taxonomy (NCBI): domain Bacteria; kingdom Pseudomonadati; phylum Pseudomonadota; class Alphaproteobacteria; order Hyphomicrobiales; family Phyllobacteriaceae; genus Mesorhizobium; species Mesorhizobium sp. M8A.F.Ca.ET.165.01.1.1. Next base: position 66,540 of record NZ_SRTH01000021.1, on the reverse strand, counting down.
CAAAGGAACCGCAACGGCGGAGCAAAAACGGCTTATCGTTGTCGCCGATGTCGAGGGGCAAAGGCCGGCATTCGTCGAAGCGGTGTTCAATATGATGGAAGAGCACAAGGTAAAATTCTACACCCTTTCCGATATGGAGCCGTTGGTGGCTGACATTCGGAAAAACGTCCTTATCAACTGAGTAGCAACTAACGAAGCCGCCGCTCGTTGACCCATGCTGGTTGATTCCAGCACTCCAGACCCTGGCCCGCTGCTCCCCAAAAGAGCGGCGGGCTTTTTTCAGTAGGGGAGGTCGGCATACTCGAAGAACGAAACGCGGCCGCTGATTTCGTCGGTGACTTCCAGGATGTAGTTTCCCGATCGGTGAAGCGTGACCTCCCTTCCGGTAGCCCGCTCAACTGCTCTGAAAGACGATGCAGCCTCAGCGTGGTATTCTGCGATTATCCGCCCCGCCAAGACCTCCTTGATTTGATAAGCCACGGCCGCCTCAAACGTATTCGAATCATCCATTAGGCAATCCTAACGTATCCGAAAGCGCAGGCTGCCTCTAATCTTAGGCTGCTGGGTCGATTCCCCGGCCACTCCCACGACTCTGCCCGCTGGCTTCGGCTGGCGGGCTTTTTCTTTTCGGCCGTGCTATACTAACCGCAATGAGGCGGGGGCGTCGCATGCGGGTCTTTCTTTTTGCACTGGTGGTGCTGCTGTTTATGGCTTCCGGCTTTTGGCTGGCGGTGGAACTGGTGATTGCTGGCGCCTAACGTTCGATGCTCGGCGCGGGCGGCATGTCTCTAAGCGGCTCGTGGTCGGGCTGCTCGTGCCACATGACCTGGCGAAAATCTCTCATATCGACCTGCTGGCCACAAATGGCGCATGTGTAGAAGTGGTCGTGACCGTTCTCCGGGGCTGGCTCGTGCGGCTTGCCGGGAATAGGAGGCCCAAGGTCCGATAGCTTGGTCATTTCTTACCGAGGTTCTTGGCTTCCCGCTCCAGCGTACCCCGGTCGTTCCCGTGCTTCTCGATCAGTTCGCGCACCTGCTGAGGCGTGATCCCGGTCTTCTGAGCGAAATATTCAACCTCGTAGTCTTCGCTCGATGAGACGCGGTCGCGCTCCCGGAAGTCTTTCTTGCTCTTGTCGTCGGCCATTGTCGTTTCCTCCGCTGCGATCGGTGGCAACGTTGACAAGCCGGCTTTGTTGCATGGCGCATGAATTTCCAGATTCGGAACCATTTTAGCTTAAGCTTATTGAATCGCGGTTTTGCGAGTCCTGTGCATGCGTTTGAAGTTCATCGAGCCGTTGATGCCGAACTTGGTTGAGAAGCCTCCCGAGGCCGAGGGCTGGATTCACGAAGTCAAGTTCGACGGCTATAGGTCGCAGATTATCAAAGACGGGGACGGCGCGCGGATTTTCACGCGTCGTGGGCTCGACTGGACGGGCAAGTACCAAGACCTCGCCAAGGCGGCCGGAGCCCTCGATGTCGAAAGCGCCATCATCGACGGAGAAATCATCGTGTTGAACGATGCCGGGGTTTCTGACTTCGGCGCGCTGCGGAAAGCCATCACCAGCCGGCAGCACGACCTATATTTCGTCGCCTTCGATCTCCTGCACATCAACGGCCACGACATTCGCGACATGCCGCTGGAGGATCGGCGCGAGATCCTGGCCGAGATGATCCCCGAGGGACAGCGCATCCAATTCAGCCAAGCGCTACCGGGCGCGGCGAGCGCCATCTTCCATCTGATCGACCAGGCGGGCATGGAAGGGATGGTCTCGAAGCGAAAGGACAGCAAATATCGGAGCGGTCCATCAACGAACTGGCTCAAGGCCAAATGCTATACGGTTGAGGAATACGAGCTACTTGGCGTCGAACGAGAGCCCGGTAAGCCGGCATTTGCGCTTATGGCCGATCGTAAGACAGGGCAGTATGTCGGTTCGGCTTTCATCAATTCGAGCCGCGCCATCCGCGAGCGGTTGTGGAAGCGGGTCCAGGAGCACGCCGGAGAGGCGCCCAAGGGCATGAAGCGGCCGGCGACACAATGGGTCAAGCGGGGTATCATTGGCCGTGTGAAGCACTTGCGCGGCGAAGAGGATTTGCGGCACGCCTCGCTGCAAGATTTCCGGGAGGAGCATCATGCCAATACGGACAAGGGCGAATGAGGCAGGCATTTTCGATCCATCGGAATTGGCGTTGCTGGCCAGGGTCTTCGAACAATTGCGGCTCGACAACCAATCTACCGAGGCCCGTGACGCGATTGCCTCCCGAATCATCGGCAATTACATGGCGGGCATCAGGGACGAGGCGGAATTGCTATCGCTTTCGAGGCGGCCCCTCGGCCGGTAGGGCGGAACCGAAGAGCAGTCGTGAAATTATGGCTGCATGAGCACGCGCGGCATCAACTTCCTGCATCGATGGATCCAGAACAACGTTCCGGAAACCGCGAAGGCGGACGCGGTCTCGATACACGACCTAACTCACAAGCTATTTGCCGACGCTAAGGCCGTCGGCATCCGGCGCGACGAGATCGACGATGAGGTGGATAGCCTATACCGCACATTGGTCGACTGGATAGTGCACTCCCACGACGCTGGATTGGCGGACTGAGCCCTCACAAATACCGCTCGCCATCAGCGCGATGCGAGAAACAGAACCAATGCGGCTCTTGGCGAGGCCGGGCAAAGCCGAAGCCTCCGTGCTTCACACAGCCTGGGTTCTCACACATGTGGCCGAGCACTCTGGCGCGCTCTCGCGGCGCCGGCGTCATGCCGTCAGCGAGCTTGGCTGGTTCATCACTCATGCATAATAGATTCCATAAGACGGCTTGACGGGCAAGGAATTTGTTCCTTATTCGTTCTCATGACGCACGATCCGATAGACACGCTGGGAAAGGCGACCCGGCACAACATGCTCGTGAAGGCAGAATGCAGTTGCGGCAACGTCCGCTATTGTCGCTCGGCCGATCTCATGATGGTCTATGGCGGCGGCGTCGATCCGCTGAAGCTGAAGTTCGACTGCAGCCGGTGCAAACCGCAGGTCAAGATCACGCTTCTGGAAGTGCATCCGGAGCACCTGCCCAAGCGTCTGATGATCCACAAGCCGATGAAAGTCGATGGCAAGATCACCTGGCACACGGAGCGGTTTCGTGGCTAGCGATCGGCTTATCGTGCGGCTCGCGTATCAGCGCGGTTGGCAGGTCGTCGACGGCAGCACGATCCTCACAACCTCGGAGACAAAGGAAGCGGCGTTTCAGCACCTGGTTGCCAGCGGCGCGCGCGTGCGGCTGGATTGGGGGCCAACCCTCATCGCCGGGCAGTCGAAGCCATGTGACTTCTCCGCTACTTTCCAGAGCGACAATGCCGGGCGCATCATGAAGCAGTTTCACGGACCGTCAGCCGGCCGATGGTCCTGGTTCAGCCGTTCGTCCAGCGGGAGCGTCGAGAGGAAGGAAGAGGGGGTGTTCGAGGTCGAACGTGCCTATACCCGTCGTGTCGCGGGAGCCGATCTGCTGCGATAGGACACTCCAATGTGTTCCAAGTTTCCGGCCCGACGAAGGATGGCCTGCAGACCCGCGCGCGACATGTCGGCGATGCGATCGGCTGCGCACTCAAGCTCTTCAGCGATAGATAGAGTTTCATTCCGAGAGGCTCGCGGAATTTCGTTTTTCGCGCAAGTGGGACGCAACTTTATTGGTAAGGGACTTGTAGGAACATATGGCTGCCTTGTTGTGTCCCTCATGCCGGGGTGGCTGGCTCGCTGAATTTTCGTTGGGGTTTTTTTCAGCGAGCCTAAGAGGGGGCGCTTCCAGGGTAGTAAGCAAGGTTGAGAAGGCAGACCCAGAGGACTGCGCGTCGAAGCCGCTATCCTCAAGCGTCGCTTGGCTCATGGATTTCCAGTCCTTTACGATTTCAGAAGCGACGACTCGGCTTAAGTGAAAGCACAAAACCCACGACCAGGCCGACAACGAGGCCGAGAGGCCCGGTTATCAAGAGCCCAAGCAGCGGTCCCTGATTCGCATCGGGCGTCAAAATGACGGGCCCGACGAACCCGCCGACAAAACCAATGACACCTAGGAGCACGCCCCAGCGGAACATGGTTGCGATCATGGGGACGTCTTCCTCAGCCTCACCCCGGCGCCGCCGCCATTCTCGGGGATGAACTCGACGCCAGCTGCTTCCAAGGCCGCCTGGATCGCTCTGAGTGTCGAGGCCTTCGGGTCGGTCCCGCCGCTCTCTACGTTGTTAAGACCTGTCGTCGAAAGTCCGGCACGCTTCGCGAGATCCGCCTGAGTTAGGCCAAGCATGGCCCGCGCGCCGCGTATTTGTTCGGGTCTGATCATGGGTCTTTCATACAGTCCAGTTGCTTTTTTATCAAGTGTGCTTGACGTTTTCGTTAGTTGTGGTTAACTCAACTTCGCTAGAGAAATTATCAACCCGGAGCAACCTAATGCCGAACACCTCTGTTCGGGCAGCCGCCGAAGGCATGCCCAATGTCAACCGTCGCGCCACCCTTGTATGCAGCCGAGGCGCTTATGCGTGGAAGCGGTCATTTACCTGGGAGAAACCATGATGGCCAACTCACCAATCTTTCCCCAACTTCGCCGGTTCTTCGGGTCGCTCAAGCGCGGCGACTCAGTGACCATTGATGAGCAGGCAAGCCGCCCCACACACGAAACAGGGAGTTCAATCATGAACCAGCATGTCAATCGCAGCGCGCTTCTCACTTCTTCAGCAATTGCTACGGCTGCTGTGGCTGCAGCCAGCGAGCAGGCCCGTGCAGGGGGACGTTCAGCCGCTCGCGTGTCGGGCGAACTGGAGCGCCTGATTGAAGCCAAGGATGCCGCTTACGCCGCCTTCAATGCGGCCCTCACTGTGGCTTGGGAGGCCGACGAGCGGTATTTCGTCAAAAACCGGAAGGAGCTTTTTGTAGACCTGTCGGTCGGCGGGGCGCAGTCATTCCATCCCGATTTCGAGCGCGACTATTTCCACCATGACGTACGCAACGATGTCATCAAACGGTACGAGGAACACACCCGCAAGCTCGCCGGGCTGGAGAAGATCAATCCGGCGATGGCCGCCGACGCGAAAGACGCTCTCAATTCCGCGCTGATCAAAGACCTTCGGACGTTCCGGCAAGTGCTGCGCGGCGAGATTGCCAAGCGCAAAGCTGCTGGCCAGTGGCAAGCGCAACAAGCGGTTCGTACGGCTTCGCAAGCTGATCTGGACACTTTTACTGACATCTGTGCTTACCGATGCCAGAACGATGCGGAACTCGCGCGCAAGTCGTCCGTCATATCGTATTGGACTGGCCCGAAATTTGGCGAAATGCAAAGCGAGGATCTGCAGGTGCTGCTGGCGTCAATGATACCGGCCGGTCCGGAGGTGGGGCAGGGCGCCGCCGTCGAGTCACCGTTTACTGCCCTCAGCCGCGAGTATGATGCAGCCTACGAGGAATGGCTTGTGGAGCTTGCACGGGACGTTGATCGCGAAAAGGAGCAGGCCCTCGATGACGCCTTCGATGCCTTGCGTACCCAAGTTTTCGATTATGTGCCGACTTCCGTACAGGAAATGGCAGAGAAGGCTGAATTCCTGTCGACCAGATGGGACCAGGCCGAAGGGTTGAACCCGGAGCGCACCAAACAGCTTTTTGTCGGATTTGGCGCCGCTCACATTCAACAGCGATAAATGAACTCGCTGGCCGCCATCATGCGCACGGCCCGCCGCCGTCAGGCAGCGGACTCCCCTACGCAAGGGGTTCGCCGGACAGTTCAAAAACTATGGGCGCGCCTCTGAAATCGGAATAGCGAACCCATCGGGGCGAAATCGTAAACAGTTTTGCCCCTTCCTTTAAAAACTCCGCTTCTAGCGGACAATTGGCAACGTGACGATCTATCAGCCGCTGTAATTCGTTAGCCTTCGCAGGCCGGGCGAAGCCTTCAATTTGAACCGTGACGTTTTCGTCCCAGCCGACCACCATGGCGACCCGACTGTCCAGTTTGATATTTGCCAGCTTCCGACTTGCGGGAAAACTGTCAAAAACAATATTGAGGTCGTCGGCCACCGTCACCTGAATGATGGCTGCTTCTGGAGACCCGTCGGGGTGCACCGTGCTGATAACCCCAAGCTTATGTCGAGCCAGAAAATCCCGAATAAGTTGCCGTCGCTCGTCCCCATGCATTGACGTGTGTCCTCCCTCCTCGCGCGCGATGGCCGCGACTGTATCACTGCCACCCAATCGGTCCTAGCTGACGCCCGCTGCCTCACGGTGGCGGGCTTCATCGTTTCGAAAAGTTAGGAACCAAGTTAGGAACCGAATAAAGCGATGCCGAAAAGAAAAGCATTTTCAAGTAGATGGACAAAATTCTGGCGGAGGGAGTGTCCGTCTCCGCCTAACCCAAGGACGTCCAGTAGCGTCCAAGACAGCCTGTTAAACCCCAGAAAATCCGCCATTGTTGGTCTAGCCATGTCCAGAGGGGTCTTGCCAAGTCCAGCGGTAAGTTGTACGTAAGGCTGTCCGCATGGAGGGTTCGAATGCAAATCAACCGCCTCACCGTCGCAGCCGTCAACGCGCAGAACAAGCCAGGCCTCTATGCCGATGGTCTTGGCCTTTACCTCCAGGTGGCCAAGGGTGGCAGCAAGACATGGATCTTCCGCTACATGCTCGCCGGCCGCCCTCGCAAGATGGGGCTCGGGTCCGTCCATACCGTCCCGCTCAAGATGGCGCGGGAGAAAGCGGCCGAACAGCGGCTTAAGCTTCTCGACGCCGATGACCCTATCGAGATTCGCAAGACCCAGCGCATGGAAAAGCTCGCCGCGTCCGCCACGGCCCTCAGCTTCAAGGAAGCGGCCGAAGCCTACATCAAGGCGCACCGGGCAGGGTGGTCGAACATCAAGCACGCTGGCCAGTGGAAAGCCACGCTGGAAGCGTACGCCTATCCCGTGTTCGGTGATCTTGCCGTGCAGCGCGTCGATACCGCCCTGGTGTTGAAGGCGCTCGAACCAATCTGGACGGAGAAACCTGAAACCGCCACTCGCGTCCGTGGCCGCGTCGAAAGCATTCTTGACTGGGCGACGGCGAGGGGAAGCCGCAAGGGGGATAACCCGGCTCGCTGGCGCGGTCATCTGGACAAGCTCCTGCCGAAGCGCAGCAAGGTCGCCAAGGTCCAGCATCACCCCGCGTTGCCATATGCCGAGATCGGAACCTTCGTGGCCACCGTCAAAGGAATGGAAGGCGTCAGCCCCCAAGCCCTCGAATTCGCCATTCTCACGGCCACCAGGACGGGCGAGGTAATCGGCGCCCGCTGGTCTGAGATCGATAGCGAAAACGCTCTGTGGACCATCCCTGCCAGCCGTATGAAGGCAAAGCGGGAACACCGGGTTCCCTTGTCGAAGCGCGCGCTCGAAATCCTCGCTGGCCTGCCGCGCGAAAAGGATGCCGAGTTCGTTTTCATCGGCGACAAGAAAGGCCAGCCGCTTTCCAATATGGCGCTGCTGATGACGCTCCGCCGCATGAAGCGCGACGATCTCACCGTTCACGGTTTCCGCAGCACCTTCCGCGACTGGGCAGCCGAACAGACCGCCTATCCGAACGAGCTGCTTGAAATGGCGCTGGCCCACGTGGTGAGCGACAAGACAGAGGCCGCCTATCGTCGCGGCGACATGATGGAGAAGCGCCGCCGGCTGATGCAGGACTGGGCGGATTTCTGCGCAACGGAAAAGTTTTCCGCCGCGTCGAACGTCACACCTATCAGGAGCGGCGCCAATGTCTGACCCACTGGCTAATCTGTTGGCTGAGCTTGAGGATGCGAGAAACCTCAAGCCCTCCGCCGACATCGAGAACCTTCAGCGCACTGTCGCCCTTCATGCGCTGGATGCAGCGCACCGCTACTTCAAGGCTATTGGCATCGAGGATCGTCTACGGGCGCCGTTCATGCACCTGATAGGTGCCATGCAAGACATCGAGCAGCGGCGGGCGAATCCGATGCTTTCGCCCGGGCCATTTGTCGAACCCAAAGGGGACCACAAGACACGCCAGTTGGACACCGCTGAATTCGTCATGGCGTCGTATGCGGTCACCGTCATGTCTGACGCTAAGATGAAGTCCACCGATGAAGCCTTGGAAGAAATGGCCGGCGTGATCGGCACCACGAAGAGTAAGCTTCGCGAGTTTCGCAAAAACCTGGGCAGAGGCAGAGCCACAGACGACGCCAAGCGCGAGTTTGCGGCATGGCGCGCGACCCGGCGCCAGTACAAGGACATGCCTGCGGCGGAGTTCGTTAAGGTGATGAAGGACAAGGGCAAAAGCCTGCACCTTCAGAAAGGGTAAAGCGTCTAATTCTTTACCCCCGCCGACCTGTTTTCCTGTGAGTGCCAGCAAGTTCTAGCTGGCTTCCAACAGGAGATCATTATGGTTCAGACAATCCTCCGCCGCGATGAAGTAGAGCGTGTCACCGGTCTCCCCCGGTCCACCATCTACGCCAAAATCGCCAGCGGTGAATTTCCGAAAAGCATCAAGCTCGGCGCCCGCTCTGTCGGTTGGCTGGAGGCCGATATCGCCGCTTGGCAGCGGTCTCGCATCGAAGCTCGCGACGGGGTGGCCGCATGACCCACCTTGAACGAGAAACCGCCGCCCCGACTGGCATCGGGAACGGCGGCAAAGGAAATATCCTAGACCCCAAATCTAACCGCTCCCGCTGGCATGCGCAAGAGAAGTGGGCCGCCGATCATCCTCTTGAGGTGTGGGCGCATTACTGCCTTGGCGTCGGCCTGAAGCGCGGCTTGATCGTGCGCGAGGTCTGCGAAGTCTGTGGGGCCGATGACACTGACGGCCATCACGATGATTACCAGCGGCCCCTGGATGTTCGGTGGCTTTGCCGCCGGCATCACCAGGCGGAGCATCGTCGGTTGAAGTGCGAGGCGACCGGATGAGAAGGAAAGCCGTCCGCCAGTTTCACAAGGTCAGCCCGGACGTATGGCGCTCCAGGCGTTTCCTGGCCCTAGAGGGCGACCAGCGAGAGCTTTGGTTCTATCTGGCCACTGGTCCGCACCAGACCAGCGCGGGCTGCTGCAAGCTGCCTCCAGCCTATGCCGTGGCCGATCTCGGCAACGACTGGACCAAGGAGCGCTTTCTGGCCTGCGTCAAGGTGCTGGTGGACGGCGACCTTATCGCCCACGATCCCGATACGGACGAGATCTACGTTTGCCGGTGGTTCACGACCTCGCCGCCGACAAACGGCAAGCACGCCGCCGGCATTTACAACCACATCTGCAAGCTCGAAAGCGCTGCCGTCCAAGAACGGGTCGAGGAGGAGTTTGCCGCCACTGATTTCGGCGGCTCTTTCCTGGATTCGCCATCCATCGCCAACGGGAAGTCCCCGTTCTGATGCATAGCCTTTGCATAGCCTATCGAAAGGCTCTCGATACAAGAAGAAGCAGATACAGATGCAGATGCAGAAATCAGAAGAAGAACCAAAAGCAAATCAGAACCAAAAGACAGACGCCCTTCGGGGGCTCTGGAGAGAAGGCAGGAGCCTGACGACAGGCGTATGCGCTCAACCTTTTTCTGTCGGCTCTGGTGCCTTCCCGCTGCCTTTCCAGGGGAAGGCAGCGGATGGTTCGGTGGAGAGTATATCCGCTCAAAGCTGTTGATTTCCAAGGCTTGTAGAGTTAGCGCTTGGATTTACGTACAAACACGCGTACATTGACCGAGTGATTTGGAGCCCGAAAGTGCAGGCAGACGCAGCAGAGATGGAAGGCGAGTCCGCGCCGAAAGGGAGCGGAAAGGTGCGGTTAAAGACGCTGGCCGATCTGGACCGGCGCACGACTGCTGCCCGCGTGGTGTTCGAGCTTCGTGACAGCCTGGCTGCTGACCTCGGCGGCAAGGCGAACCTGAGTGTCATGAAGCTGGAGCTCATCGACAACGTGGCCTGTCTCGGCGCGATGCTGAAGGACAGCGCGGCCAACTACCTCGAAGGCGAGCCAATCGACATCAACGAGTTCATGGCCTTGACCAATGCGCAGCGCCGGCTCCTGGCTGACCTCGGGCTGGAGCGTCGGGCATTGAAGGACATCACCCCGAGCCTCAAGGATTACGCGGCCAGCACCTATGCAGGGGCCGCAAAGTGAGCCTCGACAACATCACCATCGACACGGCATTGCGGGACCCGAACCTACTCGGGGCAGCGCTCGGGCCGTCGACCACGTGGGACACTTGGATTGCCATTCTCCGGGCTGCCTACGGCCTGCAACTGACCGACAGCGAGCGTGTGGCCTTCGATGCCGTCTCCGGTGGCAGGGAACCGCCCAAGGATCGCGTTCGCGAACTGTGGTGCATCATTGGCCGCCGCTCGGGCAAGTCGCGCATTGCCGCTGCCCTGGCTGACTTCATTGCTGCTTTCAACGACCATGCCGGCAAGCTGGCACCGGGCGAGGTGGGGACAATCCTTGTGCTGGCTGCATCGCAGCGTCAGGCGCAGGCCGTGTTCGGCTACATCAAGGCGTTCTTCGAGGCTAGTCCGATCCTGTCGCAGCTTGTCGAAGGGGTGACCAACGACGAGATCAAGCTCGCCGGCAACATCGCCATCAGCGTTCACACGAACAACTACCGAACGGTTCGCGGTCGCACACTCATTGCCTGCATCTTCGACGAGGTGGGCTTCTGGCGTGACGAGACCACGTCCTTGCCCGACGTCGAGACTTATCGTGCCGTGCTGCCAGCATTGGCCACCACCAAGGGCATGTTGATCGGTATCAGTTCGCCCTATGCCCAGCGGGGCCTGCTGTTCACCAAGCACCGGGATTGCTTCGGCAAGGATGATAACAACGTTCTTGTCGTGCAGGCTGGCACCAAGGTTTTCAACCCGACGATTGATACAGACATCATCGACCAGGCGCATCGGGATGACCCGGAGAGCGCGGCGGCTGAATGGGATGCAAAGTTCCGTGGCGATCTGTCCACCTTCGTTGACAGGGCCGTGGTGGAGCGCTGTGTTGATATCGGGGTGCATGAACGTCCCTATGAGCGGAAATACCGCTATGTGGCTTTCTGCGACCCGTCAGGCGGCCAGCACGACCCGATGACGCTCGGCATCGCCCACAGGGAAGGCGACAGGAGCCTTTTGGACTGCTTGCGGGAGGTGAAGCCGCCCTTCGCCCCGGCCGACGTCGTGGGCGAGTTCTGCCGCGTCCTGAACACTTACAAAATCACCAGCGTGACCGGCGACCGATATGCCGGCGCTTGGGTCTCCGATGCCTTCCGGAAAGAAAGTATCCGCTACGTCGCTTCGGAAAGAAGCCGATCTGAGATCTATATCGACGCGCTGCCGCAGCTTATGGGCGGCACGGCCTCATTGCTCGATAACCCCCGTTTGGTCGGGCAGATTTCGCAACTTGAACGGCGCACCACGCGCACCGGCCGCGACAGTGTCGACCACATGACCGGCGCCTTCGATGATCTCTGCAACGCCGCGCTGGGAGCCATCATGCATGTGCCATCGCTCAACCGGGCAGACAGCACGTCGAGCACCAGCCGCGCACCAGTCGTCAACCTCGGCTACCCCGGCACCAAGAGGCGGATGCAGGCCAAGCCATCAACTCCGGTGAGATGAAATGACCGATCTACCGACCCACCTTGCTGATGCAGAGGCCCGTTTGGAGGCCGCCCGAAAGACGGCTGGAGCGGCTGTGCTGGAGGGGCGCGACATCGACCATATGGCCATGATGGCGATCGAGGCCGAGATTGAAGGCATCCATGCTGCCGGCGGCGAGATTGCCCGGCGCGAGCGCGAGGCGAGGGCCACGGCAGAGAGAAACCGCATTGCCGGTCTGAGGGAGAAACTGGACCGGCTGAACATCGAGCGCATCGAAGTCGCCTCCAAGGCCAACAAGGCGGCCAGCGAGCTTTGTGAGTACATCAAGCCCTGGCTGGTCATGAATGCCGACTGTGCCCGACTGGTACGCACCCTGAACGGCAAGGGGGGCGCCGGCATCCTCGACAAGCCTGACAGTGAGATCAGGATTTCCAGGATGCTTGCCTGCACCTTGAAGCCGCTGACCGGGCTTGGCCGAAAGTTCGGTCTGATGACCTTCCAGGGGGTGCCGCTCGACACAGTGTCGTGGGCCGACACCGAGCAAGCCACCACCTCACCCGAAATCCTGGCCGTCCTGAAAGGAGCCGACAAATGAGCAAGTCCGCATTGAATGCCGCTGATCTGAAGTCAATCGCAAGGCAGGCGCCCGATATCGATCCTGCCCGCGTCACGCTTCAGTCCACCGGCTTTGTCTGGCGTGAGTATCTGGTCCGCGTCCCGGTCGACTTCGTGGCCGACGACCTGAAGGAGCCGGGCGTATGGCGCAAGCTGCAGAACGGCAGCCGTAATGCCCTTCGCAAGTTCGACCGCGTGACCGTCGTTGCGTATGACGAAACCTGGCTTGCAGAGGCCATCGTAGCGTCCGCCGACGTCAAAGGCGCGGTGCTGGCAAAACCCAAGATCACGACGATGCCGGCACGTTTCGACAAGCTTTTTGAGGATGACAAGTATCGGGTCGCCTGGAACGGCTTTGGCTACGTCGTTGAGCGCAAGAGCGACGGTCACCCCATGACACAGGCGACGGCAAATGCCGAACTGGCAACGCGCCTCCTGACCCAGCTCTATCCGGCGAGGGTCGCGTAAATGGCCACCACCAACGGCTCGCAGGTCAGCGAGCCCGATGCTCACGCCCTGCGTTACAAATGGCTCGCGATTCCGAATGGAAACCAGGGGAATGCGGTTTCGCTCAACGTCTACCAAGATCGTACCGTCCAGATCGGTGGGACATTCGGCGCTGGCGGCTCCGTCTCTATCCAGGGCTCCAATGACGATGGCGCCAATTGGGCCACGCTCACAGACCCGCTTGGCAACGCGCTGACGTTCACTGCGGCCGGCCTGAAGCCCGTCACGCAACTTCCGCACAAGATACGTCCCAGTGTCACCGCTGGCGACGGAACGACCTCAATCAACGTCTGGCTGCATGCACGAGGTGCCCACCGATGAGTAACGAACTCACTATTTCCGAGAACCCTGGCGCGGCCGGAGCAGGCTCTGCGACGGGGGAAGGCCTAACGACCGGTGTCCATCAGTCGGGGATTGCCTCACCGTCTGGCGGCGCCGGTCGTAAAGCTGAAATCGAACGCGCGATGCGGGAAGACTTCGACCTGTACGAAAGCTCGGGCATGTCGGCGGAATATCGCCAGATCCTCGAATCCGAGCAGGCGCAAATAAACCCGGATTTGGTTAATCCGACCCAGCCGATGGCTGCTGATCAGAGCCGAATGTTGCTGTGTGGGTCACAGGCCGGCCGCCGGCTGGTTTCGGACTGGGACAGCCTTGGTGGGTTTCGCGTCCATCTTGGCAACGTCCAGCGCTCGGCTTCGGAAATCGTGCGCTCTCTAGGCGCCAACCGCGTACAGCGCGTGTTCATGGAGCATTTCGACCGTCACCTTCCCGAGCCCGCGCGCCTGGCTGTCTATGCGGAAATCGCCGCTGGTAGCATGTACGTCACACCGGCCACGGCGGCCGAGGTGAACAGCTTCGCAGCGACCCCGGCAGGGAAGGCCCTTGTGTCCGAATGGGGCGCCGATGCTGCTGCATGTGTCGCGCAGCTACGTGCCCGCGCCAAGCGCATTGACGACGGCCTGGATGAGGACGACGCGCACGAATTCTGGTTCTGGCTGGACGAGCAGACGCCAGCGACAGCAGCGGCGATCTTCCGCAAGATGGCAGGAGGCTGAGCTTGATCGCCTGGCACGGCTCCCCCGTTCTGTTCGACCGCTTCGAACCGCTCAAGCTGGGTGTGCGCCGCATGGGCTCAGAGGGCCATGGACTATACCTTGCCGATCATTACGAGGTGGCGGCGGGCTATGGGCTTCTCTGCTACGAGGTGGAGATTCCTGACGGCCCTTACATCGACAACGATCGGGCCTGGGATCAGCAGCCGGCTCCGGCCCGTACCATCCTGGCCGATGGTCTCTCTCGACAGATCGGCTACCGGAAATTCAGGATCGAGGATGCCTTCAATCAGGACATCTACAGCCAGATCGGCCAGTTGCTTCGTTATTGTCGGCAGGATGGAAACCCGCTTGAGCCGGCGCTGATTGAGGCAGGCTATAAGGGCTGCGAGAAGTTCAACGCGACCTGGAGGGAATTCGTGGTCTTTGACCCGGATCGGCTCCGCATCCTGTCTGTCACCCACGAACAGAGGATGACAGCCTGATGAAGTTCGTAAGCGGGATTTGCCATGGCCCCTGGGGGGATTGTTTTCGGGCGTGCATCGCCTCTTTGCTTGACCTCGAGGCGACCGAAGTCCCTCACGTCAACGCCGATATCACGTTTGAGGAATGGGATAAAATGTACCGCGATTTCCTTCATGATCGTGGCTATCGCAAGATTGCGCTTCCCCTGGTGGCTAGCTCACTCGAAGAGGCTCTGAGCATTACTGCGGGATGGGCTGACGGCTTGCCATATATTTTCAGCGGGGCTGATCGTCTTGGGAGCGGCTCGCACGCCGTGATCGCCCAGCACGGAAAGATAATTCACGATCCAAATCCAAAATCGGCCGAGCCGTATATTTTCGGGCCATTTCCAGGAGATGGCCGTTATGGGTGCGAATTTATAGTGCCCTTTCAGCAAGGGGGGGCGCAATGACCTATTCTTTCCTAGCTCACGGCTATTGTCTGTCGCCGCTGGTGCCGAACGGCAGCTTGCTTAAGGCCGACCCCTCTCAGCCAATCCATGCAGGCCAGCTTGTCGCGGTCGTGCTGAAGCAGGAAGGCTCTTTCCGAGGCTTCTCGACCTCGCTGGAAAGCAGCAACCTCCTGGGTGTCACCAAGGTCTTCCTGGGCCGGGCTGAGACCGCCAAGGGCGAATGGGTCTACCTGTTCGGCCAGTTCGATCCGCCCACGGTGCTGGTCGTTCCCCGCAAGCATCTGGAGGCCATGCACCTCATCGCGGACGGCAAGCCGCCCCACGAAAACGAGATCGACAGCGAACCCCTGGCCGAAACCATGGATTTGCTCAGCCCATTCATCCGGGGCGGCACGTCGGAACCGATTGGCCCCGATTGGCGACCGAAAGGAGACTTGCAATGAACAGGTTTCACGCTGGATTGCTGGAGACCGCCGCCGGTCCCGGCATCGGAGCTATAGCGGATTTGGCCGATCTCATGCTTAAGGCCCGCGATGCCGGCTTGAGCGAGGACGAGAAATTCCGCTTCTCCGAGTTGTTCAACTGGTCGACCCAAAACACGCCGATGGTGAATCTTTTCTACGTCCGTCCGGCGCTGGACTACCTGTTCCTCAGTTCGATGCGTGAAGTGGCATCACCGGGCGCCTATCAGCGCCAAGAACGCCAGCGCCGCAAGCAGTACGGCCAGCAAACCATTTTCCCGAAACCTTTGGACCCCTTTGGAGGGTTCCGGTAGCCGATCCGCGCCTTCGGCAAGCGCACACAGAAATGGAACGCCAAAGCTTTTCGGAGAGGCACCTGAAAGCGGCGGCTCAATGGAGAAAGTGCCTCAATGACCTCGATTCAAATTGACGTGAAAGACGGCCTGAGCAGCTCGACCGCAATCAAAGGCCCGGTGAAAGCCGCGACCACGGCGAACATCACTCTCTCGGGAGAGCAGACCATCGACGGTGTGTCGATCGTTACCGATGACAGGGTCTTGGTGAAGAACCAGACCACGGCATCGGACAATGGCATCTATATAGCTGACACCGGCCCTTGGCGCCGATCGAAGGACTTCAACAAGACGAAGGACGTTAGGTCCGGCACGCTTGTCCTTGTCACTGGCGGCACGCAGGCCGGCGTCTGGCAAGTGACCACCGCAGACCCGATCTCCGTTGGCACATCCTCGATTGCCTTTTCCAAGACCGTTCAGCCCTACGATGCCGATCTGGCGGCAATTGCAGCGCTCCCGACCACCACTTACGGCCGTTCATTGCTCACCGCTGCTTCGGCCATCGTGCTGGCGACATCTCTTGGGGTGATCCCTGACGCCGCTGTAGTGTATGGGGCAGACGGTGGCGGTGTGAACTCGAACGTCACGCCCTTCACCAACGCTGGTGCCGCCGGCAAGCTGACGTTCATCCCCAAGCCGGTGACCAAGTATGCCTTTGCATCGAACCTCAAGGGCTACAACATCGGCGGCGCCTGGCTTCCCGATCCGGCGATGACGTGGAACCAGCTTACAGACGGTGGCAAGTTCAATATGTACCGGGGTCGTTTTACCACCAACGGCGCCAACATCTGGCGTTTCTCCGACCGCACCCTGTTTGGTGAGGCGGCGAGCAAATTCGCTGCCGACGTGGGAAACCCGGATGGTGGTACATCGTGGGTGAAAAACCAGATCGATTGTCCGTGGTATCTTCCCCTCAATGCTGGCGTCCTGTTTACCAGCGGCGGTGATGATGGGACGGCCACCAACAACCCGCCGTACGGCTTCGTGTCGGCGGTGAAAACCAGCACGGTTGGGCAAGGCGCGATTGCCTTCGGTGCCGTCGCCGTGGCTGACATGGCAGTAAACTCAGCATGGGGATACATCGCGGAACTTCAACGCGAGGCCGGGGCCGGTCAAGTGTACGGTATGGAGATCGACGCCAAGAACAAAGGCAGTAACACCACGCTGACCCCTAACGCCCAAGTAGCCGGTACCTTTGGTATATGGGCCGGTGGCGGCGGGGACGCTACTTTCGGGGGAGCATCCGTAAGCCCATCTACAGCTGCGTTTGTCGTGCTCAAGAACTCGAACACCTGGAATTCCGGCATGGTGTTCATGAAAGATGCACTCACCGCTGGCGAGGCAATCGCCATGTCTTCCGAAGGCGTGGGCGGCGCCCATCGGCTGAACTGGTACAACGCCGCCGGCAACAACACTTTCAGCATCATCGGGTCAGCCACAGACGCCATCAATTGGTCCTTGAACCGAAGCAACAGTGGCCTTGTGGTGTCGGCAGGTGGCCGTATCAGCCTAGCCGTATTAGACGCCGCCAGTGCGGTCAACTACCTCCAGCTTACCCCCGGCGCTACAGGGCAAGGCGTGTTCCTTCTCGCCCAAGGCACAGATACCAACATCAGCGGCCTCTTGCGCGGCAAGGGTACTGGCGGCTGGAAGCTTCAGGACGGCGGAGCGGCCACCAAGTTCGAGTTCAACACTACGGGCATTGGTTTCTTTGCCACAGCTCCAGTAGCGCAGAAAACCGGGTGGGGTGTTCCGACCGGCACGCTGGCGCGCACGACCTACGCCGCCTATGCGGGGCAGACGCACACCGCCTCCTATGTTCAGGCCACGGTGCAGGCTCTTGACGATGCCTGCCGCAATGTCTCCCAGCGGCTCGCTGCGCTGCTCACCGACCTTCATGGCACGGCCGGTTATGGCCTCATCAACACCTAAAGGAAATCGCATGGAACACACTCTGAAGCTCACCGACGAACAGCTTGGCGTTGTCGGCGCCGCACTGGCCGAACTGCCCTTCAAGGTCGCCCAGCCGGTCATGGCTGTCATTCAGGCACAGATTGACGCGCAGCGGGCAAAGCCTGCCAAAGCTCCGCCCCGCTAAGGGCGCGCTTGAAAAATTGACCGAATAAGAGCAACGTGTCCGTGGGCTTGAACACCCGGACCAGTGACGACCGAAAATCGTTGGCGCGATTCTAAGTCGTTTGTCCCGTTATTTCGGGACGACGCGCAGCTTGGCGGCTGCCGCGACGGCCAATTCATAGGCCGGAGGCGGTAGTGCTGTCCAGCGGGAAACCGTAAAAGCTGCCGGCCTGTCTCACTGGCAGGTGTTCAACCTCCGGCTTCGGCGCCGTCCGCCGTGAACAGATCAAGTGGCCAACTTGTCCACTTGATCGCCGGCCTTGAACAGCCGGTCCTACCAGTGAGACCTACCGATGACCTACCTCACCATAGCCATGCTGCTTGCCGCAGCGGGCCTCCGCACGCGCCTTGGACGCGCAAGCCTCGCCCTGTGGCTCCTGAAGGCCTCCAACGCCCTACACCGCGCAGGAGCCCGCGCAATCGACAACCTGGAGGGCGACCTCCATGGATGAGCTATCCCTGACAAAGAAGGCCGAGGCCTACGTCGCCAAAGAGGAAAACATTTCCTCTTTGCTCACCCTCCAGGTTGACCGGACCAGCCGCAAATCATTGGCCGGCTCGATCGAGGTCTTGATCGACCTGCTGGACGACCTGTCGCCGGATTGCGATCTGGAGGACGGCGCCGATCTGGAGCCGTCCCTTGGCTGGGGCGAGCGCGGCCCGCGTTGCATGTTTCCGTTGGATCACGCGCGCGGAAGCCATCACGACGACCGGGAATTGGATGACGCTGATTATGAGGACAGCGGCGACGCTGAGCCTTCGCTCGGGTGGGGCCAGAACCAATCAGTTCTCCATTGCGATCGGCACGATGAAGCGGAGGAGGAGAACGAACATGGGGGCGATGTCTTAGACGAGCCGCACGATGGTCGCGATGATGATGAGCCTTGGCTCGGCTGGGGCAACACCATGGGGCAACCCGGAGTCGGCACAGAGGGCTTGGAAGGGGTCGAGGACAACCCGGACCATGGCGTTCCCGGCAACTTCACCGGAGCCGGGAACGACGAGGCCCGGCTACTGCTTCGAGGTCGTAGGCGCAAAGAACCGCCGTCGTTGACGATCGTCGGCCCGGCCATAGCCATTGCCAACTGGCACGGCATCCCGGTCACCGATCCGGACGCCATGGACCTCAAGGCGCACTACTGGGCTGCCAAGGGCTTCTGAAAATACAACGGTTGCGCATTTGGCCCGCTGCCTCATGGTGGCGGGCTTTTCAATGAGCGATGCCGAAGGCCCGCAGTATCTCAACAACCGCCACAAGGACCGTGGCGACTGTTGCTGCCAGCGCCATGCCCCGCTCGAAAGTTCCGAGGCGCTTAACGGTCGCCAGTTCTTGGCCATCCCAATAGAGCTGATTGGTCACCGGATGCATTCCGAGCAGAGTAAGCCCCTCAAGGCTGGTTACTTTGATTCCTGCTGGCCATTCCGGGGGAGGGGCCGCCTTTGCGTATCGGTTGGCTCTGATCTCGACCCAATCTATCGTGTCCACGGGCTCGCTCGGTTCCATGCCATCCCCCTGTCCGCAGTTTTGTACGCAAAATCAGTAAAACGCCAGATTATCCAACTAAAAAAAGGGGGAATGGCGGAGGGAGTGGGATTCGAACCCACGGTGAACTTGCGCCCACGCCGGTTTTCAAGACCGGTGCCTTAAACCGCTCGGCCATCCCTCCGGTGACTGCCGGCTACTGCTCTAGTGTGCCCGGCAAAGGCCTGTCAACCGGCTTGCGTGAAGCGGCGCTTCTCCAAGCCCCGGGACAGGACAAGCCGCGTCACAATCTTGCCCGGTTCCGGCCACAATCGGTTAATACCGTGATAAACAATTCCTGCGCACAAAGGATCGGGGTCCGAGACGTCGTTGGCATTGTCGAGTGAGCGCGTGGCTCTCTGATGGTCGGACACGATGTTGTTGGTCGAGACTTTAGGGGGCAATCAAGAATGCAGGCTGTGACGCACCCGCGTCTTCGTCGCGTTGCCACGGTTGCGTTGCTTGCGGCGTCGGCTGCATTGCTTGCCGCTTGCGCGTCGCAGCCCGAGCCGAAGGGCATGGTCTACAAGAAGACCCGCTCCAAGGAATATTTCGCCGAGACCGAATATGGGGTGAAGGCCAGTCCGCGCGCTGCCTTCATGCGGCGCGGCGGCGGCCGCGACCAGCTCGGCAAGCCGTATCAGGTGCGCGGCAAGTGGTATTATCCCAAGGAAGAGAAGCGCTACGCCAAGGTCGGCCTGGCTTCGTGGTATGGCGACGCCTTCCATGGCCGGCTGACCGCCAACGGCGAAGTCTACGACACGGCGCAACTAACGGCGGCGCATCCGACGATGCCGCTGCCCAGCTATGCCCGCGTCACCAACCTCGAAACCGGCAGTTCGGTCATCGTGCGCGTCAATGACCGCGGCCCATACCATGAGGGCCGCATCATCGACGTCTCGGAGCGTGCCGCGCAGATGCTCGACTACGACAAGGTCGGCACCGCGAAGGTGAAGGTCGAATATGTCGGCCGCGCGCCGCTCGACGGCAATGACGATCAGTACCTGATGGCCTCTTACCATCCCGGCAACCGCATACCGGATCCATCGGATGGCCTGCCGACCGGCGTCATGGTGGCCATGAACGGACCGTCGCCGAGCCTTCCGGTGGGTTCTGCCGCCGTGCCGTTTCCAGGTCAGCTGACCGATGCCGCGATCCCGGTCCAGGCGCAGATGTCCGCGCAGTCGCCGGCCTTCGGCGATCTGGCGCTGCCCGATTTCGGACCGATCGTGCCGGAACGTCCCGAGATCGGCTTGCCGCCGCAATCGCCGTTCGCCATGGCCTCGCTGTCCTATGCGGATGAACGCGTCCATCGCGCGGATGTCTTTGCTGCGCTGGACGACAGCGGCATGTCACCCGCAGACATCCTGCGGTCCTGGAAAAAGACCGATCGCCAAGCGACGCCGTCCAGCTCCGACTATGTCGCCGCCGGCACGTTCGACGATGCCACCGAGGCCAAACGTGTGGCCTCGGCGCTAAAGTCCTTCGGCAGAATAGAAATCCAGCGCTCCGATCTCGACGGCAATGACTGGTATGCGGTCAACCTCTATCCGGACGGCCATGGCGACCTGGACGAGTTGCTGAAGGCGGCATGGTCCCACGGCGCGCCCGACGCGCTGGTCGTGCGCGACTGATCCGAGAGCCGGCGTGCCGCCGGCAGTTGATCCCTCGCCGAAAAAGCCCGATAGTTTCGGCACGCCGGAGGGGCCGGCCAACGGGTCGCTTTTCATGCAATTTCGCTTGCTACAGCCTTTCGCCGGGTTTGTTCTCCTTGGCCTGCTGCTTATGCTTTCGCCGGCCCAAGCGCAGCTTTTCGAAACCAAGGCCGCACAGGCCTTCATGATCGATGCCGACACCGGCACGGTGCTGTTTTCGAAAGATGCCGACAAACCCATTCCGCCGGCCTCGATGGCCAAGCTGATGACGATGGAAGTGGTTTTCAACGCCCTCAAGTCCGGGCGCCTGAAACTCGACGATACGTTCGTGGTCAGCGAGAACGCCTGGCGCAAAGGTGGCGCGCCGTCGGGGACCTCGACGATGTTCGCCAAGCTCAAATCGGCGATCCGGCTCGAGGACCTGATCCAGGGGGTGACCGTGCAGGCCGCGAATGACGGCTGCATCGTCATCGCCGAAGGCATGGCCGGGTCGGAGGATAATTTTGCCGAAGAGATGACCGAACGCGCGCGCCAGATCGGCCTCAAGACTTCGACTTTCGTCAATTCGACCGGCCTGCCGGCCGATGGCCAGCAGACAAATGTGCGCGAACTGGCGCAGCTCGCGCTCCATCTGCGGCGCGAATACCCCGATTTCTATCGCTACTATGGCCTGAAGGATTTCACCTGGAACAAGATCTCGCAGAGGAACCGCAACCCGCTGCTGGCGATGGACATCGGCGCCGACGGCCTGGCTGTCGGCGCAAGCGAGACATCCGGCTTCGGCATCGTCGCTTCGGTCAGCCACGACGGCAAGCGGGTGATCGCTGCAATGAGCGGGCTGGTCAATGACAAGGAGCGTGCCGAAGAGGCGCGCAAACTGCTCGATTGGGGCGTTCGTTCGTTCGAGAAGACCGAGATTTTCGCCAAGGACGAGGTGGTCGGAGAGGCCCAGGTCTTTGGCGGTGCGAAATCCGGTGTGACGCTGAAGGCAAAGGGTCCGATCGACATCTTCCTGCCGATCACCAACCGCGACAAGCTGACGGCGAGAATCGTCTACACCGGGCCGGTCGCCGCTCCGGTGGAGGAGGGGCAACCGGTGGGCGCCCTGCGCGTCTGGATCGGTGACACGCTGAGCCAGGAGACACCGTTGTTCGCCGCCGAAACGATCGGCGTCGGCACGTTGCCGCAACGCGCGCTCGATGCCGTCAAGGAACTGGCTATCGGCTGGCTTCGATAACACCGACGGCATGGACGTTTTCCCGAACGCGGACTATCTAGAGCGCAACAATCCACTCGAACACGAACAAAGGCCCTCGGTTTGGCGCGCGGATTTTTCATCACCTTCGAAGGCGGCGAAGGCGCAGGCAAGTCGACACAGATCGAGCGGCTGGCCACAAAGATGCGCGCCAAGAAGTATGATGTCCTGCGCACGCGTGAACCGGGCGGCTCGCCGGGCGCCGAAGCGGTCCGGCATGTGCTGCTTTCAGGTGCTGCCGAACCGTTCGGGCCGAAGATGGAAGCGCTGCTCTTCGCCGCCGCGCGTTCCGACCATGTCGAGCAGGTCATCCGTCCGGCCGTCGAGCGCGGCTCCATCGTGCTTTGTGACCGCTTCCTGGATTCCTCGCGTGTCTATCAGGGCGTTACGGGCGGGATCGATCCGGCGTTCATGACCATGCTGGAACAGGTCGCCATCAACGGCATGATGCCCGACATGACGCTGATCTTCGATATCGACCCGGCCGAGGGTCTGAAGCGCGCGACCTTGCGGCGCGGCAGCGATGCCGCCGCCGACCGCTTCGAAAAGGAGACGGTGGCCATCCACCAGGCCCGCCGCGAAGCGTTCCTGGCGATCGCGGCGGCAGAGCCGGAGCGCTGCATCGTCGTCGATGGGTCCGCCGATCCGGACACGGTGGAGGACGTCGTCACCGCGGCCGTGTTCGCGGCACTGGAGGCAAGGGCGCCCGAGCGCAACAGGCAGGTCGCACCGGTATGATTTTCGAACGCATCGCGCCGGAACAGCACGATACGCTGGACGGTGTGCCGGAACCCTCCGAAACGCCGCGTCTGGTGGGGCACGGGCAGGCCGCCACCATGTTGGCCGCCGCCTATCGGGCGGGAAAGCTGCCGCATGCGCTGATCTTCGCCGGACCTGTCGGAATCGGCAAGGCGACGTTTGCCTTCCACCTTGCCCATCATCTTTTGAAGCACCCGGCCTTCGACCAGGCACCCGGCAACCTGGCGGTTCCCGATCCGGCCTCGCCGCTGTTTCGCCAGATCGCCACCGGGGCGCATCCCGGGGTGCTGCACCTGACCCGCCCCTTGAACGACAAGACCAAGAGCTTCAAGACCGTCGTCACCGTCGACGAAATCCGCAAGGTCAGCCGCTTCCTGTCGCTGACGTCGCACGACGGCAGCTACCGGGTGGTGATCGTCGATCCGGCCGACGACATGAATGCCAATGCGGCCAATGCCTTGCTGAAGAATCTTGAGGAACCGCCGGCACGAACCCTGTTCATTCTCATCGTCCATGCGCCGGGCAGTCTGCTGCCGACGATCCGCTCGCGCTGCCAGGTGGTGCGGCTGACACCGCTCGACGCCAACGAGCTGATGGCGGTGCTGGAGACCGCGGAACCGCCGCCGCCGGACGATCCGGCCGCGCGAGCCGCGCTGGTCGAGCGGGCAGGGGGAAGCGCCCGCAGCGCGATCCTGTTGACGCAATATGGCGGGTTGGAGATCGCACAGACGCTCGATGGCCTGGTGGCGAAGGGAAAGAGCGATATTGGCGGCGCCTATCGCCTGGCCGAAGCCGTCGCGGGCCGAGATCAGGCGATCCAGTTCGACATCTTCAACCGCCGGGCACTGGACCTTCTGTCAGACGCGGCAAGCCAGGCGGCGCTGGCCGGCGACCTTGCGCGGGCCAAGACACTGTCGGACAGCTGGCATGAGGCGCTGGACGCCATATCGGAAACCGATACCTACAATCTCGACAAGAAGCAGCATGCCTTGACCATGATCGATCGACTGAATTCGGCTATGCGCGTGTGACGGTCATCTGGGGCGGCAATCGCCACCCGTTGGCAGCCGTTGGACCGGATCGCGGCCGGGCTATTCAGATCGTCATCCGCGCCGGCTTGCTCGCGGCACCGTTGAGCGCGGCATCATATTTGGCGCGATTGGCCCAATAGATCGTGGCGAACAGCAGCGCCTGGTCGCGGAAAGGAATGTGGTCCACGGCATCGCTGGCGGCCTCGGCTTCGATCCAGTCGACATGGAAGTCGGCGGCCCCCTTCCTGTCGCCGCCATGTGCCATCTGCTGGAACCGATGCATATGGTCCTCGATGTCGGGATAGCGGTCGGCCCAGACGATCGACCATTGCCGGTTCTGCATGGTGAATTTGCGGATCCAGCGCTCGCTCAGGTCCATGTCGCCTTCGGGCTTCGAGTACATGACGTTTCGCCGCGCTTCGAGCAGCGTGTTGGTGGCGACGACTTCGTTCTCGCGCCATAGAAGCCGCATGGCCGGATCATTGAGAAACCGGTCCGCATAAATGGGATGCGGAAACGCGCTTTCCCTCAGTCCATCGATCTTGAAATAGACCAGCAGTTCGGAAGCGACGCTCGCTTCCAGCTCGTTGCGCTCCATCTTGCCGTGGAACGCCTCGAACCCGATGCCCGGTATGAAGGGCATGTGCGCGGCGTGCCAGATTTCATGCAGAATGTAGAGATCCTCGACGGCCGCGGCGGCATAGTCGTCCCGGCGCATCGTCAGCCCCCACCAGGTGCAGAAGTGCGCGCGTTCCAGGCGGTCGTTGGTGGTCTCGCAGGTGAAGCGCGGCAGGCGGGCGTACTGATCGACGACGTCGTAGATGTAGCCGCCCTCGCGATGCGAGGATCGGAATGCATCCGTTTTCCAGTGAGCCAGGCAGTGGGCATGGACGTCATCGCGGGTGACCAGCGGGATTAGATGCTTCATGAAACCGGTCCAGGAGGGGCCATGCCGATCCGCTCCGCCATGCCTGGCGTGAGACACAGGCGGGGCCGAGCACCGATCGCGCCAGGGGCGCGGGTAAGGTAGGAGGCCATGTCCGAATCCCCGTCCGCCCCTGCCGATGCCTGGGCAAGAATGAAGACGTCCGCCGGCACCAGGGCGAGGCCGAGAGCCTGGCCGGCATGTTCTGCAGCGCCATGTTGAACCGCGCCGTAGCGGCGCGCCATGGCGAACACGTCAAACCGCTCCATCAGCCGGATTCCCAGTTGCAGCGACGTCAGGTTCTTGAACCATTGATTGCCGAACAGGCCGAGATTCTCCGATCGGCAAAACACACCGCCTATGCGGTCGTAATAGGTGCCGAACGGTTTGGACAGGCTGATCACCACGGCACTCACGCAAGGGGCGTCGGCGAGGATCGTTTCCGACGGTGGCTCGGCGGTTGCCCCGACATAGGTCAAATCCAAGACGACCTGGGCCGGGTTCGCGCGCCCGCTGAGCCGGCGAAGAAATGCGTTGGCTTCGGGCCATACCATTCCGTCAATGGCCGAGGGTTGGCTGAGACACAGCAGATGCTGGGGATCGATGGTGTCGGCCGTATCGCGCCAGTCGTGGCGGTCATATTCCGTCACCGGAATGCCGCAGGCTTCAGCATAGGCTCTGTAGCCCTCATACTCGCCACGAAAGATTGCAAGGCGAGGGGAGAACCCATCGAGGCGCGCGCGGTTGCCGTAATCGGCAATCAGGTGAAAAAGCGGCTCGCTTGCACCCGCGGTCGGATAGCTGAATGGAAAGTCAGCCGTGTTCAACGGCGCCATCGGCTTCGCCCAACCGAGCCAGGTGTCGAAGAACCGTTTGTGCAGCGCGTTCTGCTTTCCGGTCCAGGCATGGCGAAACTGATCGAGATAGGCCGCACGGACCGGATCAGGGCCATTTCCGGTATTGTTGCCGAGCAATTCGGCCTTTACCGCCTCGATCTCGGAGGTGACGAGGGCGTAGACGGTTTTGCTCGCGCCGGCCTGGCGCAAGCGCAGATCGAGATTCGGTCGCGGATCATATTGTGTGGTCGTGGCCATGCAGGTCTGCCTTTGCCCGTCACGACCCTAAGGGAACGTTGCCCGACTTTGCAACGGCTTGCCGCTGGACCATGGTGATGAATGCGCAGGTCAGGCAGGCGGTCTGGACTTGGCATGAGGCCTTGGACGTTATATTTGAGACCGACACCCCGCAATCTCGACAAGAAGCAGCACGTCCTGACCATGACCGACCGCCTGAATTCTGCAATGCGAATGTGACGGCCTTTTTTGGTGCATGCCGTTGCCCCCGGAAACCGGGGCGACTTTTGGGCGGCATGCATTGGTCTCGGGATGGCAATCGCCATTCCGATGCGATATCCACCGCCACGGCTCCCATTCAGACATTCATGACGGTTCATTCATGTCACGCGACACATTCTACATCACGACCGCGATTTCCTATCCTAACGGCAAGCCGCATATCGGCCATGCCTACGAGTTGATCGCCACGGACGCGCTTGCCCGCTTCCAGCGGCTTGACGGCAAGCAGGTCTTCTTCCTCACCGGCACCGACGAGCACGGCATCAAGATGCTGCAGACGGCCAAGCGCGAAGGCATTTCGGCGCGCGAACTGGCCGACCGCAACTCGGCCGAGTTCAAGCGCATGGCGACCGCGCTCAACGCCTCCAACGACGATTTCATCCGCACCACCGAGGAGCGGCATTACGCGGCTTCGCAGGCGATCTGGAAGGCGATGGCCGCCAATGGCGACGTCTACAAAGGCGGCTATGCCGGCTGGTACTCGGTGCGCGACGAAGCCTATTACGGCGAGGAGGAGACCGAGGTCCGTCCCGACAATGTCCGCTACGGGCCGCAGGGAACGCCGGTCGAATGGGTCGAGGAAGAGAGCTACTTTTTCCGGCTGTCGGCCTATCAGGACAAGCTCATTGCGCTTTACGAAGGCCAGCCCGACTTCATTGGCCCGGCCGAGCGACGCAACGAGGTGATGAGCTTCGTCAAGTCGGGACTGAAGGACCTGTCGATGTCGCGCACCACATTCGACTGGGGCGTGCCGGTACCTGGCGACGAAAAGCATGTCATGTATGTGTGGGTCGACGCGCTGACCAACTACATCACCGGCGTCGGCTATCCCGATGAAAAGGCTGATAATTGGCGTTTTTGGCCGGCCGATGCGCACATCATCGGCAAGGACATTGTGCGCTTCCACGCGGTTTATTGGCCGGCCTTTTTGATGTCGGCCGGCATTCCGCTGCCGAAGCGTGTCTTCGGCCACGGCTTCCTGTTCAACCGCGGCGAGAAGATGTCGAAGTCGGTCGGCAACGTCATCGACCCGTTCACCATGGTCGAGCATTACGGCCTCGACCAGGTGCGCTACTTCTTCCTGCGCGAAGTGCCGTTCGGGCAGGACGGCAGCTACAGCCATGAAGCGATCGTCAATCGCACCAATGCGGATCTGGCCAATGGTCTCGGCAATCTGGCGCAGCGCTCGCTGTCGATGATCGCCAAGAATTGCGGCGGCGTGGTGCCGAAGCGCGGCGATATGGCGGAAGCCGACAAGGTGATCCTGGATCAGGCGATCGACGCCCTCGTCACCGCGCGCAAGGCAATGGCTGAGCAAGGCATCCATCTGGCACTGGCGGCGATCTTCGGCGTGGTTGCGGAAGCGGACCGGTATTTCGCCGGGCAGGAACCCTGGGCGCTCAAGAAAACCAATCCGGAGCGCATGGAAACGGTGCTGTGGACGACGGCCGAAGTGGTCCGGCGCGTGGCGGTTCTATGCCAGCCCTTCATTCCGGGCTCGGCCGGCAAGCTGCTCGACCTCCTGGCGGTGCCGGCGGACAGTCGCGATTTCGTGCATGTCCACGCCGACCATGCGCTTGTGTCCGGCACGCAGCTGCCTGCGCCGGAGGGCGTGTTTCCGCGCTATGTCGAACAGACGGACGCGAACGCCTGATGCTCGTAGACAGCCATTGTCATCTGGACTTTCCGGACTTTGCCGAGGAGCGGGCGGCCATTGTCGCCCGCGCCAAGGCGGCCGGTATCGGCCGCATGGTGACGATCTCCACGCGCGTGAAGCGGTTTCAGCAAATCCTTGAGATCGCGGAGACTTTCGACGAAGTCTATTGCTCTGTCGGTACCCATCCGCACAATGCCGCCGAGGAGCTCGACGTCACCACGGCCGACCTTGTCCGCCTGTCTGCTCACCCGAAGGTGGTGGCGATCGGTGAAGCGGGGCTCGATTTTTTCTACGACAAGGCACCTCGCGAGGCGCAGGCGCAGGGTTTTCGCGCTCATATCGCCGCAGCCCGCGAGACCGGGCTGCCTCTCGTCATCCACTCGCGCGATGCCGACGATGACATGGCCGCCATTCTCGAGGACGAGACGGGGAAGGGCGCCTTCCCGTTCATCCTGCATTGCTTTTCGTCGGGACGGCGGCTCGCCGAAATTGGCGTGTCGTTAGGCGGCTATGTGTCGTTCTCGGGCATCCTGACTTTCAAGAACTCAGCCGAATTGCGCGCCATCGCCGCCGATGTGCCGCATGACCGGCTGCTGGTCGAGACGGACGCGCCATATCTGGCGCCGGTACCGTTTCGCGGCAAGCGAAATGAGCCGGCCTATGTCGCGCAGACCGCCAAGGTGCTGGCTGAAACAATTGGCATCAGCGAGGCTGAAATCGCAGCGTTGACGACCAACAATTTCTTTCGGCTGTTTCGAAAAATGCCACGCCCGGACCAGCGGGCGCCTGAGGCATGAGCGACCGGCTGCGCCTGACCATTCTCGGCTGTGGATCGTCGCCAGGCACGCCACGCATCACCGGCGACTGGGGCAATTGCGACCCCACCAATCCCAGGAACCGGCGCATGCGCACGGCCGCGCTTGTCGAGCGCATTGCCGCCGATGGCGGCCGCACCACGGTCGTCATCGACACCGGGCCGGATTTCCGCGAGCAGATGCTGATGGCTTCAGTCAGGCGCATCGATGGCGTGATCTACACGCATCCGCACGCCGACCACATCCACGGCATCGACGATTTGCGCGGCTATGTGCTGGAACAACGGCATCGCATCGCCATCCATGCCGACGAGCCGACCATGCTGCGGCTGCGCGAGGCGTTCGGCTATTGCTTCGAGACGCCGCCAGGCAGTTCCTATCCGCCGATCGTCGACGCCCACATCATCGACCATGCCAGGCCGGTTGTGATCGAAGGAGAGGGGGGTGCCCTCACCTTCGAGCCGCTGCCCCAGATCCATGGCGACATCATTTCGCTGGGTTTCCGCATCGGCGGGCTCGCCTACTGTCCCGATATCAGCGATTTTCCCGATGCCACCGTCGAGCGGCTGCGCGGCCTCGATGTGCTGATTATCGACGCGCTGCAATACCATACCCATCCCAGCCATCTGTCGCTTAGCCAGGCACTTACCTGGATCGAAAAGCTGGCGCCCAGAAATGCCGTGCTGACGCACATGCATGTGCCGCTAGATTACGCCACGGTGATGACCGAGACTCCCGACCACGTGGTGCCGGCCTATGATGGCATGGTGATCGAAATTCCTTACGAGTCAAAGCGATAGAGAAAGCTGCTCAGTCGGCTTTTCCAGTCGCCGCTCGAACGTTGGGCGATGGGTTCGAGGTCGTGAAGTGCCGCTAGAGTGCCGTCCACGATGGTTGCCCGCCAAGGGCCGAAACCGCAGCAATTCCGGGGTTACGCCCCGTACGCTAGTTCCATAATCTATCTTATGCGACTTTTGTCGCAACGTGAAAGCGTCTCGAATCCATCTCGCAGCCCTGCCTTACAGACCTGCCTTCCGACACAGACCGGCCCAAAAACTTCTGAGCGAATTCGCGGATGAGACAGGTGCACGCTCCACGCCGCGGTATTCGATCCTGTCGCGACCGACCGTTTCGTCATTCCAGACCAACTCAAAGGCGATGCCTTTGAGCCCGAGTTCTCCGATCTGACGCACGATGGTGTCTTGCAGATAGATATCGGATACTCGCACGCCATCGGCACGCTCCGGCAATTTGAATATCTCGGCCCCGCCGATAGCCTCCGCCCGAAGGACGAGGTTTTCGATCGTCATGATGCCGCCATCGTCAAAGCGGACGATTCTTGAACGCTCTTCGTCCAGCGCATCGAC
The DNA here is from genome assembly GCF_004792065.1 of Mesorhizobium sp. M8A.F.Ca.ET.165.01.1.1. Taxonomy (NCBI): domain Bacteria; kingdom Pseudomonadati; phylum Pseudomonadota; class Alphaproteobacteria; order Hyphomicrobiales; family Phyllobacteriaceae; genus Mesorhizobium; species Mesorhizobium sp. M8A.F.Ca.ET.165.01.1.1. The sequence goes on along the minus strand of NZ_SRTH01000021.1, from coordinate 36,576 downwards.
CACAGTGGTGACGTTGAAGAGCCATATGGGCTCGTCACCACGAAGCGACAGGAATTCGCCATACCGTTCGAGAATCGGCCGTAGCGACTTCAACGCCGTGGCCCTCAGAATGAGCACATGCTCGCCAAGCCAGGGAAAATCCGAATATAACCGGGGTGTTCCGTCTTCTTGCTCGTGCAGGAATTTCATCCGGGGCGAACGCCATCGCTTCTGGCTCCGGCCGCCGAGGGTCGCGAATAGCCGGTAGTCGTCGGTTTGTTCGGGAAGAACCCATTCCTGCCCCTCCACTACACTCGGAACATAGATCTTCACCCGACCTCCCGACCCTCGCACGCTTCCAGGCAGTGAAGCCCCCCTAACGCTGCGCACAGCGGCCTCGCAGCGGATTTTCGAGCACGCCGCCGATACCGACGCGTCGATCGAGACTATACATCCGTTTTGCGGACCGCCCGCACCCAACATATCACTGTAGATGACGCGGCGGTGCCGCGCGATGCTCTGTTCCTGTATCCGGGTCGGATCAGCGCACCTCCGCCGGTCGCAGGATGCGATGGATCTGGATGCGCTCGATGGAATCCGGCATACAAAGCAACTACCTGCCCCAATCCGTTCATCACGCGTCGGCGGGACTGAAGGCCATCAGAATGACCACTCGATCTTCCTTTCTAGGCTTGCCCGATCGCCTCGCCGATGGCACGGTGCCCCGCGCAGTGATCTTCGGTGCTGGTCACGGCAGCACCTATCCCGGCAAAGACAGCAGCGGTCACGCCTTGACCTTGAGATCCTTAATGAGCGTCACGGAATCTCCGTCACTCAGAGGTGTGCCGTTGCTGTCTTTGACCTTCATGGTTTCACTTCCTGCCTTTGTGCATTCAGCCCGTTGAGGAGATCGGCGAGTTCCTCGGCATCGGGTCGGTTCATTCCAACGATGGTCCGACTCCCCATCTCGGCGGGCCGCCCGGTCCGAGCATCATTGACGGCCCAGGTGCCAGTCGGCTCCTGAAAAGGTTCGTAACGATGAGTCATTGGCACAGGATAGTCGCCAAGGCTCTCCCTGCCAAGATCAAATCATTATTTTTTCGCCCTGTATTGATGTTTTATGCATCAATGATACGATAGAGGATATCATTTCTCATACCAAGACGATGATTCCTCGATGATCACGGCTTCCCAGCTTCGCGCCGCTCGCGCCCTTCTCAACATCGACCAGAAAACCCTGGCGGAAATGGCAGGCGTCTCGCTGCCAACGATCCAACGAATGGAGGCCAGCCAAGGGAATGTGCGAGGCGTTGTCGACAGTTTGATGAAAGTGATCAACGCGCTGAACCGCGCCGGCGTTGAACTTCTCAGCGAACATATGCGCAGCGACGATGGTGGTCGTGGCGTGAGGTTCCGGCATCCGGACACGCTATTGGGCAAGCCGAACTAGACCATACAAAGTGGACCTCCGGCGCCCGCGCAATCACCGTCTTTCGTCTCCTTTTCCTTCCAGAAACACCCAATGAGCCTCTCCCTGCACGTCAACTTGTGGTTCCGCTTTTCCACACGGAAAGGCAGGGTTCGCCCATGATCCTCTATCTGCGTCGGCTTGCCGGGAAGGAACGAAGCGACAGGACCGATCGACATCTCGCCCGTTTCCTGACCTTTATCGCGGGGGCGGCCAATGCTGGAGGATTTCTGGCGGTCCAGCAGTATACGTCCCATATGTCAGGCATCGTTTCGTTGATGGCTGATCACTTGGCGCTCGGCAACGTCGAACTCGCGCTTTCCGGATTCGGAGCCTTGTTGTCGTTTGTCTTAGGTGCGGCCTGTTCAGCGATGCTGATCAATTGGGGGCGACGGCAGCACCTGCAGAGCGAATATGCGTTTCCGCTTGTCCTGGAAGCGATCCTGCTGATCTGTTTCGGCCTTCTCGGCGGCCATCTCGCGCGTCATGAAGCGCTTTTTGTACCAATGACGGTGATGCTGCTTTGCTTCATCATGGGGTTGCAGAACGCCATCATTACAAAGCTATCGGAAGCCAGAATCCGGACGACGCATATCACTGGCCTGGTGACGGACATGGGCATCGAACTCGGCAAGCTGCTTTATTGGAACATCTCAAGAAGTGACTCGGACGAGCTGTTCGTGAAGGCAGATCGAAGAAAGCTGAGACTGCTTGCATCGCTTGTCGCATTGTTCTTTGTCGGCGGTGTCATCGGCGCTGTGGGTTTCAAGCACATTGGCTTTGCAGCGACGCTGTTTCTCGCAGCCATTCTCCTCGTGCTGGCCTCCATGCCAGTCCTGGAAGATATCTCCGTTCGCATGAAGCAACTCTGGCAGTAGCTCAGCGGAGTTTTTGCACCTGCCCGGTCGCACCCCAAGGATTACGCTGTCTGTTGCGCTAGCGCCAAGGCCTGAACACCAATTGGCTGAGGTCATTTGCGATCTCGTCGGCTCCGACCGCCGGCGGTATCAACAATATTGGCTGGACGAGGTCCCGCACCTTACCCGCCATGACGAGCGCGTTGCGATCCGGAATACCGCGCGTGTCGAGCAGTCTCACGTTCTCCCAGATATTACTGAGTTTGGCAGCAACACGATCCGGCATGATGTCAAGGTCGTGTCGAGCATGAACGTTCCCGATCAGAATACCGGACGAGCTGAGACGCGTCTGCGCCAAGCCGAAGAATGTCTCGGCACACAAGTGGTCTGGAATGCGCCTCCCGGAATATGCGTCCAGAACAATCGCATCGTAGCGATGACGGCCGGCGCGCAGAAAATCCCGCCCGTCGGAGATGCAACAGCGAACTCCACGGGGTAGTCCAAAATATTTCTGGGCGATCTGGAAAGCCTTCGGGTTGATGTCGACGATCGTGACACGCACACCAACCCTATCCAGCATCGTCCCCAGGCTGCCGCCGCCACAACCGATCATCAGGACATCGGACGCCTGCGCTTGCGCGAGGAGGCCAAAGATCGCGTGGATATAGGGCACGACGCTGACGCCAGTCGGATCGCACTCACTTTGATAGCAGCCACCTTGGCGATAAATGAACGAACCGGAGTCCTTGGCCCGCAAAACCTCGATGTTGCCGAAATCGGAATGATATTTCGCAACCCGGATCATGACCTTGTCATCACAGCTAAGTTCCTAAGTCCGCTGTGCCGCCGGTTTCACGAACTTTCTTTCTGTCAGCACTCACGCGGAGCCCAGGGATTCCTCCCTCATCGCAGCAGGCTCCGCTTCCAGTTGCAGGGCAACCAATCGGCGAGGCTCAGCGCCTCCCAACTCGTATCTCCCAGTTTTCTACAACTTCGAGACAGATGCGTCACGCATCATTATTTGAATGCGCCGCATTTTAATATATGCTGCAGCGCTTAGAGATAATACGTCAAAGCTGATCGAAAAGGGGATGCGACCGTGATAACTGCTCCACAGTTGCGTGCCGCGAGGGCGCTCCTTGGCATCGACCAGCGTAGGCTTGCCGAATTGTCCGGCCTTTCGGTGCCGACAATCCAGCGCATGGAGGCCAGCGAGTCGATTATCCGGGGCAACGTCGATTCCCTCATGAAGCTGATTGGGGCTCTTGACCTTGCCGGCGTGGAATTGATTGCTGAAGGCGCCTCCAGCCAAATCGGTGGGCGCGGCGTGCGACTGAAAGCAGATTTTGATCCCGCCAAAATTCTGGGCGGGATCGATACGGACGCCAAACTCCCCGTGAGGAGCGTGGCGTGATTTCGAGCGCCGCGGTCCTCCTGTGGGGCGTTGCTGCGCTCTTGGGGACCGCGGTGCTTGCGGTTTCGGAAAGCCGTAGATCTGGCTCGGGAACACGCCTGATCTACGGCTTGACGCTAGGCATATCGGCGGCCGTGCTCCTGGTTCTCGCGAGCCGCATCGCCAATGATCCCGTCACCCCGTCGACTGCCGCGCTGCCTCTTGGGTTGCCATGGATTGGCGCTCATTTCCGCTTGGATGCGCTCTCGACTTTCTTCCTTGCCGTCGTCAATTTCGGCGGCGCCATGGCCAGTCTTTACGGCCTCGGCTACGGCAGGCACGAGTCCGCGCCGCATCGCGTGCTGCCGTTCTTCCCGGCCTTCCTTGCCGCAATGAACCTTGTCGTGATGGCAGACGACGCCTTCACCTTTCTGCTGTCCTGGGAATTCATGTCGCTCGCCTCCTGGGCGCTCGTCATGGCGCACCATCGCGAACAGGACAATGCGCGGGCGGGCTACATCTATCTCGTGATGGCGAGTTTCGGAACGCTCGCACTGCTGCTTGCGTTCGGTCTCCTGTCAGGCCCTGGCGGGAACTACACGTTCGAAGCGATGCGTGCCGCCTCCCCCACCCCGCTCGCCACCGCTTTCGTCCTGGCTCTTATGCTGCTGGGCGCAGGCTCCAAGGCTGGCCTCGTACCGCTGCACGTTTGGCTGCCACTCGCTCACCCGGCCGCGCCGAGCCACGTCTCGGCTCTGATGAGCGGCGTCATGACCAAGGTCGCCGTCTATGGTTTCATACGCGTTATTTTCGACCTCCTCGGCGAGCCGGCATGGTGGTCAGGCGTTGTTGTGCTTTTCCTCGGCGGCCTGACGGCGGCTCTCGGCATCCTCTACGCGCTGATGGAAAAGGACCTGAAGCGGCTGCTTGCCTATAGCACCATTGAAAATGTCGGCGTCATCTTCGTGAGCCTTGGCCTTGCGCTAGCATTCAGGGCGAATGCCATGCCATCGGCCGCGGCGCTGGCGCTCACCGCCGCGCTGTTCCACGTCCTCAACCATTCCTTCTTCAAGAGCCTGCTGTTTTTTGGCGCGGGCGCCGTGCTGACGGCAACCGGTGAGCGTGACATGGAGAAGCTGGGCGGCCTCATCCATCGCATGCCCCTTACAAGTTTTGCCTTTCTCGTCGGCTGCGTCGCGATCTCGGCTCTTCCACCCTTCAACGGGTTCGTCTCCGAATGGCTAGCCTTCCAGGCCATATTGCAGAGCCCCGACCTGCCACAATGGGGACTGAAGGTCATGGTGCCCGCCGTCGGTGGTCTGCTGGCACTCTCGGCGGCGCTGGCCGCGGCCTGCTTCGTGAAGGCGTTCGGGATCACATTCCTCGGCAGGCCGCGCTCGGCCGCGGTGGAACCGGCGCACGAGGTCGACCGCTACTCGCTGACTGCAATGTTCAGCCTCGCGGCCCTGTGTCTGCTTGCCGGCATCGTTCCAGGTCTTGTAATAGACGGCCTATCATCGGTGACTCTCCCGCTGATTGGCAGCCGGATGCCCGTGCAAATGGCGCAGCCCTGGCTGTCGATCGTGCCGATTGCGACAAGCCGCAGTTCCTACAACGGCCTGCTGGTGTTTCTGTTCATTGCGTTTTCAGCATCCGCCGCAGCATATGTCATCCACCGTTTCGCGTCGCATGCAATCCGTCGGGGTCCTGCCTGGGGTTGTGGCTTCGCGGATGTGACCCCAAGCTCGCAATACACGGCCGTCAGCTTCGCACAGCCTATCCGCCGCGTCTTCGGCACGTTCGCTTTCCGTGCGAGGGAAACCGTCGAAATGCCGCCCCCCGGCCAAACCGGTCCGGCTCGCCTCGATGTCGAAATGCATGATGTGATCTGGGAGACGCTGTATCTGCCCATCGGCAAGGCCCTCGACTTTGCGACCGACCACCTGAACCATCTCCAGTTCCTGACGATCAGGCGCTACCTGACCCTCGTCTTTCTCTTTCTCGTTGTCTTGCTCCTGGTGCTCGCACTATGGCCCTGATCCTTGAGTTGGCCGTTCAGGGCGCACAGATGATCCTGGTGCTTTTACTGGCGCCACTCCTGACTGGCTTCGTGCGCAAGGTGAAGGCGAGACTTCTGCGGCGCCAGGGTCCCTCTCTCGTCCAGCCCTATCGCGACCTCCTACGGCTCATGCGCAAGGAGGTCGTCCTGGCGGATAACGCCTCCTGGCTGTTTCGCGTGACGCCCTATCTGATCTTCGCCACGACCTGGGTCGCGGCTGCGCTCATCCCGACATTCGCTACCGGGCTCACCTTCAGTTGGACTGCGGATCTCATAGCCATCGTTGCACTGCTCGGAAGCGCTCGGTTCTTCCTGGCGCTGGCGGGGATGGACGTCGGCACCAGCTTTGGCGGCATAGGTTCGAGCCGCGAGGTCATGATCGCTTCCCTGGCCGAGCCCGCAATGCTTCTGATCGTGTTCAGCCTGGCGCTTGTTGCCGGAGCGACGCAGCTGTCCACGGTCGCCGCCTTCATGGGCTCGCCGCAAGTTGGGCTGCGGGTATCGCTCGGGATGTCCCTCATCGCCCTGGTGATGGTGGCGGTCGCCGAAAACGCCCGCATACCAGTGGACAACCCATCGACCCATCTGGAACTCACCATGGTTCACGAGGCGATGGTGCTGGAATATTCAGGTCGCCATCTGGCGATGATCGAGTTCGCGGCCTTCCTCAAGCTCCTGCTCTATATGTCGCTGATTTGCTGCGTCTTCCTATCTTGGGGACAGGCGACCGCCGAGGCAGGACCGGAATCCCTTGCTCCAGGTGTCGTTGCCTATATCGGCAAGCTTGCCGTCTGCGGCATTCTGCTCGCCGTGTTTGAGACTGCGATCGCCAAGATGCGCGTCTTCCGCGTCCCGGATTTTTTGGGCGCCGCACTCATGCTGGCGCTGCTCGGCACGCTCCTGCTGTTCGTCTCGCGGAGTCTGTGATGAACGGTCTCACCTTCGACATCGCTCATTTGCTCGCCGGCGGCCTGGTGCTGGTCAGCTTCATGATGCTCTATCAGGATCGCCTTTTCGCGCTGATCAACGTCTTTGCGCTGCATGCCGTCGTGCTTGCGCTGTCGGTAGCCTGGCAGGCATACATTCAGGACGCCCATCATCTCTACGTCACCGCGGCGATCGCTCTCGTTTTCAAGGCGATCGTCATTCCCGTCGGGCTTCATCGCATCATCCAGCGGCTCGGTATCCATCGCGACATCGAGACAGCCGTCGGGATCGGTCCGACGATGCTTGCGGGAATAGGCCTGGTGGCCCTGTCCATGGTGTTGATGCTACGCGTCACGCCCGAAGCTGACCCCCTCGCCCGCGAGGACCTGGCCTTCGCGCTGTCCATCATACTGCTGGGCCTTCTGGTGATGGTCACCCGCCGGAATGCCGTGAGCCAGGTTGTCGGATTCATGTCGCTCGAGAACGGTCTGGTCCTTGCCGCCACGGGGGCAAAGGGCATGCCGCTGGTCGTCGAGATAAGTGTCGCCTTCTCGATCCTGATCGCCTTCATCGTCATCGGGGTTTTCCTGTTCCGTATACGCGAGCGGTTCGACTCGGTGGATGTCGGCGCGCTCGACGATTACAGGGGAGAACACCGTTGACCGCGTTATCCCTCGATGCGGTGGCTGCCGTTTTGCTGATACCGGCCAGCGCGGCTGCACTTCTGGCGTCGCTGCCGAACTACCGGATATCGGCGGGCCTCAATGTCGGCGCGAGCTTGCTGACCTTGCTCGCCGCGGTGTCGCTCTTCGTCATGGATCGGCCGCTGCCGGGCCAATACCTGCTCGTCGACGATCTCAATATCGTCTTCATCGTGCTCAACGCATTCGTCGGTTTCACGACGAGCGTCTTCAGCGCCTCCTACATTGCGCACGAGCTCGAGACAGGGCGGCTGACCGTACCAAACTTGCGATTTTATCACGCGATGTACCAGATCATGATGTTCGGCATGAACCTGGCGTTCGTGTCGAACAATATCGGCCTGATGTGGGTGGCGGTGGAGCTTGCCACACTGACCACCGTGCTCATGGTCGGGATCTACCGCACGCACGAAGCGCTGGAAGCCGCCTGGAAATATTTCATTCTGGGAAGCGTCGGCATCGCGCTTGCGCTCTTCGGTACCATCCTCGTCTATATGGCCGCGCAGCCGGTTGTCGGCGAGGGCACGAATGCCATGGTCTGGACGGTGCTCATCGAGCATGCGGCGCACTTCGACCCGGCCTTGCTGAATGTCGCCTTCGTTTTCCTGCTGCTCGGCTACGGTACGAAGGTTGGCCTTGCGCCCTTGCATGCCTGGCTGCCGGATGCGCACGCGGAAGGCCCGACGCCGATTTCCGCGGTGCTGTCAGGCCTGCTGTTGAACGTCGCGCTCTATGCCGTGCTGCGCTTCAAGCTGCTGCTTGCGGCTAGCCCCGAAGCGATCGCGCCTGGGCCATTGATGATCACGATGGGGCTGACGTCGCTTGTTTTCGCGGCCTTCATGCTCTACCGCCGCCGCGACATCAAACGTCTGTTCGCGTACTCTTCGATCGAGCACATGGGCATCATCGTGTTCGCTTTCGGCATGGGTGGCCCGCTCGCCAATTTTGCCGGTCTGCTGCACATGGTCATGCACAGCCTGACCAAGTCGGCGATCTTTTTTACGGTAGGCCACATTGCCCAGGTCAAGGGAACACAGAACATAGCCGAGATCCGGGGGCTGACAGAGACGCATCCGGGGCTTGGCTGGGCGCTCGTCATCGGGGTTGTTGCCATTGCCGGCCTCCCTCCGCTCGGCATCTTCATGAGCGAATTCCTGGTCGTGAGTTCGACATTTGCCAGACACCCCCTCCTGGCGATGCCGTTGGTGTTCGGGATTCCGCTCGCTTTCGGAGCCCTGCTGCTTCGACTGACCGGCGTCGCTTTCGGCGAACCGCGCGGCAGCACCGCACCCGCCGAGGCGTCCTACATACCGATGTATTCCCACTTGGCGCTGGTATTTGCCGCCGGCATCTATCTGCCGCCATCGCTGGTCACATGGTTCCAGCATGTCGCAAGTATCCTGGGATGAGAAAAAAACCATGCCCGAGCTGATCGATCTCATACTTGATGGCCGACGTGTAAAAAAGCATCTCCCCTGGCCACGCGCCGTGGTGACCCCCCAAATATGGAACTTTGCTGTTGAAAAGCTGGTCGTGAGTCACTGGAGCTTGCTCGGTCTTTGGGGTGAGCCAAGCGTCGTCCACATGGCGCTTCTTGATGACAACGCCGGGGACATCGGCGTTGTCAGCCTGAAATGCCCGGACGGCCGCTACCCGTCGGTCGGGCGGCTGCATCCGCCGGCATTGCGTCTCGAACGTGCGGCCGCTGACCTGTTCGGCCTCTTGCCACAAGGCGCGCCTGATACGCGACCGTGGCTTGATCATGGCCACTGGGGTGTCAGCTATCCATTGAATACCCACGTCCGGACGTCTGCTGCAACGGTGTCCCCGTACCCTTTCCTGTCAGCCGAGGGGGAAAGCCTGCATCAGATTCCGGTCGGGCCCGTGCATGCCGGCATCATCGAGCCAGGGCATTTTCGATTTACAGCGAGCGGCGAAACGGTCGTCCGGCTGGAGGAGCGCCTCGGATACACGCACAAGGGCATAGAAGGCTTGATGGCGGGGTCCGATATCGACCGTGCAGCCAAACTGGCGGGCAGGACCTCTGGCGACAGCACCGTGGCGTATTCACTGGCTTTTGCCCGCGCGGTCGAAACGGCGCTGGGTGTCGAGATTCCCTCACGAGCAACCTGGTTGAGAGCGCTCATGGCCGAGCTGGAGCGTCTGGCCAACCATCTGGGCGACATCGGAGCCATTTGCAATGACGCCGCCTTCGCCCTGATGCATGCCCACTGCGGAGTGCTGCGTGAGCGTGTGTTGCGGGCAAGCGATATCGCCTTCGGCCATCGTTTGATGCGCGACCGCATCGTGCCGGGAGGGGTGGCAAGCTTCCTCAGCGATGAGGGGGCGACAGCGGTCAGGTCTCTGATCGCAGAGATCAGGCGGCGGTTTCCCGCACTGGTCGAACTCTACGACAACACGGCGTCGCTCCAGGATCGGACAGTCGCAACTGGCCGGCTGAAGGCGGAGCTTGCTCGACAATATCGTGCTGGAGGGTATGTCGGGCGGGCCTCCGGCCGGGACTTCGATGCCCGCCGCAATGTCGCCTATCCACCCTATGACAAGCTCGCCTTCGATGTGCCTGTCCTCCAGGAGGGCGATGTGAACGCCCGTGTCTGGATTCGTATCCACGAGGTTGAACAGAGCCTATCCCTGGTCGAGCAAATCCTGGCACAACTGCCAGATGGGCCGATCCGTGTCGACTTCGCGCAGACAGGCGGGCCGCATGAAGGCATGGCGCTTGTCGAAGGTTTCCGGGGCGACATTCTGGCCTGGCTGCGCATCGGCAAGGGCGGCTTGGTGGAGCGCTGTCACCTGCGTGATCCGTCGTGGTTTCAATGGCCGCTTCTTGAGGCTGCGATCGAGGGAAACATCGTCGCCGACTTCCCGCTGTGCAACAAATCGTTCAACTGCTCCTATTCCGGCCACGATCTCTGAAGGCAGGTCGTCATGCGCAAGCTTCTCTTCGAAAGCCTGATACGCCCCCCTCTCACCGAGCGTCCACCGGTGGCACGCGAATCGGCAGTCGAGGAATTGGCGCGTGCCCTCAACGGGTCCGCTCGCAAAAGGCTGGGGAGAAGCCTGGCCATTCGGGCTGTCGACGCCGGTTCCTGCAACGGTTGCGAACTCGAGATGCATGCGCTCAACAACGCTTTCTACGACATCGAGCGTTTTGGGATCCGGTTCGTCGCGTCGCCGCGCCATGCCGATGTGCTGCTCGTCACGGGTCCGGTCACAAAAAACATGCGCGAGGCATTGAAGCGGACATACGACGCAACTCCTAATCCCAAATGGGTGGTCGCGCTCGGAGATTGCGCGAAGAACGGCGGCTGTTTCGCCGGCGGCTATGCCGTGATGCGCGGAGTGTCGGAGGCGCTGCCCGTCGACCTGCATATTCCAGGCTGCCCACCGCCGCCCATCGAAATTCTGAAAGGCCTGCTCGCCTTGCTTGAGGGAGTGAGTTCAAAGGCTGGCGTTGCTCGAAGTTGACTATCGATGTGGAGGGCTCTTCCGCCACAAAATGGCATCCCGACTAACCAGGTTTCGATGTGAAAACGGAGCCTTGAACGATCGCAGCGTGAAGCAGAAGCAGGGCAAACTGGTCGACGGGCTGCCGCAGATTGCAAGGGAGCAGGCCGAGATCAGGAAGTGATGAGCGCGCTGGACTGCGTCAGCCAAGCGGGCAGGAACCATCACCCGACGGGCAGCTAGCTTCCGGTGTTCCTCACGGAACCGATGCCCTCCGCCGTGAACTGTCGGCGAAATAGCCGCGGCAGGCTTGAGTGCAACGCTCAGGCGTCCTAGTGGGCCTTACGAGTTGGCCGATCATCTGAAATGACAGTCGGAAGGCGCGCATGGTCAGACAGTGTCCATCTGATGGCGCAGCAGCCCCGCAACCTAACGCTGGACCCGTTCAGCATCATGTCAGACAGTGTATATCTAGGTGTTTTAACCATTGAGTGTCATGTATTATACATTATCATTGATGGACAAAGGAAGCGACAGATTTGCACGGCCGACCCTGCCAGTCGCCCTTTCACGAGGCTTGGTGGGCCGATGCCCTAACTGTGGTCAGGGGAAATTGTATCGCACCTACCTGAAGCAGGTGGAGCGTTGCGCAGTTTGTGGAGAACACTTTGGTGACATAGAATCTGACGATGCGGCGCCTTGGTTCACCATCCTCATTGCGGGCGTCTTTGCAGCCCCCTTGTATTTCTTGTTCCAAGGGCTTCTTCTGTCACACTTCGCCGTCACAATGGTATTGATCTCTCTTATTATTGTAGCGCTGATACTGCTTTTGTTACCACGCATAAAAGGCGCTTTGATCAGCGCGTTCTGGTTTTCGCGGCTTAAAAACGACGAGCCGGGATGATCCCTTTACTGATCACCATTGCCGTCTTTCCATACGCCGTCGCGTTGGTCGATGACTGTTTCAATGCGGAGCAGCGTAGCCTGGAGACCAAAATGTGATTAGCGCTTCGCAGATTCGCGCAGCCCGGGCATTGCTTGGAATCGACCAGAAAAGCCTAGCTGAGCGTGCCGGCATTTCCCTGTCAGCCATCCAACGAATGGAGGCCGGCGAGAGCGATCTACCTGGCGCGTTTGACATGCGGAAGAACGTCGTAATCGCCCTCAGAGCAGCAGGGATCGAGCTGATTGGCGATCATGAGCGCAGTGGCGGCGGAGGCCGAGGCGTGCGCCTGGCGCATCCTGTCGGTCTGGCAGGCCGGATGCATTGATTGCCCCGACGGCGTCGTAAGGACGACACCGATCAATCGGCGAGGTCTCGACCTGAGAAGCAGGAAAGATGAACACGTATCATCCAATGGGCCAATGAAGCGACGATACACAGAACATCAGGAGCCAACTGGTAGCTGGTCGGTCGGTTTGTTCGGGAAGAACCCATTCCTGCCCCTCCACTACACTCGGAACATAGATCTTCACCCGACCTCCTGGCCCTCGTCCGCTCCAGGCAGTGAAGCCCACTAATGCCGCTCACCTCCTGAGGTCTTCGGCCTCGCAGCGGATTTTCGAACACGCCGCCGATACCGGCGCGTCGATCGAGACAATACATCCGTTTTGCGGACCGCCCGCACCCAACATATCACTGTAGATGACGCGGCGGTGCCGCGCGATGCTCTCCATGTGTGTTCCTATATCCGGATCGGATCAGCGCAGCTTCGAGCAGGATGCGATGGATCTGGATGCGCTCGATGGAATCCGGCATACAAAGCAACCACCCTGCTCCAATCCACTCATCATGCGTCGGCGGGACTGAAGGCGATCAGAAATGACCACTCGATCTTCCTTTCTAGGCTTGCCCGATCGCCTCGCCGATGGCACGGCGCCCCGCGCGGTAATCTTCGGAGCTGGTCACGGCAGCACCTATCCCGGCAAAGACAGCAGCGGTCATGCCTTGGCCGCCGAGGCCATCCGCTTTGCGAGCCAGGGTGATGCCGCGCTCGTCGAGCACTGGGATTTCGATCTCGGCGGCCCGCTGTTCGACGGCAGGCCGATCTGCTGCGTCGACGCCGGCGACATCCTGACCATCATGCATGACAATGCTGGCAACCGTGCCCGGATCGAGGCGAAGACGCGCGAGATCCTGTCATCGCCGGCCGTGCCCATCCTGCTCGGCGGCGACGATTCCGTGGTCAGTCCCTTCCTCGCCGGCTTCGCGGATCACGGGCCTGTCTGGATCCTGCAGATCGACGCCCATATCGACTGGCGTGACGAAGTGCATGGCGAGCGCTACGGCTACTCCAGCCCGATGCGCCGGGCGAGCGAGATGGCGCATGTCGCCGGCATGGTGCAGGTCGGATTGCGCAGCGTCGGCAGCGCACGCCTCGCGGAAATCGAAGCGGCGCGGCACTATGGCAGCCGTTTCGTCACCGCCCGCGAGGTTCACGCCCTGGGTGTCGAAGCCGCCCTGCGCCATATTCCGGAAGGCGCGCGGGTCGTCGTCACCTTCGACTGCGACAGTCTCGACCCAGGCATCATGCCTGGCGTGGCCGCGCGTACGCCCGGCGGCCTCACCTATACGCAGATCATCGATCTCATCGCAGGCCTCGGCAAGCGGGCGAGGATCGCCGGATTCGATCTTGTGGAGCTCTATCCGCCAAACGACATTGACGGCCTGTCGGCGCTCATCGCCGCGCGCCTTCTCGTCAATGTGATCGGCGCCGTGGTCCGGCAGGTTTGAAACCCGACCTGAGGTCGAATACGGCTCCGGTCCCCGGCTTGCAGGAAACTTTACCGAGGCCCCTGCTCCAGCCTGATCCGGTAACTCAGCGAACGCTTCGCGCCCGGCGCGATCAGCATCAGGCCCGGCTTGTCGGTGAACTCGCCATCGAAATCCAGCGGGCTGGCAATACCGTGCCAAGGCTCGATGCACAGGAACGGTGCGCCGCCGGGTTTGGACCAAATGCCCAGTTCTTGAAATCCCTGCCATGAGACCTCGATCGCCGGACCGCGATCGGCGCTGTAGCGAACGCTGCTGCTGGCCGGCTGGTCCAGGATCACGGCGTCCCCATCAAACAGCCGTTCGGACACCTCGAGGATATTGCCTTTGACAGGCGTTGGCTGCGGCGTCGCGGTGAGCAGGCCATCCTTCAGCCGGCGGATCGGAGCGCGCTCTGCTTCGGCGAACGTCAGGCGATGGGCATCCTTGGCTACATCGGGCAGAAGCGGCCAGTTGAACGCCGGATGCGCCCCGATCGAGGCCGGCAACGGGTCGTCGCCAGTGTTGGTGACCTCTAATCCTATGTCGAGTTGCCCCTCGCCCAGCGTATAGGTCACGGCCAGGCGAAATGCGAACGGGTAGTGCGTTCGGGTTTCCGCGTCATCGGTGAGCACCAGCGTGCAGGACCGCGGGCCCCTCTCCGCCCACACAAAAGGCTTATCGCGCGCGAAGCCGTGCTGCGTCATCGGATAGGTTTGGCCGCGATGGCGCAGCTGATCGCCCTTCAGCCGGCCGACGATCGGAAACAGCACCGGCGAATGGCGCCGCCAGGCCGGTCCGGCCTGCCACAGGAACTCAAATCCTCGTGCATCCCGCAGCGAAACCAGTTCCGCGCCATCCGCGACGATGGTTGCCGATATGCCGTCACCGTCGAGCGTCAGGCTGTCCTGTCCCATATGTCCTCGCGGTTTGTCTGGTGTGGCCAGCAGGCTGGCAAATGGCCGGGCTCGAACTCAAGGCCGCCGACCCATTTGCATTTATGAACATCGACGGCGCCGCGGGCCAAGCGTCGTCTCGAATGAAAAAGTGGCCGGAGGTTTCCCTCCGGCCACGGCAGAATGCCAGATGTTGCCTGCTACGGTTCGGACTATTCCCGCTCGCCGGTGAAATTCAGCAGCAGCTGGAAGATGTTGATGAAATTCAGATAGAGCGAGAACGCACCGAAGACGGCGAGCTTCTGCCGCGACTCCGCATCGAAATTCTCCGCATACTGCTCCTTGATCGTCTGCGTATCCCAGGCGGTCAGGCCGATGAACACGGCGATGCCGATCACCGAGATGGCGAACTGCAGCGCGGTCGAGCCGAGGAAAATGTTGACGATGCTGGCGATCACCACACCGATCAAGCCCATGATCAGGAAGGACGAGAACTGCGTCAGGTCGCGCCTGGTCGTGTAGCCGTAGAGGCTGGTGGCGCCGAACATGGTGGCGGCGATGAAGAAGGTGCGCGCGATGCTGGTTCCGGTGAAGACCAGGAACACCGAGGCCAGCGACAGGCCCATGACGGCACAGAAGGCCCAGAACATTGCCTGCGCGCTTGCCGCCGACATGGTCTGCATCTTGAACGAGAACAGCAGCACGAAAGCGAGCGGCGCCAGCATCACCACCCATTTCAGCGGGCTGGAAAAGATCGGCACGTAGAGAGCCGGCGTCGACGACACCAGCAAGGCGACAAGGCCCGTGACCACCAGGCCGAGGCCCATGTAATTGTAAACGCGCAGCATGTGCTGGCGCAGGCCCTCGTCGTAGACGGCTCCGGTCCGGGCGCCTGTGCCCACGCGGTATCCAAGATTGGGCGCATTCATTTTCAGGTCTCCTTTGTGGATCGGTCAGTAAAGCGTTCTGGCGAGCGTTTCGGCGGCGCGGTCGAGATCATGAACCTCGCTCTTCGCGACAACCGCGTAGGCGACATCGCCGATCTGGAAGTAAGCCGAGGAGATGTCGCCGGAGGGCGCGACGGTCGGTTTGACCACATCGAAAGTGCCCGGCCGGATTGCGAACAGCGACACCAGGCCCATCTCCTTCGTTTCAACAGCAATCTCGACACTCGGGCCGAAGCGCGACGGATAGATCTGCACGTCGCGGACTTTCCAGTCCGTCGGCAGGGATGGCATGACAATGGCGGTGGCGGCGCGGATCTCGCCGGCATTGTAATTGGGCGCCTCGGTCTGCGAGGGCATGTTCTCGCGCAGCAGCGTCGTCCTATGTGCCTGTACCGCCTCGTCGACATAGGCGGGCGGCTGCGGCGAAGCGACGACCTTTGTCACCGATATCGGCCCGATGATGCCGTTGGCCAGCCAGCCGGCGGCAACGAAAGCAGCAACCGCCGCCGCGCGTTGCAGCACGCCGAAGATACGGCCCCGGCCAAGTCCCCTCTCCAGCCGCCGTGCGGCATCGGCCGTTGCTGGCCGCGCCATGCCACCGGAGCCAGCCAACGCCACGCGCAGTTCGTCGCGGGTGCGCAGATCGGACATCACGCGCGCGGCCGCCGCCGGACGCGCGGCCAGGAAAGCCTCGACCTCGATGCGGCGGGTGACGTCGAGCTGGTCGTCGACATAGGCGTCGAGATCGGCGTCCGTAACCGGGTCGACAAGAGCGGTCATGAGTCGCCTCCCACGATCCTGAGATGATTTTTGCCACGGGCGGGCGCCTCTTCCATCTGGCGCAAAGCCGCGCGCGCCCTGCCGATACGCGACATCAGCGTGCCCAGCGGCACGCCGCTGGCATTTGCCGCCTGCTGGTAGGAGAGGCCCTCGATGGCGACCAGATGCAACGCCGAGCGCTGCTCTTCCGGCAGGCTGAAAAAGGCTTCGCGCACCTGCGCCAGGCGCACGGAATGTTCCTGCGGCGCCGGCGTGCTGCCGTCGGCCAGATATCCGGCCTGTTCCAGCCGCGCCGCTTCCGAACGGCGCGAACGCACGCGGTCGATGAAGGTGTTGTGGACGATCGACAGCAGCCATGCCCGCAGGTTTCCTCCCGAGCGGAAGGTGCCGCGCCGCTCATAGGCGCGCACCAGCGCGTCATGCACGAGATCCTCGGCCTCGACGCCGTCGCGCGTCAGCGAGCGCGCATAGCGCCGCAGCGACCCGAGCTGTCCTATGATGTCAAAGCGTGGCATCGACGGTTTCATGCCCTGTTTACGGAGCATGTGGGGCCTTTAATCCCGCTGGCGCCATTTTTTCTTCGTTGGAGGATATGTCGGCGGCTGCCCTCACCTCGCTCAGTTGTCGTAGGCGCCCTCTGGTCCAAAGTGTTTTGCCGGTTTGGGAAGCGTTACGCCGCAGGCGCGGAGCATCCACCTGTGGCCATCGCTGCGAAAATCCGTGATGCTCAGCGGCTCGACGTCGATCTTCCAACTGGCGGCAAGCGGCGCGCCGAGAACATGCAGGATCGCGGCGCGGATGACGCTGGCATGCGTTACTGCGATCGTGTGGCCACGTTCGGCGATCAATCGATCCATCAATCCAGCCGCCCTTTGGGCAACCTCGGCCAGCGATTCGCCACCATGCGGGGCCGCATTCGGATCCGTGCGCCAGGCGCCGATCTCGTCGGGCTGTCGCGCCTCCACCTCGTCAAGGCTCTTGCCTGCCCATCGTCCGTAGTTCTGGTCCGCCAGCGTCGGATCGACAGATGCATCCAGCGATAGCGCCTGCGCGGTCTGACGGGCGCGAAGCGCCGGCGCTGTCCACACACGGTCGGCGCGACGCAGCGTCCCGCGCATCGCGTTTGCCAATGTCAGCGATCGTGGCTCCAGCGGTTCATCCGAAGGAAACGATCCTTTCCGGGTCGCCGCCGTGGCGCCGGCGCAGATCATAGTCAGACGGACGAGCATGGAGCATGCTTTCTCTGAAGTGGGTGGAAGCTGTACCAACAGTGCCGCCTTTCATGCCGGCGCACCGAAACCGCTGGTGAAACGTAGCCAATTTGCGTATCACTCCGCCGCGCCAACGGAACCATAATGATGTTCGAAGACCTGCAGCCAGCTCCCGCCGACAAGATTCTTGCGCTGATCGGCCTCTATCGCGCCGATCCACGCCCTGGCAAGGTCGACCTCGGCGTCGGCGTCTACAAGGATCGCGACGGCAAGACGCCGGTCATGCGCGCCGTGCGCGAGGCCGAGAAGCGGCTGCTGCAGGGACAGGATACCAAGACCTATCTCGGCCTCGCGGGCGATATCGGGTTCAATACCGTGATGGCCAAGCTCGCCTTCGGTCCGGGTGCGGACCTGTCGCGCATCCGGGCGGCACAGGCGCCTGGCGGCTCCGGCGCGCTGCGGCTGGTGGCGGAACTGCTCAAGCGCACACGGTCGGACGCGACGGTCTGGGTCTCCGACCCGACCTGGCCGAACCATATGCCGGTGATGCGTGCCGCCGGCCTGCAGATCCGCGAATATCCCTATTTCGATGCGGCCTCGGGCGCGGTTCGTTTCGACGATATGCTGGCCGCGCTACGGGGCGCCAACAACGGCGACGTGGTGCTGCTGCATGGCTGCTGCCATAACCCGACCGGCGCCAATCTCGACGCGGCTCAGTGGGAGGCCGTCACGGATCTGGTCGTCGAGCGCGGCCTGCTGCCATTTGTCGACATCGCCTATCAGGGCTTTGGCGACGGCCTCGAGGCGGACGCACTCGGTTTGCGACTGTTGGCCGCGAAGGTGCCGGAAATGGTCGTGGCGTCGAGCTGTTCGAAGAATTTCGCCGTCTACCGCGACCGTGTCGGGGCGGCGATGGTGCTGGCCAGGGACGGCGCGCAGGCCGACGTGGCGATGAGCCAGATGCTGTCGGCGGCGCGCGCCATGTATTCGATGCCGCCGGACCATGGCGCGGCCGCGGTGCGCATCGTGCTGGAAGACGCCGCGCTGCGTGCCGACTGGGAAGCCGAGCTCGAAGAGATGCGCCTGCGTATGCTGCGGCTTCGGGTCGCGTTCGCCGAGGCGTTGCGCCGGCAATCCAATTCCGATCGTTTCGACTTCGTTGCCAGCCATCGCGGCATGTTCTCCCGGCTTGGCCTCACGGAAGCGCAGGTCGAACGGCTGCGCGCCGAGCACGCCGTCTACATGGTCGGCGACAGCCGCATCAACGTGGCCGGCCTGCCCGAGGACGGCATGGATGACCTCGCCAAGGCGATCGTTTCCGTGCTGGACTGACGAAACGGGTACGTGCAACTGTGGACAAGGTCCCCTCGCCGGCTGACAGCGTTGGCCGCGCGGCGGTCGGCGCGATAGCATCCGCCGCATGACGCCATCGAAAGATATTTCACGCCTGATCGAGATCATGGCGGCATTGCGCGCGCCGAAGACCGGCTGTCCGTGGGACATCGAGCAGGATTTCTCCACCATCGCCCCTTATACGATCGAGGAAGCCTATGAGGTGGCGGACGCCATCGCGCGCGGCGATCTCGACGACCTGCGCGACGAACTCGGCGACCTCCTGCTGCAGGTCGTCTACCACGCGCAGATGGCGCAGGAGGCCGGAGAGTTCGCGTTTGGCGACGTGGTCCAGGCCATCACCACCAAGATGATCCGCCGCCATCCGCATGTCTTTGGCGACGAGAAGGCTCGCAGCGCCGGCATGGCCAAGGGCATGTGGGAGAAGATCAAGGCGCAGGAGAAGGCCGAGAAGCGGCAAGCCCGCCTCGCGCGTGGCCTCGACCCCGAGGACAACGGCAAAGGCTTCCTGGACAGTGTTCCAGTCGCCCTGCCCGCCTTGACGCGAGCGCTGAAACTTCAGGAAAAGGCTGCCCGTGTCGGCTTCGACTGGAGCGAGGCCGTTCCCATCCTGGACAAGATCGAGGAAGAGATCGGGGAGTTGCGCGAGGCGCTGGCCAAGGGCGAAACGGCTGACATCAAGGACGAGTTCGGCGACACGCTGTTTGCCGTCGTCAATCTGGGCCGTCACTTGAAGCTCGACTCGGAAGCGGCGCTTGCCGGCACCAACGAGAAATTCCGCTCACGCTTCCACTACGTCGAGCAGGCCGTGGAGAAATCCGGCGGCACGCTGGAGGAAGCGACCCTGGAGGAAATGGAAGCGCTCTGGCAGGAAGCGAAAACCGCGACGTAAGCCTATAGCTCGGCAATGCCGGGCGAAAAACCGCGATACACTTTTCCTGGAGTTGCTGCGCGTTAGCCGTTGTTCTTGCGCCGCAATCGGCTTTCGATCTCTTCGCGAGCGCTTTGCGTGGCCTTCAGTGAAATGGTGGCGCTGCCGTCGTCATTGTCGGTCCGCGAAACGACGTCACCATTGCGATAAAGCCAATCGACCAAGGCAAACTGGGCCGGCTCGATCGTCACCGTCAGGTCTTGCAGCTCGCCGGCCATTCGCGTTTCGATGACCGCTTTCAGCACATCGATGCCTTCGCCTGATACCGCCGATACGGCGATTGGCGGTTCCTTGCTGCCGTCGGCGCCGTCGGCAAGCAGCCGGTGCCTGTTGCCTTCGTCCAGAAGGTCGATCTTGTTCCAGACTTCGATGACGCGCTTGGCGTCGCCGGCATCGACGCCGAGGTCGGCGAGGATGCGCTCGACATCCTCGGCCTGAGCCGCCGTATCGGGATCGGAAATGTCACGCAGATGGATGACGAGATCGGCCTCGACCACCTCTTCCAAGGTCGCGCGGAAAGCAGCGATCAGATGCGTCGGAAGGTCCGAAATGAAGCCCACCGTGTCGGAAAGTATAATCGGCGTGCCATGCGGCAGGCGTACGCGGCGCAGTGTCGGGTCAAGCGTGGCAAACAGCATGTCCTGCGCCAGCACCCCTGCCCCGGTCAGCTTGTTGAACAGCGTCGACTTGCCGGCATTGGTGTAGCCGACGATCGCCACCACCGGAAACGGCACCTTCTTGCGCTTGGCGCGATGCAGGTCGCGGGTGCGGCGCACGGTTTCCAGCTCGTGCTTCAGCTTTATGATCTTTTCCTGCAACTGACGCCGATCGGATTCGATCTGCGTTTCACCGGGGCCGCCGAGGAAGCCGGCACCGCCACGCTGGCGCTCCAGGTGGGTCCAACTGCGTACCAGGCGGCCCTTCTGGTAGTTGAGATGGGCAAGCTCGACCTGCAGCGTGCCTTCCTTGGTGCGCGCCCGCTCGCCGAAAATCTCCAGGATCAGCCCGGTGCGATCCAGCACCTTGGCGTTGAATTCCTTCTCGAGATTGCGC
Source organism: Mesorhizobium sp. M8A.F.Ca.ET.165.01.1.1 (assembly GCF_004792065.1). Classification (NCBI taxonomy): domain Bacteria; kingdom Pseudomonadati; phylum Pseudomonadota; class Alphaproteobacteria; order Hyphomicrobiales; family Phyllobacteriaceae; genus Mesorhizobium; species Mesorhizobium sp. M8A.F.Ca.ET.165.01.1.1. Next base: position 15,801 of record NZ_SRTH01000021.1, on the reverse strand, counting down.
TGCTGCACCGGCGTCAGCGGATGGTCGACGATGACCACTTCCGCGTGGCCCTCCTTGACGATTTCGGCGAATTCCTCGACCTTGCCGCTGCCCAGCAATGTCGCCGGACGCGGGTCGTTGACGGTCACGACGGCCGTATGGATCAGATCAAGATCGATGGCGCGGGCAAGGCCGACTGCTTCGTCGTGGCGCGCCTCGGCCGAGCGCGTCAGCCGGGGACGGCTCGTGTCATCGTCATTACGCGGTTGGCGGGTAAGCACCGGTACGATGACAACGGCCCGGGTCGGGGCTTCGGCCGCCCCGGGATGATGCGCTGGTTTTCCGCGAACCGTGCCGTCCGCGTCCTTCTCACGTGCCAATCAGGCGCCCTGGCTTTCCTCGCCATCGAACATCTGAACCGGCTGGCTCGGCATGATCGTGGAAATGGCGTGCTTGTAGACGAGCTGGGAGTGGCCGTCGCGGCGCAACAGGACGCAGAAATTGTCGAAGGAAGTGACCACGCCGGTCAGCTTCACGCCGTTGATGAGAAAGATGGTGAGCGGGTTCTTGCTCTTGCGAACTGAGTTCAGGAACAGGTCCTGAAGGTTTTGCGATCGTTCCGCCATTGTTTTTGTCTTTCGCCGATCCCCTTCGGTTTGCAGCCAATGCGCCAAATTAGCGGGCACATGTCAAGCGCGCAAACACCCTCTTGCCGTCAGTAACGACAAGCAGAACGAGATATATTGATGTTCATTCCACCTGTGCGGTTATCAGGCTGGACTTTTTTCCGCAATGTCAAAAAAGGCTTGCCGCAACGAAAGTGTTATTGAGCCGGGGTGTCCATTGGCTATGGGATCACCGTCAATGGCCACGATTGGCATGGCAATAGTCGTCGCCGAACTGATGAATGCTTCGCGAGCCGCCTTGGCCTCGGCGACGGAAAATCCACGCTCCTCGATCTTCAGGCCGAGCTTTGCGGCGACTTCGAACATGGTGGTACGCGTGATGCCGCGCAGAATGCCATGTTCGGCCGGCCTGGTGACCAGAACGCCGTCCCTGGTAACGATCCAGGCATTCGACGAGCCGCCTTCCTTGACGTTGCCATCCGTGTCCACGAACCAGGCTTCCTGGGCGCCAGCTTCCTTGGCCTTCTGCTTGGCCAATACGTTGGGCAGCAGCCCGACGGTCTTGATGTCGACACGGTCCCAGCGGTTCTCCGGCACGGTAATGACCGCGATACCGGTCTCGGCTCGTTTCGTGCCGGCGGCAGGATCCGCCTTCCTGGCTGTCACCACCAAAGCCGGCTTCGTGTCCGCCGACGGAAAAACGAAATCGCGGCTGGCGACACCGCGCGTCACCTGAACATAGACCAGACCGTCGACGACATGATTGCGGTTGACCACCTCGCGCAGGATCAGCGGCAACACATTGCGTGTCACCGGCCAGGCGATCGACAGCTCGGTCAGCGAGCGGTTCAGGCGGGCAAGGTGGCGCGGCATGTCGACGATGAAGCCGCGCGCCACCTCGCAGACCTCGTAGACGCCGTCGGCGAACTGATAGCCGCGATCCTCGATATGCACGGAAGCGTCAGCATGAGCGACGTAGCGCCCGTTGACATAGGCAATGCGCGGCATTGGCGACCCCTGGAAAATTCTCGGGCTTTCTTATGCGATTCCGCCGCCGCCGCAACCGGCAAATGCTTGGCCCAGGCGCGGCTGATGGACGCCGCGTCAGACGCCCAGCGACTTCAGCTTGCGATGCAAGGCGGAACGCTCCATGCCGATGAACTCGGCCGTCTTCGAAATGTTGCCACCGAAACGGTTGATCTGGGCTATCAGATAGTCCTTTTCGAACTGTTCGCGCGCCTCGCGCAGCGGCAGCGCCATGATGTGCTGGTCCGACTGGTTCGGCGTGCGCGGCATGACATCGCCGATTTCGGACGGCAGCAGATCGGCGGTGATCGGCGCGTCGACGTCCTCGCCGCGCGCCAGGATCATCAGCCGCTCGACATTGTTGCGCAGCTGGCGCACGTTGCCCGGCCAGTTGTGCGCCTGCAGCACGGCCAGCGCGTCATCGCCGATACGGCGCGGCTTGATGCCGGCCTGGCGGGCGATCTGCTTCATGAAATTGTCGACGAGATAGGGGATGTCCTCGCGCCGCTCGGCCAGCCCCGGCACCATGACCGGAACCACGGCGAGCCGGTGGTAAAGATCCTCGCGGAAACGCCCGTCGGCGATCATTGCCTCCAGGTTCTGCGAGGTCGAGGAAATGATGCGGACATCGACCTTGACCCGCTTCGTGCCGCCCACCCGCTCGAACTGCTGTTCGACCAGCACGCGCAAGATCTTGTTCTGCGTCTCGCGTGGCATGTCGGCCACTTCGTCGATGTAGAGAATGCCGCGATGGGCCTCCTCCAACGCTCCCACCTTGCGCTCGACCCCGTTCGATTCGGTGCCGAACAATTCGATCTCCATGCGCTCGGGCGTGATGTTGGCGGCGCTCAGCGTCACGAACGGCCCGCCCTTGCGGGTCGACAGCGTATGGATGGCGCGCGCCGCCAGTTCCTTGCCCGAACCGGAGGGGCCAACGATCATCACGCGGCTGTTGGTCGGCGCGACGCGCTCGATGGTCTGGCGCAACTGGCTCATCGCCGACGACATGCCGATCAGGTCGAAGGTCTCGCCGCTGCGCAGCTTGAGGTCGGAAACCTCGCGGCGCAATTTCGAGGTCTCGAGCGCGCGTTCGGCAATGAGGATCAGCCTGTCGGCCTTGAACGGCTTCTCGATGAAGTCATAAGCGCCGCGACGGATGGCGGAAACCGCCGTTTCGATGTTGCCATGGCCTGAAATCATCACCACGGGCAGGTTGGGGTGCATGGTCTTGATCTCGTCGAGCAACGCCAACCCGTCCAGGCGCGAACCCTGCAGCCAGATGTCCAGGAAGATCAGCCTCGGCGCTCGATCGGCGATGGCCGCCAGGGCGCTGTCGGCATCGAATGCCGTACGGGTTTCATGACCCTCGTCACTCAGGATGCCCGCGACGAGTTCACGGATGTCTTCCTCGTCATCGACGATGAGAATATCAGACGCCATTACCGACCTTTTCAGTTTCTCTTTCGTGGTCCGCCCTGCTTTCGCCGCGCGGCGGCGCGCCGGTCGCGGGCGGCAGGACGATGCTGATCATCGCGCCGCGCCCGCCATGGAAATCCGCGGGCGCGTCATGGAGTTCCAGCCTGCCGCCATGGTCCTCCACGATCTTCTTGACGATAGCGAGACCAAGCCCAGTGCCCTTTTCACGTGTGGTCATATAGGGCTCCAACAAGCGTTGGCGATTCTCGCGCGGCAGGCCTTTGCCATTGTCGATGACGTCGATGCGAATCGCGCCATTCTGGCGGCCGGCTTGAATCCGGATTATGCCGTGCGAACCGTCCTTCTGTTCCAGCCCGTCGATCGCCTCGGCGGCATTCTTGATCACATTGCCGAAGGCCTGAGCCATCAACCGGCTGTCGAAAGTGCCCTTGAGCGGTTCGTTGCCGAATATCCGCTCGAAGGTGATGTCGGCACGGCTGACTTCGACCAGGAAAGAGGCCTCGCGCAGCGATTCGCGCAGGTCGATGGCTTTCATCTCGGGCTTTGGCATGCGCGCGAAGGCCGAGAACTCGTCGACCATGCGGCCGATGTCCTCCACCTGCCGGATGATGGTGTCGGTACACTGGTCGAAAACTTCGCGGTCTTCGGTGATGACCTTGCCGTAGCGGCGCTTGATACGCTCGGCGGAAAGCTGGATCGGGGTCAGCGGGTTCTTGATCTCGTGGGCGATGCGCCGCGCCACATCTGCCCAGGCGGACGAACGCTGGGCCTGAACCAGATCGGTGATGTCGTCCACCGTCACGACATAGGATTTTTCCTCCGAGCCGTCATCGCCTGCCTCGATGGTGACCTGCACGTTAAAGGTCCGCTCGGCGCCGGCTCGATAGAAAGTCACCTGCTCGCGATAGACAGGTTTGCCGGACTTGCGGCCGATCTCGAAGACACGGCCGACATGCGGCAGGACCGCGGAAAGGTTTTGCCCGAGCGCCGCGCTGGCGGAAATGGCCAGCATCGATTCGGCAGAACGGTTGACGATGGTGATGATGCCGTAAGGGTCGACGCCAATGACGCCGGCGGTGACACCGGCAAGCACGGCTTCGGAAAAACGCCGCCTCTCGTCGATCAGGTCCTTCGCCGACAGAATCTCGTTGCGCTGTGATTTGAGCTCCAGCAGCATCTTGTTGAACGTATCGCCAAGCGAGGCGACATCGCCATCGGATGGCCGCACCGGCACCGCAACGTCGAGATTGCCGGTCGCGACTTCGTCGGCAGCGCCGATCAGCTGACGGATTGGCCGCACCAGCCGGTCGGCAACAGCGATGCCGGTCCAGATCGCCGACAGGATGATGATCAAGGTGAGTGACAAATAGGGCAGCGCAAATGCCACTTGCGAGGTGCGCCTGTTATCCTCGAGATTGCGATACTCGTCGGTGTTGGACCTGACGATCTGCCGCGCCTTGATCACCTCGGGGTCGACAAGTCGGATAGTGTAGAGATAGAGGCCCTCGATCTCCCGCAGCTTGACGATGGCGCCCATGATGTTGCGCGTGCGCGGCTCGATCAGCACCGGCTTGCCGTCTGTGGCGGTGGCAACCGCTCCTTCCGGCGGTTCCGGCATGGCGAAATCGGCATCGGTCTTGGCGCTCATGACGAAGGAGCCGTCGGGCTTGATCAGCGCGGCATGCGCCAGCGAGCGGCCCACGGCTTCCTTGTTCATGAGGTCGAGAAAGCCGGTGCGATCGAGGCCGTAGAGCGTGCGGGACGAATCGAGATCATAGGCCATCGACAGCGTCGTGCCCTGCAGATTGCGGGCGTTCTCCTGCACATAGGCGTCGGCGATCGACAGTGAAGAATTGACGATCGTCTTGGTGCGAATCTCGAACCAGCGATCAAGGCCGATATCGAGCGTTATCGAGGCGATGATCGCCACCATGATGGCGGGAATGGCGGCAACCAGCGCGAACATGGCAACGATGCGCACATGCAGCCGAGAAGCCGCCTTGCCATGGCGGCGCGCCATGACGATGCGATGCACCTCCCGCCCGACCAACGCGATGAGAACGAGCACGAAGGCGGCGTTGAGCGCGATCAGCGCCCAGGTCGTCTTGGCGTCAGGCGCAATCGGCGTCGCTCCGACCAGGATGGCGAACGAGATAGCCGCCATGACCAGGGCACCGACGACCGCCACCACGCCGGGCAGCGCCAGCAGCCGGCGCCCGTCGCGCGCGCCAGGTTCGCTGAAAAGCGGTTTGTTGAGTACAGGTGCCTGCGGAGCCATGTCGCCGTCTAGAGCCAGTGATTGCGTCGGATCTATGCAATGCATTGTGGCGATTATGCAACAAGTGTGACAGCAGCGGGACTCTTTCCCCGTTCGGTCCCCTGAAAAGATCGTGTGCTTGGCGCGGGCTCAGGTCTGGCGGGAGGACTTGTAGACGTTGACGCCCAACTCGCGAATCTTCTTGCGCAGGGTATTGCGGTTGAGGCCCAAAAGCTCCGCGGCCTTGATCTGGTTGCCGCGGGTTGCCGTCATCGAAGCCAGCACCAAGGGATATTCGACCTCGGACAGAATGCGCTCGTAGAGACCGGCGGGCGGCAATTCGCCTGCAAAGGAGGCGAAATAGCGCTGCAGGAAGTGCTCCACCGCCTGGCCGATGGAAAGATCGTCGGGAATGAGGTTGCCGGCGCCCGGTACCACCGGGCGCTCGCCTGTCTTGAGTTCCGCCTCGATGATCTCGGCGGAGATCTCGTCCTGCGAATAAAGCGCGGCGAGCCTGCGAACGAGGTTTTCCAGCTCGCGCACATTGCCTGGCCAGGGATAGCGCTTCATCAGCTCGATGCCGCCGGAAGAGATGCGCTTGGTCTGCAGCCCCTCCATCTCGCCAAGCTTGAAGAAATGGCGCACCAGGTCGGGCACATCCTCGGAGCGTTCGCGCAGCGCCGGCAACCTGAGCGGCACGACGTTGAGACGGTAGAAGAGGTCCTCGCGGAAGAGGCCCTGGTTGATCAGCGTGCGCAGGTCCTTGTTGGTGGCGGCAACGATGCGCACATCGGTCTTGATCGGCGTGCGGCCGCCGACCGTCGTGTACTCGCCCTGCTGCAGGACGCGCAGCAGGCGCGTCTGCGCCTCCATCGGCATGTCGCCGATCTCGTCGAGGAACAGCGTGCCGCCCTCTGCCTGCTCGAAGCGGCCGGTCGAGCGGTTCTGCGCGCCGGTGAAGGCGCCCTTCTCGTGGCCGAACAATTCCGATTCGATCAGATCGCGCGGGATCGCCGCCATGTTGATGGCAACGAATGGACCGCCACGACGGCGTCCATATTCATGCAGCGCGCGCGCCACCAGTTCCTTGCCGGTGCCCGATTCGCCCGAGATCATCACCGTCAGGTCGGTCTGCATCATGCGCGCCAGCATGCGGTAGATGTCCTGCATGGCCGCCGAACGGCCGACCAGCGGCATCGTTTCGGGCTGCTCTTCCTGCCGCGCATCGATCTTGGGGCGCCGGGGCTCGGACAGCGCGCGGTTGACGATGTTGAGGAGTTCGGTCAGGTCGAAAGGCTTCGGCAGATATTCGTAGGCACCGGTTTCGGAAGCGCGGATCGCCGTCATGAAGGTGTTCTGGGCGCTCATGACGATGACAGGCAGTTCCGGCCGCGCCTTCTTGATGCGCGGCAGCATGTCGAAGGCGTTCTCGTCCGGCATCACGACGTCGGTGATGACGAGATCACCCTCGCCAGCCGCCACCCAGCGCCACAGGGTCGAGGCGTTGGAGGTGACGCGCACCTCGTGACCGACACGCGACAGGGCCTGATTGAGCACGGTGCGGATCGCCGCATCGTCATCGGCGACGAGAATGTTGCCGCGAACGGTCATTTGCGATCTCCTTCGCCGTCTTGATCGGCGCCTAGCGCCGTTTCCTTCCAGGCCGGCATCAGCACCCGGAACGTCGTTGCGCGCGGCGTCGAATCGCACTCGATGATGCCGCCATGTTCACCGACGATCTTGGCGACCAGCGCCAGCCCCAGCCCCGAGCCGTTCGGCTTGGTGGTGATGAAGGGATCGAACAGGATCGGGAGGATGTCTTCCGAGACGCCCGAACCATTGTCGCGCACGCAGAACTCCAGCGGCAGCGATACGCGGTCCTGCGTGCCGGGAACCGAAACGCGAATGCCGGGCCGGAAGGCGGTGGACAGCACGATCTCGCCCTGGGGATCGCTACCGATCGCCTCGGCGGCGTTCTTGACCAGGTTGAGGAACACCTGGATCAGTTGATCGCGATTGGCGAACACTGGAGGCAATGATGGATCATAGTCCTCCAATATCTTGATTTTCTTCGCGAAACCGTTCTTTGCGATTGCTTTCACGTGATCGAGCACGACGTGGATGTTGACGGGATAGCGATCGATCGGCCGCTCGTCGGAAAACACCTCCATTCGATCGACCAGCGACACGATGCGGTCCGTCTCGTCGGTGATCAGCCGCGTCAGCGCGCGATCCTCATCGGAGGCGGACAGTTCGAGCAGCTGGGCCGCCCCCCTGATACCGGACAGCGGGTTCTTGATCTCATGCGCCAGCATCGCCGCCAGGCCGGTCACCGAGCGCGCCGCGCCCCGATGCGTCATCTGCCGGTCGATCTTGTCGGCCATCGACCGCTCCTGGAACATGACCACGACGGAGCCCGGAAATTCCGGCACCGGCGCGACGTAGAGATCGACGACCTTTTCGATGCCGAGGCGCGGTGACGAGACGTCGACCCGATATTCGTTGACGGGCGCGCGGCGCTCGCGCACCTGGTCGACCAGCGTCAGCAACGGGCTGCCGAAAGGTATGAGTTTGGACAAGGTGTTGCGCGCCAGCATGGTCGCGCTGGAGCGAAAGAAATCCTCGGCATCGGCGTTGGCGAAGATGATGAACCCTTCCTCGCTGATCATGATCACCGGGCGACGGATCGTATTCAGCACGATCTGGGCGGCATCCGCTATTTCGGTGCCTTGGCCAGCAGTGGCGGTCATGCGGCGCTCCGCAGGTTCATGGTTTGCGGATCGCGCGAAAACACATCGCGCAGCAAGGCAATGACGCGAGCGGGTTCGAACGCGGTCATTATCGCTTTTCTACTGTCGCCAGCGACACCCCTGGCATGTCGATCGAGATACCAGCCCAGATGCTTGCGCGCCTGGCGCAGGCCGCTCTCGATGCCGTAAAGCGCCAGCATGTCCTGGTAATGAGCAATGATATAGTCGGAGAGCGCCTGGCGGGTCTCGGGAACGCCGGGCGAAAATGTCCCAGCGGCGGCCGTAGCGATGCTGCCGGCGACCCACGGCGCGCCATAGTGGGCGCGGCCGACCATCACGGCGTCGGCGCCGGACTGTTCGAGAATGACCGAGGCTTCAGCCGGGGAGCAGACATCGCCATTGGCGACGACCGGGATGGAAACGGCCTCCTTGACGCGAGCGATGGCACGCCAGTCCGCCTTGCCCTGGTAGAACTGGCAGCGTGTGCGGCCATGGACCGTGACCATCCTGACGCCCGCCTGCTCGGCGCGGCGCGCAAGGACGGGAGCGTTGAGTGCCGCCTCGTCCCAGCCGAGCCGCATTTTGACCGTCACCGGCACCTTGACGGCGCCGACCACGGCCTCGATCAGCGAGAGCGCGTGGTCGAGGTCCAGCATCAATGCCGAGCCGGCATAGCCGCCGGTGACCTTCTTGGCCGGGCAGCCCATGTTGATGTCGATGATGTCGGCGCCCTCGCCGGCGGCGATTCGAGCGCCTTCGGCCATATGCATCGCCTCTCGGCCGGCAAGCTGAACCATATGGACGGGCAGGCCGGAATGACGTATGCGCAGGTCGCAGCCAGCCCTGCCCTTGGCGAGTTCGCCGCTGGCAACCATTTCGGACACGACCAGGCCGGCGCCGTGCGAATGGGCGCGCTGCCTGAACGCCTCGTCCGTAATCCCGGACATCGGCGCGAGGAAGACGCGGTTGCGGATTCTCACGCCGCCGACGTCGAGAGGCGCGGCCAATCTGATCAAGTTAACCATGCACAAAAACCAAGCATGTCCATTCGTTGCACATTCTCTAGCCAGATCGAGAGAAATGTGCAACGCGGAATGACGCCACATTGAGGCGCAATTGGGAAAATGCTGGCCTTCGGCCTTGGCCGCGACTAGGACCAGACTTGGATGATTGGCGCAACTGAAAATCAGGCTTCGGATCCGGGTGGTAAAGTCGCGGTGGTTATCGTCGCGGCCGGTCGCGGCGCGCGCGCCGGACAGACCGATGGCCCGAAGCAATATCAACGAATTGGCGGGCGCGCCGTCATCGCGCGCGTCATCGATATTTTTCTCGCGCACCCGCTCATCGGCCGGATCGTCGTGGCCATTCATGCGGAGGACCGCGAGCTTTTTCGGCAAGCCGTGGGCACCGATGCCGATCGGGTGACGGCAATCGCCGGAGGCGCGACCCGGCAGGATTCGGTTCGGCTCGGGCTGCAGGCGCTGAGAAGCTACGCGCCCGACAAGGTCCTCATTCACGACGCCGCGCGCCCCTTTGTCGACATGGATCTGATCGACCGCACCATCGCGGCGATCGGCGAACGCGAGGGCGCGCTTCCCGCCCTGCCCGTCGCCGACACGCTGAAACGCGAATCGGCCACCGGCACCGTCGGCGAAACAGTCCCCAGGAGCGGGCTGCACGCGGCGCAAACGCCGCAAGGCTTTCCCTTCCTCGCGATCATGACCATGCATGAGGAAGCCTACAACAGAGGCAAGACCGACTTTACCGACGACGCATCGATCGCCGAATGGATGCAAATGCCGGTAAAGCTCGTTCCCGGCTCGCCGGACAATGTCAAACTCACCTGGGCACGGGACATCGCCATGGCACACCAGCGGCTTTCCAGCGAACGGATGCACTTCCCCGACATCCGGACCGGCAACGGCTACGACGTCCATGCCTTCGAGCCCGGCGATCACGTCACGCTCTGCGGCGTGGCCATCCCGCATGACAGGAAATTGTCGGGCCATTCCGACGCCGATGTCGGCCTGCACGCCCTGACCGACGCGCTGCTGGCGACGTGCGGCGCCGGCGACATCGGCACGCACTTTCCTCCGTCGGATGCGCAGTGGAAAGGCGCCGCGTCGCGAATATTCGTCGAACATGCGGCAAGGCTTGTGCGCGAGCGCGGCGGGCGCATCGCCAATGCCGATATCACGCTGATCTGCGAGGCACCGCGCGTCGGCCCGCACCGTGAGGCGATGACGTCAGTCCTTTCGCAGATGCTGGGCATTTCCGCCGACCGCATCTCGGTCAAGGCGACGACCAACGAGAAGCTCGGCTTTGTCGGCCGCGAGGAAGGCATAGCGGCGATCGCCACCGCCAGCGTGGTGTTTCCCGGCGAGGTTCCGGAATGACCAACAGCGAACTGGCAATCGCCCTGTTTGAGGCCTGCCGCGAGCGCGGCATCATGCTGGCGACGGCGGAAAGCTGCACCGGCGGCATGATCATTGCCGCGCTGACCGACATTGCCGGCTCCTCCGCCGTGGTCGATCGCGGCTTCATCACCTATTCCAATGAAGCCAAGATGGACATGCTCGGCGTTCGTGCCACCACGCTCGACACGCATGGCGCGGTTTCCCGCGAGACGGCGACCGAGATGGCAGCCGGTGCGCTTGCCCGGTCGCGCGCCGGCCTCACCCTGGCCGTCACCGGCATTGCCGGTCCGGGTGGCGGTTCTGCGGAAAAGCCGGTCGGGCTGGTCTGGTTCGGCGTCGCCGTGAACGGCCAACCCGTGACGGCTGAACGAAAGCTGTTTGCCGACAATGGTCGCGACTTCATCCGCCGGGAAACGGTCAACCATGCGCTCAAGCTTGGCTTGCGGGCGCTTGGCGAGAGTCAGGCCGCCGGTGTCTTGCCGTAGATGACATCGGCGCGTTTTTCGAAAGCCTCTGCGAACATGCGGAAGGCACGGTCGAACATCGTGCCCATCAGCGCACCCAGGATGCGGCTCTTGAATTCATAGTCGATGAAGAAGCGCACGGCACAGCCGGCGCCGTCTGGCTCGAAACGCCAGACATTGCTCAGATATTTGAACGGGCCATCGATGTACTTCACATCGATGGCGTTTTCGTCGGGCTTCAGCAGCACCTGGGTCGTGAAGGTCTCACGGATCGCCTTGTAGCCGATGCTCATGTCGGCGACGAGGATGGTGCGCCCATCCCGTTCCTTGCGCGAGCGGACCGTCAGCGCCTCGCAAAGCGGCAGGAATTGCGGATAGGTTTCGATGTCGGCGACCAGCGCGAACATCTGCTGCGGCGTGTGAGCAACGCGGCGGGTGGCTGCGAATTTCGGCATGAACCCGGCTCTAGAGGGCGTCGCGTCGAAGACGCATCAGAGCGATTTCGCGAGCTGTGCTTCGCGCGCCGCGCGCAGCCTGGCGAAATCGTCGCCGGCGTGATGCGACGAGCGCGTCAGCGGGCTCGACGCCACCAGCAGGAAACCCTTGGTCTTGCCGATCGTCTCGAAGGACTTGAATTCCTCCGGCGTGACGAAGCGGATCACCGGGTGGTGCTTCTTCGACGGCTGCAGATACTGGCCGATGGTCATGAAGTCGACATTGGCCGAACGCAGATCATCCATCAACTGCAGGATTTCGTTGCGCTCCTCACCCAGTCCCACCATGATGCCGGACTTGGTGAAGATCGAGGGATCGAGTTCCTTGACCCGCTGCAGCAGCCGGATCGAGTGGAAATAACGGGCGCCTGGCCGGACCTTCAGATAGTTCGACGGCACGGTTTCGAGATTATGGTTGAAGACGTCGGGCCTGGCCGCCACGACGATCTCCAGCGCCCCGTCCTTACGTAGGAAATCCGGCGTCAGGATTTCGATCGTCGTCAGAGGCGTTGCCGCCCGGATCGCACGGATGACATCGGCGAAGTGCTGCGCGCCGCCATCGGCGAGATCGTCGCGGTCGACCGAGGTGATGACGACATGGGTAAGGCCCATCTGCTTGACGGCATGCGCGACGCGGGCCGGCTCCTCCGGATCGAGCGCGGTCGGAATGCCAGTGGCGACATTGCAGAAGGCGCAGGCGCGCGTGCAGATCTCGCCCATGATCATGAAGGTGGCGTGCTTCTTTTCCCAGCACTCACCGATGTTCGGGCAACCGGCCTCTTCGCATACGGTCACCAGCTTGTGGGATTTGACGATCTCGCGTGTCTCGGCATAGCCTTTCGATACCGGCGCCTTGACGCGGATCCAGTCCGGCTTGCGCAACACCTCCTGGTCGGGCTTGTGCGCTTTCTCGGGATGCCGCAGCCGCGGCGCGTTGGCGATCGTGTCGAGGACAGTGACCATCTGAACCCTGGCTTTTCTCGCGACCGCCCGTCGGCGATCGTCACGTTTACGTCATCTAGGACTTTTCAACACAAAGAAAAAGGCTGCGGAGGCGCATGCCGCCACAACCGTTTTCGCATAGCCGGGAAGGATATCGACTAGCGGCGCACCAGGCGACCGACCCAGATCAGCAGGCAGGCACCGATGAAGCCGGTGATCAGATAGGCGGTCCAGCCGACGCCGAACACGCCGATGTTGAGCGCCTGTAGGATGGCATTCAGCACCACCGCGCCAACGATGCCCATGATAATGTTCATGAATATGCCGGTGTTGCTCTTCATGACCATTTCGGCGAGCCAGCCTGCCAGGCCGCCGATGATGATGGCTGCGATCCAGCCCACGCCGTTCAGGTGCATATGCCTTCTCCTTGCGCGCGTAAAAATGCATCCGGAAACGAACTGCCTCGCCGTCGCGATCTCGCGGCCTTCGAAGCTGAGTCTCCTGCGGCGAATCTATCATGCGTTCAAGGCGCGACCATAGGCGTCGAGCACGCTTTCCTTCATCATCTCCGACAGCGTCGGATGCGGGAAGATCGTGTGCATCAGCTCTTCCTCGGTCGTTTCAAGGTTCATCGCCACGACAAAGCCCTGGATCAATTCGGTGACTTCGGCGCCGACCATATGCGCGCCGAGCAACTGACCGGTCTTCTTGTCGAAGATGGTCTTGATGAAGCCCTGGTCCTCGCCAAGCGCGATGGCCTTGCCGTTGGCGGCGAACTGGAAGCGGCCGACGCGAATATCCCGGCCTTCGGCCTTTGCTTTCGCTTCCGTCAGGCCAACCGAGGCAACCTGCGGGTTGCAATAGGTGCAGCCGGGAATCTTGAGCTTGTCGGTCGCGTGAACACCGGGAAAATTGGCGATCTTTTCGATACACACGACGCCCTCATGCTCGGCCTTGTGGGCAAGCATCGGGGGACCGGCGACATCGCCGATGGCGTAGATGCCGGGCACATTGGTCTTGCCATAACCGTCGATGACGACGCAGCCGCGCTCGGTCTTGACGCCGAGTGCCTCAAGGCCGAGATTCTCGATATTGCCCTGGACGCCGACGGCCGAAATCATGCGATCGGCTGATATCTTCTCGACCTTGCCGTCCTTCATCTCGACATGCGCGGTGACGGAGTTCGCCCCCTTCTCGACCTTGGTCACCTTGGCCTCGAGGATGATCTTCATGCCTTGCTTCTCGAACTGCTTTTGCGCGAATTTCGAGACTTCGGCGTCCTCGACCGGCATGACCGCCGGCAGCAGTTCGACCACCGTCACCTCGGCGCCCATGGTGCGGTAGAAGGAGGCGAATTCGATGCCAATGGCGCCCGAACCCATCACCAGCAGCGACTTCGGCATCTCCTTCGGCACCATGGCTTCAAAGTACGTCCAGATCAGCTTGCCATCCGGCTCGATGCCGGGCAGCGCGCGCGGCCGGGCGCCGGTCGCCAGGATGATGTGCTTGGCCGTGTAGGTGCCCTCGCCCTTGACGCCTTTCGGCACCGGCGGCTGCGGTTCCATCGGCTTCTTGGCCGTCTTGGAAACAACGATCTCACCGGGCTTCGAGAGCTTGGCCTCGCCCCAGATGACATCGACCTTGTTCTTCTTCATCAGGAACGCGACGCCGCCATTGAGCCTGAGCGACACTTTCCGCGACCGATCGACCACGGCCGCGGTGTCGGCGCTGACCTTGCCGTCGAGCTTCAGGCCATAATCCTTCAGGTGATCCGAATAGTGCATGATCTCGGCCGACCGCAGCAGCGCCTTGGTTGGAATGCAGCCCCAGTTGAGGCAGATGCCGCCGAGATGTTCGCGCTCGACGATCGCCGTCTTGAAGCCGAGCTGGGCGGAACGGACCGCGGTGACATAGCCGCCGGGACCGGAGCCGATGATGATGACGTCGTAGTTCTCAGCCACGGTTTTCTCCTTCAATCACAATTCCAGCATGACGCGCACGACTGGTGTCAGCGCCTTGCCGATGTTTCGCGTGTTTTCGGCGTCGAGGTGGACGCCATCGAGAGGTGTTGTTTGCGCCACCGTGCCAGCGTCGAAGAAGCCGCAACCGACTTCGTCGGCGAGTGCTGCGTATTGCGGTGCAAGCTGCTTCGAGGCGTCGTCGCCACCGGCGAACATCTCCTTGAAATCGGCATTCTCCGTGCGGCTGATAAGAGGAGGCGAAACGATCAGGATCTGCGGCGCCGGCCAGTCGAACGGATAGTCGTGGCCACGCACGATGTCGATCAACCGCTGGATGCCTTGCTTGGCGGCAACCGGGTTGCCATGGATCCATGGTTTCATGTCATTGGCACCGAGCATGATGACGATCAGGTCGATCGGCGCATGCGTCGTCAGCACCGTCGGCAGCAGCCGCGCGCCGTTGCGGTCAGCTCCGGCCAGATGATCGTCGAAGGCGGTGGTGCGGCCATTGAGGCCGTCGGCGATGACCTGAACGCCTTCGCCGAGGCCGGCCTGCAGCACGCTTGGCCAGCGATCCGGCAGCGCATGACGCCCGCCTTCGGCATTGTAGCCCCAAGTCAGCGAGTCACCGTAACAAAGAACCGTCTTCATCCGTTCAACCCGCCTTTATGTCGGCCACGCCGCGCTTCACGCGCCAGCGCACGAACAACCAATGGATGATGATCGTCACCAAGCCCGGCAGACCGAGACCGGCAACTATCGGCATGTCTTTCCTGACCAACGCGGCGCTGCCGTCGCTGTAGAGGATCAGCGCGACCAAGAGGACGAGCAGCACCACAAAAACAATCAGCGTCGATTTGCCCGCCCTCGCCACGACCGCGACCGGATCATTCGTCAATTGCGCCACGAAGAAGACGAAGGTGACGACCAAGGTCACCAGCACCGAGAACATGAAAACGAGGATGTATTCTTCCTCGGCGACTGTGGCGACAGCCAACCATTGCGCGATCAGACCGCCAGCCAACCCGGAAATGAAAAAAGCGAAAAGGCTGGTGAAGAATATTCGCACAGCCCTTCCCTTTCCTAGACCAGCATGCCCATCGGGTTCTCGATCAACTTCTTGAAGGCGACCAAGAGTTCGGCCCCCAGCGCTCCGTCAACCGCACGATGGTCGGTCGACAGCGTCACCGACATCACGGTGGCGATCTTGACCTCGCCGTTCTTGACCACCGCCCGCTCCTCGCCGGCGCCGACCGCCAGGATCGTCGCGTGCGGCGGGTTGATGACCGCGGCAAAGTCCTTGATGCCGAACATGCCGAGGTTGGACACCGCCGTGGTGCCGCCCTGATATTCCTCCGGCTTCAGCTTGCGGCTACGGGCACGGCTCGCGAGATCCTTCATCTCGTTGGAAATGACCGACAGCGTCTTTTCATCCGCATGCCGAATGA
>NZ_SRTH01000217.1:0-294 GCF_004792065.1 Mesorhizobium sp. M8A.F.Ca.ET.165.01.1.1 | reverse complement strand
GTCGAGGAAGGCAGCGAGGTGGTTTTCGAGCTGACGGTGGGTCTCGTAATGAAATCGCCGGACAGTCGCCTCCTTCAGCGTTCGGTTCATTCGTTCGACCTGGCCGTTGGTCCATGGGTGGTTGGGCTTGGTGAGACGGTGATCGATGCCATGCCTCCAGCAGGTCCGGTCGAAGGGGTGGCCGCGCCAACGCGCGGTAGGGCCATTCCGGTTCTTTGGCAGGTCGGCGAACTGGATACCATTGTCGGTGAGCACGGTGTGGATTTTGTAGGGGACGGCTTCGACCAATTCGTC
>NZ_SRTH01000216.1:0-294 GCF_004792065.1 Mesorhizobium sp. M8A.F.Ca.ET.165.01.1.1 | reverse complement strand
ACAAAGCGCCAGCGGCCTCCCAATCGGGATTCAGATTGTCGGTCGCTTTGGGGATGAGGGCACACTGGTCCGTATCGCACGAGATCTGGAAGAAGCCAGACCTTGGAACAAACGGCGACCTAAGACTTGGGCAGGCGGCAAATGACAGTCACGCCGAAGAAGATGGGGGCTGACGACGGCCTCGTTCCCTCCCCTTATTCAAGGCCGCATAGCGGAATCGAGGACGAACGAGACAGGAGGCCGAAACGAGCTCCCGAGCGGAGCGACGCCCGAGGGAGGGAGTGGATGACGGCG
>NZ_SRTH01000215.1:0-295 GCF_004792065.1 Mesorhizobium sp. M8A.F.Ca.ET.165.01.1.1 | reverse complement strand
CTGGTTCTTTACTTTTATCCTTATCTTCAGACGATCCTTTATCTTTTTTAAATGCTTTAAAATCAATTTCTAAACCACTTAAAAACATTAAGAAGATAAAGCCTAATGTAGACAAAATATTTAACATAGCATCACGCTCTACTATGTTTAAAAAAGAGTGTCCTATGAGAATACCCATTAGTATTTCTGCTACAACAACAGGTAAGAATGTAATTCGTAATCTATTGATTAGTATCGGTGTAAGGAATGCTGCCATTACAACGACAACAAGTGATAAAAATTCCATGTAACCCCC
>NZ_SRTH01000214.1:0-295 GCF_004792065.1 Mesorhizobium sp. M8A.F.Ca.ET.165.01.1.1 | reverse complement strand
GTCGTTGCCCCAGAACCCGTCACGCCGCTCACCGCGGCGCCGTCGGCACCCTTGGTGTCGGCGCCGGCCGCATTGCCGTCGCTGCCGACGCCGGTAATCACGTTGCCGCTCGCCGTGCCGCCTTCCGTGACACTGTCCGTGTCGGCAACCGCCGTCGGCACGTCATCTGTAACATTGACCTGAACCGTCGCGCTCGCCTGGTCTCCGTCCGAATCGGTAGCGACCACATTGATGCCGGTCAGGTTGATGACATTCTGTCCACCCGCGTCGGGATGCGGGAAATTGTCGAGCAGCG
>NZ_SRTH01000213.1:0-297 GCF_004792065.1 Mesorhizobium sp. M8A.F.Ca.ET.165.01.1.1 | reverse complement strand
GTCCGATACTGGACATCCAGCGCCCCGACCGCTTTCGCGCGTGCGAATGCCAGGCCGGCTAGTGCGAGATCACCAACCGCCATGCCGCGGAACGTGAAAGCTGTTCGCTCACTTGCGCTCTGACGACCTGGCACATCGCCGCCGACCAAACCTGACAGGTCGCCGGCAACGAGCTCGGGCCTCACCATAGGCTTGCTCATCTGCGCCTCCTGCACCAAATCATCTATGACGATGCGATCGAAGGTAACCATCGTTTCAGGTAGCCAGGGCAGGGCCAGATCGGTCATGGTCGCGAAT
>NZ_SRTH01000212.1:0-297 GCF_004792065.1 Mesorhizobium sp. M8A.F.Ca.ET.165.01.1.1 | reverse complement strand
GAAGGAAGCCAAGCGCAAGGCCGAGGAGCAGCGGCTGGCGGCGATCGAGGCGGCCAAGGCCGCCAAGGAAGCGGCCAGGGCGCAAGCTTTGGCCGAGAAGGAAGCCGCCAAGCAGGCAGCCCAGCAGCCGGTCGTCACCGCCGGCGTCGAGACGGCGCCCGCCCAGCCGACGGCTGAGACACAGGCAGCGAGCGCCGACGAAGGCACCGTGTCGAAGCTCAAGAAGAAGCTGCTGGGCATGTTCGGCGGCTGAGATGTTTAGCTTGGCAAACCGCGCCACCATCTACGAGCTCAAGG
>NZ_SRTH01000211.1:0-297 GCF_004792065.1 Mesorhizobium sp. M8A.F.Ca.ET.165.01.1.1 | reverse complement strand
GGCGCGCTTTGGGTCTTTGGTTCATGCAAGTCGTTGTCCTCAAGAAGCGGATTACTTTTGGGGCGACATGCATTAGCGCCGGCCGAACAGACGCCCGTCTATGGTCACGAGGCCGAGCCCGATAAGCGCCATGCCGCCGATCTCGAACAATTCGAGCCGTTCACCGAGGAACAGGAAGCCGAGCAGAACGGCGCTGACCGGGACGACGAGCGTCACCAGCGAGGCGTTGGTGGCGCCCGCGGAGGCGACGAGGTTGAAATAAAGGATATAGGCGAAGGCGGTGGAGAGTAGCGCCAG
>NZ_SRTH01000210.1:0-298 GCF_004792065.1 Mesorhizobium sp. M8A.F.Ca.ET.165.01.1.1 | reverse complement strand
TCTGCATCGGCGCCGGCATGGGCACCGCCACCATCATCGAACGCGTCTGACGGGGAGAGAAAAAGATGAGCCACACAAATTTCACCCTCGACATCGACGCCGACGGCATCGCGCTGATCACTTGGGACATGCCGGGACGCTCGATGAATGTCTTCACCGAGGAGGCGATGCGCGAGCTCAATTCCATCGTCGATAAGGTGGCCGGCGACGCCGCCGTCAAGGGCGCGGTGATCACCTCCGGCAAGGACACTTTCTCGGGCGGCGCCGACATCACCATGCTGCAGAAGATGCTCGCCAC
>NZ_SRTH01000209.1:0-298 GCF_004792065.1 Mesorhizobium sp. M8A.F.Ca.ET.165.01.1.1 | reverse complement strand
CTCAGGTCCAGACAGACTGACTCCTTACCCCGGTTGAGCCAGACGAAGTAAGCGCTCTGTCCCCGCACCAACTTGTCATAGTGTCGCGCAAAATCCCCTTCGGGCCTTTCGACCTTGATGACCCGCGCCCCCGCGTCCGCAAGGCGAGACGATGCATAAGGCGCGGCCACGGCCTGCTCCACGGCAACGACGGTGATCCCCTCAAGGCAGTTCTGCATGTCTACACACCGCGCTATTCATCCAACAATTTCGTTTTGAGCCCGACGGCGATTCAGCATCGCCAGCAACCGGTTCTGTT
>NZ_SRTH01000208.1:0-298 GCF_004792065.1 Mesorhizobium sp. M8A.F.Ca.ET.165.01.1.1 | reverse complement strand
TCGACCTCATGCACAGCTAATCGCCACCAGCGCAGCAGGCTTTGATCCAACGCAATGAACGGGCAAGTTCGTTTGGCGACTATCGCCGCGAACGGGAGACACAGGGGTGACGATCCGAAATCTGGAACATGCTTTCGCCCCGAAGTCGGTTGCCGTATTCGGCGCATCGGTGCGCGAAGGCTCGGTTGGCCGTGTCGTCTTCGACAACATCGTCAGCGGCGGCTTCAAGGGCGAGATCTGGCCGGTCAACCCGAAATACTCCGAGGTGGCCGGCCGGCAATGCCATGCCAAGGCGGCC
>NZ_SRTH01000020.1:0-76610 GCF_004792065.1 Mesorhizobium sp. M8A.F.Ca.ET.165.01.1.1 | reverse complement strand
GGCACGAGCCCAAGCCAGGCCGCAAAGTCCCGCCCGCGTTTGAAGCTCTCCATCGGCGGAGCAAAGCCGCTGATCGCCAACGCGGTCTGGGGCCCGACACCAGGCATTGTCTGCAGGCGCCGCGCTGGGAACCTGAGTGATTCAACGCGCATCGCAGCGCGGCAGCTTGATGAGGGCCCAATCCACCGACACCATCATGGCCAGCGGCCTGAGGCTGCACAAAAACAGGCCGAACACATGAATGAACCTGACCGCTTCAGTATTGCCATTGCCAGAATCTTCTTGCTCAACGGGGGCCGTCCACACATGAATCATAACCCAGCCTCAGACCGAACCCATAGCAAGCCGATTTTCAAAACGGTCTCTAATCGCTCGGCACACAAATTCAATGTATCGGTTACTCTCTCTCTCTCGCTCACCCAGATCCGACGGAATCACGACCTGCTGAAAAATTACTCAACTTTTTTTGAAACAGACACTTAGGACTTTCGAAGCCATGCATTTGGAGCACAAGTAAAATTGGTTCCGAACGCGTCGGTGTAGTAGGTATCGATCAGAAATCCCATTTTCTCGATGAACTGTAAGCCTTCAATAATCTCTTTGTCTGCGCTTAGCGGGTTGTCTTCTATAATGTAGTAATCTCCTGACACAAGGAATCTCTCCAGATAAGAAAATATGGAGAATACTTGTACGTGCGCATCATCGACTACAATCCACGGATGAGGTAGTCTTGCCAGTAGATCTTCGTCGAAATTAGCTGTGTTGGAAAGATCGATTTGATGAAATGTAACCATTGGACTTCTTGCATTTTCATGGATGCATTCCGTATTAATATCGAAAGAATGAACTTCACCTTGATTTTCGCAGAGCGCAGACATTTGATCGGCGAACCATAGTCCGCTTCCACCCTGAAGAGAACCGAGTTCCAAAATTGTCTTCGGCTGAAGTTCCCAAATAAGCCGCGTGTACAAATATAGATCAAAAGGGGTCTTGAGGTTGATTAATCCCTTATACGTTTGCGCCAAGGCCCCGATTTTTGTGTATTGATTAGGAAACATCTTTGCGTTAAAAGACGAATTCCATCCTCGTGCCGATGGCTTTGCAAAGCGATCGGAACACTCAGCGTTCATAACGTCGCTTAGCGCAATTGCCCAATCGAAATATTTACCCGGCTTTGTTCGGTCTGGGTAGTTCTTAAGGGCAGCCTCGCAAAAAGCCTTATATCCAGAAGCAAGTTTCATAGGTCTATCTCCTTACCGCGTCTGTCATTGTCAGTTCGGGGTGGGCAAGCTCAAGTAGCCCTCTTACAACCAAGTAAGCCTTACTTGATTTGGTGGCTCCCCAGAGAAGCGGCTACGTTTCATGTCCTTGTCCTCTCGATGCCAGAACGAACTTCAAACCAAACCGGATTAACGGCCCCCAATCGGAGAAGCCTGCTAGTTCAGGCAGAAGTTGGAGGCGCAAGGGCACTTCAAAAGCGGCTCACCGATGAGTCCAGCAAAATCTGCCGAATGCTATACCGTGTTCCTTGGAGCGAACTTGACATGTTGAAGACTGATCATCCTCTTGAACTTTCGCACGTTAGGCTGGTTATAGAGCTTTTTCTTGACAAAGAGGCAAAAAGCTTCGACGTCCTCGACCGTCACCATGATGACGAAATGCGCTTCGCTTGTAGCCATCTAGCATTGCGTGTTCTCCTTGGCCGCGCGCATGGCGCGCTTGAAGTGGTTAACAAGGTCCATGCCTCCGCGGTTAAGTTCTACCGTCACAACAACGGCAATATTTGCAAATAACCTTGGATAGGTCAGCGACATACCCACTACAATAACAATCTCCGGTGGAACTTGTCACTCGACGGATGCTATAGCGACCGAAGAACGAGAATTCCGACAGTTCGTCAGAGGCCACCGATTGTTTCTGTGTAGCGCTATTGGGGTCCTTATGTCTAGATCGTTCGCCGTTCAACGCCGGTCCTACCTGAAGATTTAATATTTACTTAGCAATTTTTACAATTGTAGAATTTTCACACGAGGCATTCAGGGTCCACACGTAATCAGATATCCCCCTTCTGGTTCAACCCAAAATCGTCTGAAGTTCGTCTCCTTGTTGGCACGCTTTGCACGGCGACTAACGCACAGTCGGCACGGCTGCCGAGGAATTCGAAGAAGCGCCCGTGCTTCTCTCGTCCTGTTGTGTCCGGCATCACATATGCTTCTGGGGCACTTGAAGTTGGTACCGTGTGGACGGCGGCAGCATTAGGCTAAGCCCGAATCTTAGAATCTTCTACGTTGCGGAAACCAGAGGCGGCGCGGATGCGGTCAGGCGATCCTGGATGGGATCTGCAAGCGCTGGCCTTGGGTCAAGCAGCGTGCGCGGACGGCGCCGCCGCGTTCCGCGTCGTCGTATGTCAGACGATGTCGGACGTACGACGTAGCAGTATTAAACCCATGCTGTATTTTGAAACAGCTTTCGTGTTTGGCACGGCACATGCTTAGGTATCCGCAGAACATCACGGACCAAGCAGAAGGCTTTGTCGCAACCTACGGGCAATGTCTATTCGGCACGAGTGCTCTCGTTTTCACAAGCTGGCGCTGTCAACGCGCCCCTTCTGTAATGCCGCCACCCTATCGAGGATGCGCAATCGAATACGGGCGAATGCCTGGTCAGAGATTGATGAGGGTTACGGCCGCATCATGCGCTACTTTGAGGGTACGACCACCTCATTCGCAGCCACGCTCCTCACCCACCTTCGTGGTTGGGCTGTCGTTTGTGGCGCATCTCTAGAACTGGATTGAACTTCACATGAATCTAGAAACGCAACGCTTATTTATGCGCCCAATACGTGCTTGGGACGCCGATGCCCTGCATCGCCTTCAATGTGATCCGCTAATAGTCGAATCAACGATGCAGGGAATTCCGCCGACGCGGGAAATGTCTGATGCACAGTTATCCTTCTACCTTCAGGAATGGCAGACCTACGGGATTGGATTTTGGATGGTCTATGAACGTCAAGACAATGGTGACTTGCGCTTCGTGGGGCGGTCCGGAGTGAGCCGCTTCGATGATAGTGACATTCTAATCGGATGCGCCTTGTTCGGAGCAACGTCCGGTCGAAGGATTGGGCCGGAAAGCCTTAAGCCAGTGATCGAACTCGCCTTGACAACCCAACCGGTCGATCGGCTGCTTGCTCTCATAAGCCCGACGAATACACGGTCTCTCAGAATGGCAACCGGACTGGGCTTTTCCTGCCTCCGGCCGATTGTCGCTTGGGGAAGGGAGTATCAGTGCTATGAAATGCGCCGTCCCACTCCGTGATGCCCAGGTGATGGGGAAGATAACATCCTCGGAAGCCGATGGTGTTGGATCGTCAGGATCTGTAGTCCCGCCTTGCTCACGGCCGAGCGCCGCACTCAACTTCGTGTGCCGGCTTAGCCGAACCGCCGTGGCCCAGTGCGGGATCGAGGAAGCCGTGCGCGGTTATAAGGCAAAGATCGTGTGCTCGCGGAAAGACGACGCCCGGCCTGCACACCCTGGAGAATATGCGGCACGCGCCGGCGGCAGGGCCAATCACCGCTTCGAGCTCGGCGATGCCGTGCTCATCAAGGACAACCACGTCGCGGTCGCCGGTCCGACATTGAACGAGCGTTGCTGGCAAGCCCATCCGCGCACCGCAGAATGATCCGCTATCGTTCAGACATCGACCGCGCCATACCACGCCGGCGAACCTGGCGCTCAAGATAGGCTCGCTCATCCGCACTCAACACCAGCGGCGAAATCGGCCGTCGCATTGGCCATCGTCTCGCTCCTTTTCAGTCGCGAGCACAAGCCTATTGTGAAATGAACTTCAGTTCCCACATGACTAGGTGGGAGTCGACGCGCTGGAATAACTGGACAACGCGCTGGCAACCCGCATCGACGCGTTCTCCTGGATCCTGTCGATCGAGGAACTGGCCGGGGGTGGCGATGGTCGGCGGCCGCGCGACAACCGAGTCGTCCGGTGTGCGTCAAGTTCTTCAAAAAATGGCGTGGCATTCAGCGGTGACGTTGGCGTGTCCGCCGCGCAGCCCCCGTGTTTAGCGGAGCGGCGGACACGGCGGCCGCGTCTCAGGCGGCCAATCCCCTCAGGCTCTGATCTGAACCCTGAAAACTGGACCGTTCAGCATTGGAGTTTTCCGCGCTAGCTTCCCTGGCTGGGAGGAGCGGAGAACGATGAAGGCATCGAAGTTTTCGGACTCGCAGAAGGCGTTCATTCTGAAGCAGGGGGCGGACGGGATTCCGGTGGCGGAGATCTGCCGCCGCGCCGGGATTAGCTAGGGTCAGGACCCATTAATTTGTTGATTTGAAATCTGTTGGGTGATTCAAGGTGGCAGGAGGTGCTGCCTTGAGTGATTTGCTGATGTTGACGCCGGAGCAGATGCGCCGGATCGAGCCCTATTTTCCTTTGTCGCATGGTGTGCCGCGTGTAGATGACCGCCGGGTGCTGAGCGGCATCCTGTTCGTGATCCGCAATGGCCTTCGCTGGCGAGATGTCCCTTCCGACTACGGTCCGCACAAGACCATCTACAACCGCTTCATCCGCTGGAGTCGGCTGGGTGTGTTCAACCGCATCCTGGCGGAATTGGCCGCGCAGGGCGGCAAAACGGACAATCTGATGATCGAAAAGCGCATCGCACTGCCGCCAGCCTCCTTAAAAAGGGGCTCTATCCCGATATCGGACGCAGCCGAGGCGGACTGACCACCAAGCTGCAAGTGGTCTGTGACGGCAAGGGACGTCTGCGGCTGCTGCATCTGAGCGAAGGGCAGGCCAATGATCACAAGACTGCTGCGGCAGTGATCGAGGATTTGCCCGCCGCCAACGCCCTGCTGGCCGATCGGGCCTACAGTTCAGCGGCCTTCCGCCAGGCGCTCGTCTAGCGCGGTATCACGCCATGCATCCCACCCCATGCCAAGCATCGTGTTCAGCACAGCTACGATCCTGTCCTATGCCGACAACGCCACAGGATCGAGAACATGTTCGCACGCCTCAAAGACTGGCGACGCATCCACACCAGATACGACCGATGTGCTCACACCTTCCTGTCGGCGATCGCCTTCGCTGCAGCCTTCATCTTCTGGATCAATGAGTCCTGACCCTAGCACTACTTTGGCAGTTTAGGTTTGATGGCGCCTGCGAGCAGCTTCTCACAGTGAGGACATCTGCGGGGTGGCGGCCGCGTGAAGAGGTCAAGAATGGCTTTCTAACGGCTGGCATGCTCGGTTGTGGCGGTGGTCCGCCGACTCTTTTTTTTCCGTCCCGCTGCTTTGAGGCGGCGGGCTTGGAGAAAGGCGTAGGCGATCATGGTCATCTAGGGGACGCCGCCGCAAAAACAACCCGCGCGGTTGAGGATAGTGGCCGGTCCTAAGGGCGCCGCGGCTCTGCGAAACGGCGTTGATCAGCCAGCCGTCCGATCCTATTCATGAGAGAGCGCAACGCCTCCCTCCTATGCCAGCCGAGAGAACATGAGCAGGTAC
Source organism: Mesorhizobium sp. M8A.F.Ca.ET.165.01.1.1 (assembly GCF_004792065.1). Classification (NCBI taxonomy): domain Bacteria; kingdom Pseudomonadati; phylum Pseudomonadota; class Alphaproteobacteria; order Hyphomicrobiales; family Phyllobacteriaceae; genus Mesorhizobium; species Mesorhizobium sp. M8A.F.Ca.ET.165.01.1.1. The sequence goes on along the minus strand of NZ_SRTH01000020.1, from coordinate 71,099 downwards.
AAAGACCATCGCAAGCCACGTCGGCATCGAGAAGACGACGAGCCGTTTTCTTTTCCGGAAAAGTCTTTCGTGCCCAGCTTCTTTTAGCGGCCGCCGCCCGCGGTCGCGGCGCCTGTCGAAGCCGAGGTGAAGTGGTTCAACGCAAGCAAGGGGTTTGGCTTCGTCAAAACATCAGACGGCACAGAGGCCTATTTGCCCTTGCGCGTGTTGGAGGCGATTGGAAGTCGCGTTGTCGCCGAAGGAGCGCGTCTCAGGGTCACGTTGGAAGAAACGAAAAAGGGTCATCAGGTAGCGCAAGTACTGGAAATCGTAGAGGAGATTCCGAAAAGTTCAGCGAATGCGCTGGCCGGTGAAACAGCCGTCGTTCCGCCGCAAGCGCAGTTCGCTACAAGGGGCACCGTGAAGTGGTACAATAGTGAAAAGGGCTTTGGCTTCATTGCGCCTGAGGGCGGAGGTAAAGACGTCTTCGTTCATGCATCCGCGCTATCCCGCTCTGGGCTCAGCGCGCTCGTCGAGGGACAGAAGGTGCTGTTCGAGCAGGGGCCGGGCAAGAAAGGCATGGAGGTCCAGACTATTCGTATTGGCTGAAACTGCCTGATCAAGTGCGTTCAATTGAGTGCTGCGACCAGCGCAGGGGACCCGTCACCGCTTGCCTGACAGTCTCACCAGAGCCGCTGCCGGCGGCCGACGCATACTGTTGGGGGAGCGGGGGGTACATGAAACGTCGGTCGCCGGCACTAGGCGAAGGCTGAGCCGTCGACGGGCGGACGGGCAGGCTAGGCGCGAACCAACGCCTCCAATCAGAATACCCGCTCATGGTAAAGAAGCCGTTACTGCCGTGCACGCCATTGGTGGTGTCTTTCGGGCGCCGAACACTCATAACGTCGACCCAGCCAGAGCGAGAAGCGGCGGTCGAAATAGCTGTCTCGCCGTTCGGTCTCCGCCTGGACCTGAGATTCGACCACGTTACTGGTCAGAATAGAGGCGGTTGGTGTCTCGTCGGCGGCACCTGGGTCGAGCAATGGTGTTAGCATGCGTGGCCTTGATAGGCTGCAGGTAATTTGACGACCGGTGGCTAGGCCACTGTACCGGCTCGATCGCGTGCCGCAACATGATCGTCAGGCTTTGCTGAATCAGCAAAGCCTTAAACGGACCAAGTTCTAGGAACGACGTGTTGCTTTTTGAATGAGCCGAGCGCCTCCGAAGCCGTGTGCTTCGTAGGCCTTATCGATCCGGCAGAAGTGAAAAAGCAACAGACCGCTCATTTCGCGTGCACCTCCAAGTTCCATAATTCATATTACGCAACTTTATTGAATTCTGGGTAAATAGTGCTATCATAGGATGCGGTTGGGTCATAAGTTCGGTATTTCGAGCCATAAGTTTGCACTCGCCCTCTGCAACGACCTGATTGCTCACGTTCTCCTGAGCTTGCCAGAGTCCATCACGGCCTTTGCGGAGGTTACGATGTGGACGCGGCCGGCTCGGCAGCCGCAGGAGGGACAGCACGATTTTGTCGCCTTCGGCCGGGCTACAAGCACCATCTTGTCGGCCTGTGGGAGAATTTGGACAATCGAAAGCTCGGGCGAGACCAGCGAGCGGAAGGCATGGAGCACGGGCGAACACCGGCGTCGACTGCAATTCCGACTCTATGGACTCATTCTCACCGCCCGTGAATCCCGGCACCTGCACCAAATATGCGGAAGATCCCAAGTTTGCATCGAATGAACCAATTGCAGCCTAAGTGTGGCACTGATCGCTTTGAGGGAGCCAGGAATGTCGAAAAAGTTCGCAATCGGGGTTTCGGGCAATGTTACTCGCCCTTCGAAGACCAGGCTATTCGTCGACCAGATAGTCGGGCAGGTCGCGACGAAGATCGGCGCCGCTTCGGCTACTTTCGATATCGAGGATATCGGCCGGTCCTTTGCGCAGGCCAGGCGGCTTAGCGACCTTGATCCATCGGCCCGAAACATCGTCGAGTAATTGTCGAGCGCCGCTGTCCTGGTAGTCGGCTCGCCGACGTTCAAAGGCAGCTACACTGGACTGTTCAAGCATTTCTTCGATCTGCTGGAGCCATCCTCGCTTAAAGGAAAGCCAATTATCCTTGCGGCGACTGGAAGGCGGAGAACGTCATTCCCTCGTCGTGGAGCATCAGCTTCGGCCGCTCTTCGGCTTCTTCGAGGCATTGACCATCCCGACAGGCATCTACGCCTCCGACCGGGACTTCGCCGATGGCGTCATCATATCCGAAGCCATCCGCAACCGCACGGAACAAGCCGTAATCGAAGCGTGTCGGCTGGTCGGAGAGACGGGTAGCCGCCATCACGACAAGGATCGGAGCCATGCGGGGTGACACCGACAACGACTACCTGTTCAGCGACAAGGTCTATTTCATCAACCGAACAATGTGGGCGGTTTGGACACGCCCAATGCGGGACCGATTACCCGTATGATCCTTCCATGTTCCATGCCCAACCCTGGCAGACTGACAGGTGCGCGTGTCGATTGCTATGTCCGCACCGCTTCGCCGAGCAAGAGTCGGTCGGCGTCTGCATTGATTCTTTCGAGGCCTGCTCAGGCCTCGCGTTCCGCCCGCTGGATCGCTCGGCCACCCAAGGCGGCCTTTTATCACGAGACTTCGACCCGACTGCTCACCCAGCCGAACCGCTCGTCAGCGTCAATCGACAATCTGTGGATGGAACCTTCCGTCGATATGCGCCTTCGAGACCGCACGGAGAGAAGAGGGCTAGGGGCGTCGGTTCTGAACCGGAAATGTCCGGGTGAGACGTTGGGCATGTTGTTCGGCGAGGCTACTGTTTGTTGCAGAACTAAAAAACAAAAATTTTCTCGAGTTCTCGATGAACCTTTATAAAACGGTTAACAAAATATTTACAACAATTTTCTTTCAACACTTCCTATAACATGAGAAATAGCGCAGAGGCCGATATAGCTCTTTGCGCAGCTCATTTAGCCTGAACGAATCCAACATAGCAGGATGATTCACATGAACGATGCCACAGTCCAACATTCCCTATCCGAACTTGAAACATACTTCAGTGAAGATTATTTGCATTTCGCCGACCTCGTCAATCCGCCTGAGAAAAGCGACCGGGAAGCGGGAGCAATCTGGAAGCTTCTTTCACTTGGACATGGCAGCCCAGTTCTTGAACTCGGATGCGGCTATGGGCGGATTACCAATCGATTGGCGGAAAAAGGCGCGCGAGTAACCGGCTTGGATACCTCGCCGATTTTGCTGAAAAAGGCTGAAGCGGATGCTGCTGAACGGACTCTAGATGTTGAGTATGTTCTTGGCGACATGCGCTCGCTCCCCTGGCGGGATCGGTTTGACGCGGCCTTTCTGTGGTATTCGACGTTTGGCTATTTCGGTGAAGCTGATAATGAGAGAGTCCTTCATGAAGCCGCTGCTTCACTTCGAAAGGGCGGTCGTCTGCTGATCGACCAGATAAATCGGTTCTTTTTGCTAAGTCAGCAGTCGCCTAGCTATCACATCGTGCAGCGCGACGATGATCTAAGAATCGACACATACAACAAGGACCCGCTGACCGATCGTTTTAACACCGAAAGGATCGTCGTTCGTGGTGGTTCCGTGAGACGTATGCGTCTTTCTATCAGACAATATGGGTATTCCGAATGCGTTCGCATGTTGCAAAATGCAGGGTTCGACTCTGTTGAAGCCTATGGACAGGAAGGCGCAGAATTTGCACCCTATGGCCCGCGTCTCGTCATTATCGCGTACAAGTAGATGGCTGCGAGGCCGATTCGAAGCCGAGCATTGATCGCGCTTAGCTCCGAGCGGCGACCATCGATGTTCCCAAGTAAGGCGGTAGCTGACAACAACCTGATTCGAAGGAACCGCCGAAGGGTGTTTTTTATCTCCTTGGCTGCGCAATTCGCAAAAGCCGGACAGGGGTTCGGCTAATTCCCGTGGAGTGCACCCAGACTGAGATAAGCCAAATCGCGCCCCAGTTTCCCTGCAAGAGACGAAACATGGCCGGACGGCAAAGAGTTATTGATCAGGCCCAAAAGCTGGAGCTTCTCCAGCGCATGAAGGCGGGCGAAACCGTCAGCAAGTTAGCCGACGAGGTGGCATCAGTCGCCAACGACTTTACGAGTGGCGTGATCATCGTAAGCGGTGCGCCAAGGCACCTTTTGCCGAAATCGTCTTGACGGTTAGGTCAGCCGTTTGTCCGCGCGCCGGCACCGATCACTTCGGATCGTCATAACGGGTGACGTAATGGAGTTCGCGCAGGGCGGGGATGACGAGGGCGATGTCTTTGTATGGCTCGTGCTCGATGAAGTGCGCGGTCTCGGGCCCCGGCCTGGGTTTGCCGAGGGCGGGCCGCCCCTTTTTGTCGACGCAGTAGATCAGGATGGGCAGCAGCAGGCCGTGGTTGGGGTTCTTGAGGTCGAGGAGCCTTTTCCAGCGTTTGATGTTGAGATTGATAGCCGCGTAGAATCCCTGGCACCACGGCCGTGGGTCGATGCCGCCACTGGGGTTGGTGGTGAAGCGGGGCGCCATAATCCTGCGGTCTGTTAAACAGGGTCTCGTTGATCCGGTTGTGGATCCTGGCGACGCTGGCAAACACGGCGTGATCGGTTGCAGAGCCTTTGGCCAGGACGCCGCGCGGCAATCCCATGAGCGGGCACATCCAGTCTTGCGGGTCCGCGAACCGCGGCCCGGTGACCGATGCCGTTACGAAGCCATCCAGCGCCGACATGGTGCGCACCAGCGGGCGGGGGCTGGTCTTGGCGGCCATCCAGGCCTCGAGCGCCGCGTCCGACAGCGCCATGTCATCGATCGCGCTCATGCCGCCAAGGGGAGCGGCATGTCTTGGCGGCGCACCCATAACAGGCATCGCGCGGCGGTGCGGACGCGGTAGCGCCGGGCGATTGAAGGGGGTGGCGTGCGCTGAAAGCGGCATGGATATCGGTTCCGGCATGTGAGGACCGGCGCCGCGCCCTGCCTGGGAGAGCTTGCCGGTGAGCCTACAGGATTTCCCGTGCGAGCGTGTCGAGACGCAATCAAGGCTGGCCGGTGCGATTGGCGCCCCGGCCGGCTGCGAGGTTTCCAGGCCACGCCTTGACTGCGTCGAGCACAGCGCCATTCTGGAGCGGACCGAGGCGTCGGTCGTGCCGCCACATTTCCTTGTGCTATATTTGTCCGGCACGGACGACCACGTGGCAAAGAGTGGTGCGAGAGGATGAGAGTGCCGCCACGCAGCCGTTATAGTCGTTCCTCGTTTGTGGCGTCCGTGCGCCGCTTCGGCCCTCGTGACCGCCAATGCCGAACCATCAGCTCGTAGGCACGTTCGGCGTTCTCGGCCGCGGCTTTCTCGCTGTTTCGCAACTCCTTCACGTTGTAGGCGTAAGCCGAACCGCGGCGACCCGACACCGCGCTCGCCTGGCGCGCCAGCCTTGAGAGCGAGCTGCCTCTGCTTTGCCGCCACCAGCGCCGGGCGAGCCCAGAAGTAGTCCTGCTCCTTTGTCAGCAGATGCCAGATCAACACGGCGAGCTTGCGGGCGAGCGCTACGGCTGCGACCTGATGGCCGCGCTTGTTGCGGATGCGCAGGAAGAAAGCCCTGAGCGGTCCGGGCGCCTTCGCCGCCGCCCAGGCGGCCTCGACCAGCATGGCGCGGGCATGGGAACGCCCATGTTTGCTGATCCGGCCATATTGCGCCAAGCCAAGACCGGATTGACGCACACGCGGATTGAGGCCGAAGTTGCTCACTAGCCTCTGCGGCTCGCGGAACCGCCGGATGTCGCCGACGGCGGCGATGATACCAGTCGCGACGATGGCATTGACGCCGGTGATCGTCTGAAGCCGCCGGACTTGCACATCATCAACCGCTTCCCGGGCGATGTCGCGATCGAGGTCCGCCAGATCCTCGGCCAGGCGGTCGATCTCGCAGATGTGGCGGGCGATAGCGGCCCGCTCGTCGTCGGGAAGCACCTGCCGCTCGAGCCAGGCGCGACCCCGACGGTTGAACAGATCGGCATGCGGGCACTTCGGCACGAGGTGCGCCTGCAGGATGCCATGCACCTCGTTCTTCACGCGCGTGCGGTGCCGCACGACCTGGTTGCGCCGCGCGACGAGGCGGCGAAGCCGCTCGGTCCGCTCATCGGGAACCCAGACCTCCGGCAGAAAGCCGCTGGCATGGAGCTGCGCCAGAACCCCGGCATCGATCTTGTCGGTCTTGATCCTGGCATGGGCGATCGCCTTCACCTGCATCGGGTTGGCGACAATCACCCGGCCGACATAGGGCGACAGAACCCGCACCACCGCCATGGCGTTGCCCGTAGCCTCGACGACAATCTCATCCGTCCTTCGCAAACTGCGGCCGAACCCTTCCAGTCCCGACCGGGTCATGTCGACCCGTCCGTGATGGCGCAGTTGGCCATCTTCCCAAACCACCACCTCCGCAAAGGTGCGGTGGATGTCCATTCCAATCACGCCTCTCATCGGCTCCTCCTCAAACAATCGGGAGCCGGCGGGCGACGCGACACCTACGGATCCGCGCTCTCGGCGCAACCGGGCAGGTCGCAGGGGCGGCCAGCTACTAACGCGAGCTCGCAGCTCATCGAATACATCGGCCTGCCCGCACTTGGCGTGCTCCCGGTGCCCCGGTCCCGGATGGTCGCACCATACGCCGAAAATCGATCATCTCCAGCGGGGATCGGATGGCACCGTCATGATCCATACCGGCTTACCAACGCCATCGAGGCGCTGAACTCGAAGCTGCGCCGCGCCGTTCGCACCAGAGGACACTTCCCGAGTGACGAGCAGCCATGAAGCTGCTATATCTTGTTCTGAACCATGCGGCCGAGGACTGGAAACGACCGCCGCGCGAATGGTTCGAGGCCAGGACCCAGTTCGCTGTCGTGTTCGGCGAAAGGTTCGTCAGCCAATGACGAAACCGGCCTCGCGCACAGAATTCCTGACACATGACCGCACTCGATCACATGCCCTATGCTTCAGGTTCTTCCTTCCAAAACGGCTGGCACCACACAAGAACTTGACGTCGGACAGACTTCATGCGTGCAGGTTACCGCACGGAAAAAAGACCAGTTGCGGCTGACCGTCGTCCGGCCAGTGCTCGTCGCGAGCGACTTGCCGACGAAGCGTTGGCTGAGCCGCACCGGACCAACTCATGTGAGCGTCGCCACGGAAGGCCCGAATCGTCCAAGTCTTGCATCATCCTACAGATGCCGACGCCTTCGTCTACGGTGACGCAGACGGCCTAGGCAGGTCGGCGGCGTCGGGGATGCGGCCGACTGAAAGCTCGCTATGCCCAACCTGACTCCGATCACATGGACTGCGAGCGCTTCAAGGCCAACTAAGAGCGCTCTCCACCGACGCCCAGCGGTGCGGAATGCAGCGCCGAGCAGGTCTGTGGAGAATATGCCTTGCACCTAGGCACCGGCAAAGTTGAAAATACCCTTATCGTCTCCCCGGGGGTTGCCCCGCTTCTCCTTGAGATACGGTGCGTACAGTCCGGATATGACCATCGGGTGGTCGCGGGGCAGCGTGGCGAAACCTCCGGCTGCGCCCCGGCAGTTTTCCGCTCCACAGAGACAGACTGATACCCCCACGCACGCAAACTCTGAGGTAGCATAGTCCCAGGTCAATTCGACACCACTGAATATCTCCCGGATAGCCATGAAGTCGTAGGCTCCGAATCGATTAGGAACGATTGCTAAATTGGGGTCGCAAGAATGGTTGATAATGACAGCTGGCTCCTCAAAGAGAGCATGGACACCCCAATCTAATTGAATCGAGTCCGTCGTTCGAGCCGCTTCTAGACGGGCAATCAGCCCAATGACAACGACCTCACCCGGCATGAAGTCGCGAGCCGAGAACACGCCGCGGCCTTTATCTTCACTGACATTGAGGACTCTCACGTTATGGTCATTGAGTTGCCTTGCGCAACCAACGTCATCTAACATTATGGAAGTGGTCTTGACACGATACTTGTCTATTTTTGGTCTCGGCATGCCAAAGTTCCTTTCATGAACGTGGCTCGGTTCTGACTAGGTGCCATATTTCTGCGGGAAAGCCCTCGAGAAGAACTGTTTACAACGAACTTCTGCAGCAACAACTCCCGCACTCAAGCTTTTGAACTGACGCTCCCGGCTAACGGATTCATAAAGTCTCCTATGGAGGCAGCGCTCGTGCGCGATGCCATGCCGCAGAGTCGATTATTCAACCCGTCGCCGACTTGGCTTGAGCGGCCTGAACCGCATCGGTCAGCATGCGCTTGGCGCGCTGGGGATCTAACCATGCCGTCTGCGCATCTGGAGAGAGAGACTGCAAAGGATCAGGATATATGAACAGCTGGTCCGGCCGGACAGAGGGAGCCCGGTAAACAGCAATCCCTGTCTGTCTATTATAATACTCGAAACTGTGAATGTCGCGTTTTCCGCCGCCCCCCGGCGTGTCGACAGCAAACAATGGAGTGTTGTAGCCAGCCGTGATCCCGCGTATGGCTTTTTCTATCTGGCATGCAAGGCTGAGCGAGCAACGCATGTGCTCGAGTCCATCGACAAGATCACAAGCAAAGACGTAGTACGGTTGTATATGCAGGTGCGAGAGTTTTTTGACGAGTCCTTTCATGACCTCAGAATCGTCGTTGACGCCAGCCATCAGAACCGACTGATTGCGCATCCTTATTCCGCGCTTGAAAAGAAGCTCTGCAGCCGCAGCCGTGTAGTGTGTGATTTCTCGCGGATGGTTGAAATGGGTATGAAGTGAGATGTCTACGCCCTGGTTCCTGCCAGCATCGCTAATGTTGACAAGAGCATTAGTCCATTCAAGATCGCTCGTGACTTTCATAGGCAGTACGGCGAGACCTTTCGTCGCGAATCTGATGCGGCGAATTGAGGGGATGGACAGAAGTCCTCTACCAATCGCGGAAAGCTGAGAAGAATTCAGTTGAAAACAGTCTCCTCCTGAAACCGCAACATCAACGATGACGGGGGTCGCGCGAAGATACGCAACGATAGCATTCCATCGGGCTTGGAATGGCGATGCCCTTTTCTTCGACACCGATTGCGTGTCCAGGCCGACGCTGTAGCTGCGGGTGCAAAAACGACAATAGGCCGGGCAGCGATCCGTCGCGAGCAAAAGCGCCTTGTCTGGATAGCGATGCACCAATCCATCTACAGGTGAACTTTCTTGTTCATGTAGCGAATCCATTCTTAGCAACGGGTGAGATGGAAGAATTTCGCTTCCGACGGGTATGAACTGCTTGCGGATCGGGTCCTGGAGGAAATTCGACCAGTCGATTAGGCTCAGAACATAGGGGGTGATCCGCATCGCCATAGGCGCGCGCGCGAGGCCGAGTTCAACGTCTCGCATTAGGTTACCGTTGGGGTCGTCCTCCATCCGCTCGCGCAACTGATCCACGCTAGTGACAGCGCAGCGCTCCTGCCATGCGGCGTCAGCGAATTCAGGTCTTGTCATCTCTCGCGCAAAAGGATTCATCGGAACTTCTCTTCGGCGGAAAAGAGGAATTGGACGGGGTGTCGGCGGCTTGTGACGCCTTATTGATGACTTCGCGAGAACCGTGCCGAATGAGGCAATCCTTTTAAACCAATATGATGGCGCGGCAGTACTATTTCGCCCGTCTGAATTGTCGGAGATCGGACAACACTGAATGTTACCTGCTGTGGACGACCTCCGGTCCCAGCATGTTGCACCACCCGCTCTTCGCGCGCGGCTGACAGGATGCGATGCACCTTAATGCCCGATGGCGGAGAATCTCGGGATCCGCTCCTGCGGTTACGCCTTCGACATAATATGCGAAGCGGCACGGGCCTTGAGCCCGGCCTCGGTGTGTGAAGTTCTCTGGTCGACGAGTGACAGTTTAGGTTGGAAGGGGCCACACCCTTCCCGGCGGTGAAGTTGTTGTGACGGCGGGGCCGGGGTGAGCGATCTCCTCAAGCCTCTCGGGCATTTCCCTGATCCGGCGCCTGGGCCTTGATCCGCGCCTTTTCCCAAGGTGCCGGTGGCGTGTCGCCAGCATCTCCCGGGGCGCTCATGCCGCGCACGTACATGGATACGATCTTGTCATCAAGGCCGGGAAAACGGCGCTGATACTTCGCGATCAACTGCGGATCGAACGGTCACGCGGAACATCGATTTCCAGCTTGCCGGTCTCGGTCGTCATGTCTTGCGGCCATAACCGTTACGCATGTTGCCAGCGTCTTCGCCACTGGCAAGATCATGGTCCTTCTCCGGGTTCAGCGCGCGATCGGTCAGAGCCTTCTTGCGCCTATCAAGCAGGCCGCCCTATCGCCGGGCTGCGATGCCACGGTCTTGTCGCGCCATGGATTGTCAACGCGCCTATGAATGCCGCCATCTTCGAACACTACGTCGAAACGCAGCTCGCTCCCGAACTGTCGCCCGGCGATGTCGTCATTCTCGACAATGTCGGCTTCCACAAGAACGAGCGCGCTGCGCAACTGGTTCGCCCAAGGGGCGCCTGGCTCCTGTTCCTGCCGCCATACTCGCCCGACTTCAATCCGATCGAGATGGCCTACTCAAAACTCAAGGCGCACCTGCGAAAGAAGGCGGCCAGAACCTTCGACACGCTTTGCGAGGCTCTCGGCGATATCTGCCACCTGTTCGAGCCAACCTCAGCGGAATCCCTTGCGATTCAACCTGAGAGTCCTCTCTGATTGGGGTCGTTGAGGTCAAGCTGCTCCTTCACGCGGGCACGGGCCATGCCGCGCCGCTTGGCGATGTTCAGGCCCCAGGCCCCTGAGGCTGGACCATTTCTTCGAGCGCACCAGCAGCGTGTGGGCCGCCTCGTAGAGGGCGGTGCGGGCGAGTTCATCGCCGCATCGGCTGATCTTTCCTGGATGTCGGTCTCGCCGGACTGGTGGCGCGCCGGCGTCAGCCCCAGATGCGCCCCCACGGCCCGCGAGGAGCCGAAACGCTCAGGTCAGCTCCCGTCAACTCACGCACGCGGCCGGCGAACGCCTTGTGCGACGGCAGGCCCAGCTTGACGCCGGCCTCGCGCAGGATCGCCCGCACTATGTTCTCGATCGAACGCATCTCGTTCAGCACCGTGCGGCGGGCAACCAGTAGCGAACGCCACAATCGGCACTGCCTGCTCTTGACATGCACCTGCCGATACAAGCCAGTGCGCATGATCTGCGCCAGCGCGCGGGCGTCATTGCGGTCGGTCTTGTTGGGCATCGTCTTCATCGCTGCGTTGGCCTGCCGCGTCTCGCAGGTCGCCGGCAAGCCTTCGGCGTGCAGTCCATCGTGAAGCCAGGCCGTCAGCGAGCACGCTTCCAGGCCGGTCCGATCAAGCGGCAAGCCGCTCCCCTTCAGCGCGTCACACAATGCCTGCGGATCGCTCAACGCTCTCGCCTCCTTCATGATCCGGCCAGTCTCGTCGACAATGCAAATAGAGGTCTCTTCCAAACACACGTCCAGTCCGGCAAAGACAGGAGCAGCCGCCATCAGCTGGCTCGGCAGAGACCCCAATCACCCCATCTGACGGCTCTAGACCGCGCTGAAAGGCCGGACATATCACCGCAGCTATCCCGCTGGGTGAAATGTCTGAAAAAGCGCTTGCCCGCGTGGCCGTTCCACATATGTCGCGCTACAAGCCGCGAAGACGCTGTTCCAACCGCCGAATACATCGGGAAGATCGCGCCAGGGGGAACCTGATCGCACAATCCACAGCACCGCCTCGACGAACATCCGGTTATCGCGGCCCCTCGAAACCTTCCGATCGGGAGGTCCCATGATCAGCGGCGCCATCCGCTCCCATGCCGCGTCAATCAATACAAAACGATCCATCATCCCCAAGGCTGCCTCTCCAAGACTCCACACCGCCTAGAAAGTCAGCCCTCAGAGCCTTTGGTGTTAGAGTTTCGCTGTGCTGTCACCCTTGCGTGCTGTGACGCGGGCGTCCGTATCGTGCGACGATCGCTCGGGTGTCGGCGACGCCGAGACCACGTCGATCAGCGTGGCATCCAGCATGCGTACCGCGCTTCAGGATCACGCCGGGCTTCTCCAACTGCCGGTCGAATTTCGCCAAACAGCTTCTTCAGCAGCCCTTCGCTGACAAGCAGATTGCGAAAGCGCGACAGCACCGTGTGGTCGGGGATCGTATCGTCCAGCCCCAGCCCATCAAAGCGTCGGAATTACAATCGGTCGCCCAGCGCTTCCTCGAGTTCGCGATCTGACAGTCCCTAGAGCGATTGCACTAACACGGCCTTAAACAGCACCAGCGGCGGCGATGCCGCCCGACCTGGACCGCCATCGCGCAGGGTATTGAGCAACCTCTCGAAGCGGTACCACTTCACCAGGCTAGACAACCAGTTGAGCGGCGAGGAGCCACCCGACAGCTCGTCGGCCAGAAATGCCTCCACGAGACTCAACTGACCTGTCCGCTTCACCGCCATCGGTTTGTCTTCCGAGCTTATGTCTCAGAGAAGCACAACCAGCGAATTACGCAACAGGCCCCGGTCTGGGGAGGGCGGCCAGCATCCCATCTTCCTGGTGAAGCCTGGTCGTCGGCGACAGGCGCGTGCTCGTTCCCACATGCGCAATGATCGGTGGCGTATCAGGAGCGCCGAAACTTTCCATAACGGCGCCCTATCGGGTAATTTTCTGATAGCGGTCAGCGAGTTCTCTCCGTCAGTTTAATTATATCTCTCTCGATCATTTTGGTCTCAGCTAAATCTACGCCAACAATTACCACGTCAAACGGCCCTTTATCTTCATAGCCCTCCGTTATCACAATCGCCCCGCGCCTTTCGGCAGCCTTATAATGAAGTCCTTGCTCTTCCAGTCTATCAACTAATTCGGAGAATGGAACGTCAATAGAGATGTCATCGTGAGATAAGACGACACGTTGTCCATTTTTGATGTCAGCTTCCAATCCTACCGAATTCAATACGGCCCTGACCGTAGAGAAACCTCCGTGCCGTCCATTAACCTCACATGCAAAGAAGCCAGTCTCTTTGCCTCTTACGATGTCCACGCTGAGCGGTCCAAGATGCCCAACCTTCTGAGCATAATCACTAAGTTTTTGACACCATGAAAAAACATCATTAGGCAAGTCGTCGAGAAGCGATTTAGCCCAATAAGCCCCAATATATGCTGGATCGAACAGGATTGATGCAATACCGACGAACTCGACCTTATCTGGACCAATGTTGAAGTGCACACCGATCGACGAGTCATTCTCAGTATATACCTCCACAATCACCGGCTCGTCTTCTGTCACAAGTAAACCAAGATCATGAACGGCCGCCGCTACCGAGTTTTGATCACCATTTGCAACACAAACTGAGCGCGCAGCTCCGTGAGAAGAGCCTCCTCTGGACGCAGATCTCGAAATAATACTGTTACCTTCGCCACCTGAACCAAAGGCAGTCTTCAGAATGGCCTTATCGGAAACCGAAAGAGCTCTACAGACACCTTCCGCCAATTCCCTTGAGTTAATACAAATACTACCATTGGCGATCGGAACACCCAGATTTCTAGCAAACTCGCGAAATTTCACTTTGTTGTTAAGAAGGCGACTGGCTTCGGGACTTGCCTGAACGCTCCGATTTGCAGATGCTACGGGAACATCACCGACAATTTGGGCAACGGAAATAGATAATTCGTCGAGTACAAACGGTTCCAGACATTGGACGCCGGATGCCAACAAAGGCAGCGAGTTGGTCAAACAACCACTATCTTGGAGGTCTTTTTTCGAAAGTGGCGCGGGACGCCTAGTGGATGTCGTAGAGGTGGACAGAACAACGATACTCCGTTCACCCGTCAGGTAGCTAAAGTAGTCTAAGAATGGCGTCGTCACCGGCGTGGGCGTGATACAAATGTCGTTGCTTCTAGCAAGCCAAAGCATTCTTTTGGCCCACCTCGCACTTGCTTGCAACGATTCATCCGATGGACAAGAAGATGGCGAAACGATTGCGTCGGATCCAGTATTGGCCAGTATTATGCGGGTCACTGTCGCCTCCTATGAGGTTTTAGAGGTTGTTTAGTCGTTCATCAATCAATGTGAATCAGCAAGAAGTCGCATCGGGCCGTTCGTGAACAGAGATCGCTGCATAGTGGCATGCGTTCCAAGTAGGACCGATCGGAAGGCGCTGCGTTGGCCGGCCTTTATATAGTGGTTGTTTGGTGATCCGACGTATATTTCTGAAGTATATGTATAACACGTGCTTGATCGGAGAGTTCCAGAAATGGGCAGTATTAGAATCGATCATAATTGCTCCGCAGCCAACTCAGCAGGCAGACAGGTGTGCTGTTTCTGTGACGCCAGCCGTGTCGGCTCGCTGTGAAAGGATCAAAATTCGTGCCAACTAGTGAAAGAACCTTAGGCAGAGTGTTTCGCCAAAGTATCAAGAGCTTATGTTGGCGCGCGGCGCATAAATGGGCCAACGTCATTGTTCCAAACGCGACAAACCTGACGTTCCAGGGTAGGTCCTGTGACTTGAGACCCTGAAGCTCCTCCAGTCTTTGGTAGAGTCCGTCCCGCTCAAGGAGACGGACGAATGAAGCGTTCACGGTTCACGGAAGAACAAGTCATCGCGATTTTGAAGGAGCAGGAGGCGGGAATGAAGACCGCCGATGTCTGCCGCAAGCACGGGATCTCGGAAGCGACCTTCTACAAATACAAGGCCAAGTTTGGTGGCATGGACGTTTCCGACGCCCGCAAGCTGAAGGCTTTGGAGGAGGAGAACGCCAAATTGAAGAAGCTGCTGGCCGAGCAGATGCTGGACAATGCCATCCTGAAGGATGTCACTGCAAAAAATGTATGGTCCGCCCCGTCCGTGCAAGGGTTCGCGACATCGCCGACGACGATTCCAGTTGCATAAATGTATCCGGCCTCTCGCGAGTGAGCTGCTGTTGCAGCCAGGCCATGATGAGATCCGCGCACGCCGTTCCCAATAAATGGTTCGGGCACGAAGCCCGCTTTTTTGCACAGGGCTTACGGCATGCTGATCCACTGTTTCGTCATCACTATTCCCGAGCCTTGCAATCGAGCCGGAGCGTCAGGCGAAAGCAGGGTCCCTGCGTTCGTAGAGCGCTCCCGGCTTGGTCAGGACAACCCAGACAATGCGCGCCATCTTGGCGGCAAGTGCGACAACGGCTTTGTTCGGGTGCATACGGCTCTGCAACCCATCAAGCCAGCTTCCCAGGCGATCCCGGGGTCGATCCAGGTGGCGAAAGCATGATCGCGCGCCATGAACGAGCAGCTTGCGAACGTAGCGGTTCCCGCGCTTGCTGATACCGAGTAGCTTCTGTTTGCCCCCGGTCGAGTATTCTCGAGGGACAAGCCCCAGCCATGCGGCCAGGTCGCGAGCCTTCTGGAACTGGCATCCGGTGCCGACGGCCGCCAATAGCGCGGTGGCTCCCAATGCTCCGATTCCGGGGATCGTCATGAGCCGGCGGGCAACATCTTCTCGGTCTGCAATCGCTGCGATCTCCCTAGTCACGTCGTTGATGCGCTGCTCCAACTGGCGCAGATCGGCGAACAGGTCCACAAGCAGTTTGCGCATTGCCGGCGAGAGGTCATTCGACAGGTCATCGAGAACCAGTGGCAAGTCGAGCTTGAACAGTCCGGCGCCCTGTCTCAATGCGATGCCGTATTCCAGGCAGAATGCTCGCATCTGGTTGATCAGACGGGTTCGCGTGCCGATCATCTGGTCGCGCACCCGATGCAAGGCTTGGAGGTCGGCTTGCTCCTCCCTCTTGATCGCGGCAAATCGCATCGTCGGCCGCGTGGCTGCTTCGGCGATAGCTTCGGCATCGATGATGTCGCTCTTGTTCGACTTGACGTAGGGCTTCACGAACTGCGCTGGGATCAGGCGAACCTTGTGCCCCAGTGCCTGAAGTCTCCTGGCGATCCATTGCGATCCAGCGCACGATTCCATCCCGACGATTGCTGGCGCTGCCCGCTCAAAGAACTTCATCAACGTATCGCGTCGGAAGCGAACTCGCTGGACGGGCTCGCCGTCGCTGTCCAAGCCGACGACGTGGAAGATGTTCTTGCCGATATCGACACCATAGACGGCCGCGGGGCGCGGCGCATTGCGTAGGGACATTGCAACCTCCTTTGTTGTGACTGCCCAGATGATGCTGCGGGAGGACGGGGCGGACCATCCCATTAATGGTGACGCCCGTTGCCAAGCGATGCGCTGTGGCCCACGCCTGCGAGCAGCATGGGGTGAGCCAGCGTCGGGCGTGCAAGGCTCTTTTCGTCGATCGCTCGAGCGTTCGCTACACGAGCATCCGGCCGGATGATGCCGCCTCTCGGGCCGCGATGAAGACGGTGGCAGCCGAACGACGCCGCTTTGGCTACCGGCGCATCCACATCATGCTTGAACGGCAAGGGATCGTGATGAACCAGAAGAAGCTGCGGCGGCTTTACCGGGAGGAGAAGCTCCAGGTTCGCAAGCGTGGCGGTCGCAAGAGGGCCTTGGGAACGAGAAGGCCGATGATCGCGTCAGGCGGGATGAACGAGCGCTGGAGCCTGGATTTCGTCAGCGATGCCTTCACAGATGGTCGGCGGTTCAGGGTTCTGGCCGTCGTAGACGACTTCACGCGGGAATGCCTGGCGCTGGTCGCGGATACGTCGCTGTCGGGCGCCCGCGTCGTCCGGGAACTGGATGCCATCATCGCTCGCCGCGGCAGGTCTCGCACGATCGTCTCGGACAACGGCACCGAGCTGACGTCGATGGCGGTCCTCAAATGGTGCCAGGAGAGCGGCGTCGAATGGCATTACATCGCGCCCGGCAAGCCGATGCAGAACGGATTCGTGGAGAGCTTCAACGGCCGGTTTCGCGACGAATGCTTGAACGAAACGCTGTTCTCCACCCTCACGCAAGCGCGGACCGCAATCGATCTATGGAAGGAGGACTACAACCAGAACAGACCACACTCAGCCCTGGGCAACATCACGCCCATCGAATTCGCCATAAAAATGGCGCTGGAAAAACAGGCCGCATGAGGCCAGAAATGAAGCGCCGGACTCTCCATTGAAATGGAGGGAACAAGGGTCTCAGGTCACCTGTAGTACGATCTGCATCCGGTTGCGAACCATCAGATCGCCGCCTTTATCTCGTCGCGCGGTCTGAAGCTCTTGAAATTTGTCGAAGATTAGACGCAGCCGAGCCTGAACCTCTGGATCAGGGTTGAACAAATTCTGGGCGGAGCGGTTGTAGGGCAAGCCACTTGGCAGCGATATGCGAAGCTCGCCTCGCGCGGCCTTCTGGCGCTCCCCCTTGATGCAGGCGGGTGCGGATCTGGTGCAACTGTCGCGATCCGGCGGCTAGCCGCCGCTACATCGGCGAACCAATCCTCGCATTCGCGGCGCAGCTGGGGTCCGAACCGTCCAGAGGACTATGCCGCGGTACCGAACGTGCCGGTCGAGGTCATCACTCGGGTGCTCGTGCGGCACGCGCGTCAATCGGCAATCTGCTCAAAGGCTTCGGCCCTTCGTCGCCCTGTTCGCCGGACAGGAGCGGCCGCCGAATTTGTCGCCGGGCGGGCGCTCCACAGCGAAGGACGATCTGAGAGCGCCCCTTAAGATGCTGGCGCAGCTGTTGCCGGTTGATACCGACAACCTTGTGGCGCGATGCCGCGAGGCAGTGGAGAGGTTTGCGATTGCGCTCGGCGTGGATCGTCTCACCGCAACGGCACCCACTTGTCCGCCTTTCTCGACCGCAAGGACAGATTCATCCGCGAAAGAGCGCAGGACGGAAAGTCGTGGTCGGCCTGGTCGCTCACACGCGGTCCACGAAAGAAGCCCCGGGCGTCCCGGGCGATCGCATAGGGGCCGAGATCAGCGCCGGCGTCGTATAACGGGCGAAACGGCTGAGCAGCAAATGAGGGAAAATGGCGTATTCCGATCAAGCGGCGCTAGTGGAAAGTTTCATCGAGACCCTCTCGGAGGCCACGGGCAACCCCGTTTCTCCCCTCGAGCAGTCCGGCGAACCCCTGCGGGGTGCGCTGCTGTACGCCCAGATCGATGATCGTCCAGTCCGACTGTCGATCGAACTCAAGCGCTCCTTGCTCCCTCTCGATGAGCGCGAACCGGTATGGCGCATGCGCGACATTGCGGCAGCGAGCTGCAGAACCTTCCATCCCGGTCCTTTTGGCGGAAACGATCTCGCCTGAGTTGGGGCAGGAGCGCAGCGGATATTTCGATGAGAGCGGCAGCCTTTTCCTTATTGCGGGACGGCGTCTTTACCGTATCGACAAACCAAGATCCAGACGGCAAGGCCGCTCGCTGAGCAATGTCGTCGCCGGCAAGCGAGCCCAAGCACTTCACGCCACATGGCAACTGTGTTCATGCGAAAGCTTTTTTGTCTCGGATGATGGCGTTGAGGACGACGAGGAGCTTCCTTGCGACGGCGATGATGGCCAGCTTCTTCGAGCCTGAACGGGCTGCGATGGCGCTGTAGCAAACTCGGAAGCGCTCACATGCTCTGATGGCGCCCAGCGCTGCCATGTAGAGGGCACGGCGCACACGCGATCGGCCGCCCTGAATCTGGCTTCTGCGATTGAGCTTGCCGCTCTTGTTGTCGAAAGGGGCAAGGCCGGTGAGTGCCGCGATCGACTTGGGTGACCGCAGGCCGAGCTCGGGTGCCAGCAGGGAGAATGCCGTGACCTTGGAGACACCTGGCACGGAGACCATCAACGCGTTGTCGCGGGCAGTCTCCTCGGATTGACGAATGGCCTCGGCGATCCGGCTCTCTATCGCCTTGATGCGTGTGTTGAAGGTGGTGGTCAGCTCTTCGAGCTCGCTGATGACGGTCTCGTCAAAAGCCTCACTGCGCTGCTTCTTCAGCCTTGCCCTGATCTCGACCAGTTGGTCGCGCAGGCGGGCAAGCGATTGAAGATGTTCGCCTTCCTCGCGCGGCGCCGGCTCGGCCTCGGGGTGATAGCGCCGGCCGTAGCCGCTCAACATCCTGGCATCGAGACGATCGGTCTTGGCGCGCCGTCTCGTCGACTTGGCAAAGTAGTGGGTATGCGCCGGATTGTGCCGCGAGAACGCAACGCCGGCCTTGGCCAGCGCATGGCGCAGCAGCCGGTCATGAACGCCTGTCGCCTCCATGACCACAAAATCCCGGCCAGGCTGAAGGCCTGCCACGTAGGCAGCGGTCGCATCGGCCTGGTTGTCGATGCGCCGGCAACGACTGCTTGTCTCATCAAAAAAATCGAGCCACATCTTGGAGATGTCGCAACCGACATAGTTCTGCATTATCATGTCCACGCCTCTTCCTGTGGTGCGGGGTCTGCTGCTAACAGCCCCGTGCAACTGTTCAGGTTGATGGTTCATCGGTGGGAAGGGACCGAGCCATGCCGCGGCCTGTCCTCAAAAAGGACGACCTGGATCCTCTCGGTCTCCTTCCCACTTCAACCATACCATCGGAACAACACACAGGATCCTCGGGCAAGAATGGTTCGGTGTCTATCAGGTCGCTGAGCGCGCCCTCGTTTCGCCGGCGACCGCTTCGGAGACCTTGATTGCGCTCGTACGTCGCGAATGGGTTCCAGTGCGCGGCTCGGCTCCGCCCAAGGAACGCCGTCTGATAAATGCCACGGATTGCTAAATGCGTGGTCCGCTTACCACGCGGAGGCAAAGCCCAGAGCGACACGGCACTTCTATGTGCGATCGACAGCGGCCTCTTTCAGCTACTTACCGCGTTCAAGGCGAAAAGCGGGGTTGGTGTTCTTTGCAACACATCGCTAAACCTCAACGGTGCCGGCTTCATCAATCGTGCAGCGAGTTGCTAGCTTATGCCCGGGCCACAGGTCTCGACGGACTCGTTATCAACCATGCGTTCTATGTCCTTAAGGGGCCGCCTGTGATTCGTTAGTCGACCGCTCGTCCGGCATGCCGAAGTGGTATCCCCGTTTCGAGAAGCTGCTGACACCGTGTCGAGCTTGCGCCGAAGGCCGGTAGCGCTGGCCGGCAGTTGGGGTCGATGGCGTTGAGGAAGTGGATGAACTCCTGATGGCGATACCGTTGCATGTTCTTGCCGATGAGGTTGCCGTCGAGCACGTTGAGAGCGGCAAACAGGGTGGTTGTGCCATGGCGCTTGCAGTCGTGGGTCATGGTGCCGAGCCTGCCTTTCTTCATGGCAGGCCGGGCTGGGTGCGGTCGAGCGCCTGGATCTGGCTCTTCTCGTCGACCGACAGCACGATGGCGTGAGCCGGCGGATCGACAAAGAGGCCGACGACGTGGTCAGGTTGACTTTGTGGCCGTACTCAGTGTCGCGGCTGCCTTTGACGATGAATCGGCATGCGGGTCGAAGAGGCTGACCAACTTCTCGTCGGGCGGCACCGGCTCGCCGGCCAATACCCGCCGCTCGCTCCGTCTGATGATGCGTTCGATCATCGGCCGATAGTGACGAACCTGGAGCCGCCACAGTGCGATGAGCGGAGTGCTCGCCATGGCCAATCGCTCGTTCGCCTGCTTCAGATAGGCCAAGGTCATGCGGGTGATTGCGATCAATTCGCGGTAGAGTTGGACCCGATTGGGTCGACCGCGCGTGAACTGGATCCTGCGGGCGGGCTTCTTGGCTGCGCGGCAATGATCGCGTTCATTTGGCGTACCGTGACCCGCCCTACATCCCAAAGCAGGCTGCTGTCGCTCGGCTCATGCATGAGCATACAAGGGCCAAGAAACAACCGTCGTCAGGCGACGTCCGTCTTGCCGTTTGAAGACGTCCCTGTTCGGAACCCGACACACGGTGGGAACACCGCCGCTGGGGCGCGAAATATACGGCTTGTTCCTCTTCTCTCACGACCCCTTCAGCGGCACGCCGATTGCACGGGATGCGGTGGAGGATCCGTTACCCCCGGTAAGCGGCCGTCCAGTGTCCGGTCGGAGAGGTCTATATGAACTCCGAAAGAACGAGGGAATAAGCTCATGCGAATAGCTGTCATGTGGGCCGATGACCATATAGGCGTGATCAACCGGTTCGGTCAGCCTTGTCCGACTGAATATAGCCCCGAGAGGGTCAAAAGCGTAGCGGCGGCACTGCAAGAGGGCGGCTGCTGCGAGACCCTGCTGTGCCGATGTGTTAAAGAACTGCTAGGACGCTCGAGCGATTCATGCCAACCGAGCCCCAAGTCCGCCGCTCGGGAATCGTTTTCAACATGGCGTACGGAATTCAGGGCGAGTGCCGTCTCACCACGTTCCGGCCGTGCTCGAAATGGCTGGTGTTCCATACACCGGCTCTGGCCCGCTCGTATATGCATTGGCCCTCGACAAAGTTATCGCCAAGAGGCTCATCTGCGATCTCGGCGTGCCGACGCCGAACTTTTCGCGTAATGCGTCGCGGCACCGAGTGCACCGGCAACCTGCGATTCCTAATGGTAGTGAAGCCGCGTCACGAATCCGACAGTTGCGGAATATCGTACATGAGCCTGCTCAGGTTGAGGTAGGCCGTAAAAGTGGTCGTCACCCAGTATGCGCAGGAGGCCCTTGTGGAAGAAGACATCGAGGGGCGAGAAATCACCATCGCGCTGCTAGGAAACGGAGAACTCGAGGTGTTGCCTCTGGTGGAGCAGGATTTCGGTAACCACGAAACGCGTCTTCTGGTTGGGGAAGCGATTGCGGCGGCAAAGAGTATCGCGATAAGGTTGCGACGAGCTTCGAGAAATTTCGGTTGCGAGCTTCCGTGCTGGATTACGCCGTGTCGATCTCCGGATCGACCGGTCCGGCCAGCCCTTTGTCGTGGAGATCAACACCGTGCCTGGACTCGGTATGCGCAGCCCGTATGTCCTGGCCGCGAAGACCACCGGACACAGCTTCTCAAGCTTGGTCAACCGCATCCTCGATGTCGCCTAAAGGCGGTATTTCGGTGTAGCATCGACCTAACCGCAGATCGTGAGATTTTCGTGGCCGTTAAATGCCGCGATAGCCGGTGATTTCAAGGTCTTGTAAGGCATTCTCAAATCCGAGGATCGCGGCTATAATCAAATTTCGGGAATTATTCTCTCACATTTTGCCCCCTCACCCCGACGCGAGGTATTATGAACTCAACGGTTAATTCGGATGGTCCCTTGGATCGCGCATTTGCAATTCTTGATTTCGTGGCTACGCAACTAAAAGCAGTTACTGCCGCGGACATTGCCAAGAGTCTCGACCTGCCCTTGCCAACAGCTCACAGATTGATCAGCAATCTGGAGTCCCGCGGACTTCTCCAGCGCGCGGCGGGCACAAAACGATTCGTTGTCGGAAACAACCTAGTCGTGCTTGCGGGCAAGACGATTGGCTCAGCCTTTCGAACGGCACGACGCCACGCAGTCCTTCAGAATGTCGCAGCAGAAATTGGCGAGCAATGCGAAATTGGAATCGTGAGAAACAACGAAGTAGTCTATGTCGACAGCATACGGGTTACAGCTCCCCATGGACTCCAGTTCGATCCTGGGCACAGCGCGCCAATTTATTGTACGTCTAGCGGTAAGATTTACATGAGTACGCTTCCCATCAGACCGCGTGAAAAGCTGGTTCGGTCCCTCCACATGAAGCAGCATACGGACAGCACGATAACCGATCCTGATGCGCTTCTCGTTCTCTTAGAGGAAATTCGCCGCGAAGGATGGGCTCGGACAAACGAAGAGTTCGTTAAAGGTGTGGTTGGATGCGCTGTTCCAATCCTAGCTCCTGGCGGCACTTTGATCGCTTGTCTTGGTGTGTCCGTTCCAGTCGCCCGGGTCAGCTTTGACGAGCTTCAGCATTTCCGTGAACCCTTGGTAAAGGCAGCAAAGTTGCTGTCTGAGACGATACTGCAGACTAGCAGCGACTTTACCGAAGGAGACATTAGCTAAAGCGGACCATCAGGCTGCGCATGGCTTCCTGACCTTGCAGGCGCGAAGAATTGTTAGGGTTGCAGCTACATTCTGTGAGGTGACGCAGAAGGGTCCTCGGCGCTGCGGATTATTTGCCTGAGCTGCGTCTTTCGTTGGTGCCTTGCGGCGTATGCGGCGCGCTTAATCAGGGCCGTGCTTTCGGCGCCATTGGCGGATCGCGCAGGCTCAGATTGAGGCGGAAAGTAGAGCCAGACAGCACGCGCTACGAATTCGATCGGTGGCGGTGTTCTTGTAGGTCGGTGCACTCACGGCCATTGGCGCTACCTCAATTTCCTTACCGCTCAATCAATGTGACAGCACCTCGCTACCCCTTCATTGCAATGGATTTTCACCATCTACTCCTTGCCGATCTCCCGCGGCACCCTCGTCCCTCCAATCTGCGGACCGGTTCGATTGGAATTCCGGCATTGGCGCTGTCTCTACCCGGTCATCGACAAGCGACATGCCCTGTCGAGTCTGTCGCGCCTGCTACATAGTGGTGGGCCAATTTCGTGACCGTTAAGCATCTGATCTTCACATCAAAACTTCCATTCAGGGCGCTTTCTGCGCAGTTGGCACGATTTTTGGATCCCGTAGAGCGTCAATACGTCAATGAGGTCGGCAGTTCTAGGCGAATCCGCGTCGTCATAGCTTCAGCGATGACGGGCATCCCGCACGACGGGGAAGCAGGTGAAGACGACCGGGGGTGGCCCGCCTCACAGACGATTCATGGCGCAAAACGTCAACAATAGGAAATTTCGATGCCCCACCTCATCCAGCGACGTAATTCCCCATCTCTCGGACTACTTGGGCAAAGAAAACCACTTGGAGTGGTCGGCGGAATGGGAAGCTTGGCGACTGCGAAATTCTTGGAGGTTCTGGCTCGCAAAAGCCGAGTTGAAACAGACCAGGATCACATCCCATTCATTTGTCTATCGGCTCCCAATATCCCTGATCGTTCGCAAGCAATTTCAATCGGCAGCGACGCCCCCTTGCTGCAAATTTTAGAACGCGCGTATTGGCTAGAGAAAGCTGGATGCGGAGCAATCGCTATCCCTTGCAATACTGCCCATCTCTGGGCCAAAGAGATTAAACAAGCGCTGTCAGTACAATTGATTGATATGGTAGAGATCACAAGACAAGCCATACGGGACTCGCGTGGCAGTGAAGCACACAACTTTCGCTCAATTTCCTTAGGAACGAGAGCATCTATGCAAAACGGGCTTTACGTGACACCAAATGAAAACGCCCTCGGCGAACAGTTTTTTCGAAGCCTTACCAAACTTGAGCGTGAAGCCATCAAGATCATAGCTGACGTCAAGTCCGGAAACATCACAGATGCGCAGGAAAATTTCACGAGACTTGTCCACGCGGCCAGATCTTTCGCCCCTGACAAAATCATCCTAGCCTGCAGTGAATTGTCAGCAATCTGCGGAGATCTCGGTGACGACAGTGACATCGTGGACCCAATTAACATCCTTGCTGATGCTTGCATTGACTGGTGGATAGCAGGAAGTCACACTTTCGGAGAAGTTGGCGGATTGGACACCTCAGCATTTTTTCGAGAATTATAAAGAGGATGGCACAGTGGGTACGGTTGCAACATCGGTAGACATAGAGGTCGACAAACTTGTGCACTGGGAGGAACATCGGCAGTTGTCCCAGATAAGCTTGGTTGCCTCTGAAAACTATTCCTCTCCCGCGGTTAGGTCCTTTGAAGGAAGCATATTTGCCGACAAAAACGCTGAGGGCTACCCGGGTAAGCGGTGTGTCTCAGGTTGCGAATATGCTGATCAACTAGAAATTTTAGCAATCGAGAGGGCAAAATCTGCATTCGGCTGCGAACACGCGAATGTACAGGCCATGAGCGCTACCATTGCCAATTTCGCGATAATGAATGAGCTTTTTCAGCCACCCGACGGACTAATGGCCATGCGGCTTCGGGACGGCGGTCACTTAAGCCACGGCGCCCCTTTTCATGCGAGCGGCCAAAATTTTCGATGGTGTTTCTACGGAGTGTCAGAGACAGACGAGCACCTGGATTATGATGAGGTGCGATCAATCGCGCTGGAAAATCGACCTGCAGCAATCATCTGTGGAGGTTCATCATATCCGCGATTGATTGATTATGAGAAGATGCACCAGATCGCACTAGAGGTTGACGCACTCCTTTGGGTGGATTTAGCACATACCGCAGGTCTTGTAGCGGGACGCGCGATCCCCTCACCTTTCCCCCATGCAGACATAGTTACGACTTCCACACACAAAACCCTGCGGGGACCCCGTGGCGGCGGTTTGATCTTATGTAAAAATAGCTTGGCTAAACAAATCGACCGGGCAATTTTTCCTGGCTTGCAGGGCGCGCCCAAAATGGACATGATTGCAGCGCGTGCGGTTTTGTTTGCTGAAGTACAGACTGATCGGTTTCGCGATTATGCAAGAGATGTTTTGAGAAATGCGAAAGCCTTGGAGCGGGGCTTGGTGCATGCAGGTGTTACGCTTGTTTCTGGCGGCACTTCCTCGCATCTACTGCTTCTCAACGTGTCAAGGTGTGGCACGACCGGAAGTGAAATTGAAAGCTCGTTGTTAGAAGCTCAGGTGGTCGCGAATAAGAATCCGATCCCATTTGACACGCTTTCCCCTTCTAAGGCAGGCGGACTTAGGCTCGGCAGCGCTGCACTGACAACGCGGGGGCTTGATGAAGGGCAGTTTTTTGAACTTGGAGGAAGGATCGGAAAGGTCGTTATGTCTGCCAGTAATCCTAATAGAGTTGCGGACTTGAGGTCTTTTGTTCAGCAAAACACACAGGGACTCCCTTTGTTCAATCGGAAGTGGGTGACCTAGCAGGCTTCTCTGATTGGGGTCGTTGAGGTCAAGCTCCTCCTTATAATTTTTCCGGACCGTGTCGCCCCGCGGGTCACTCGCTTCTCTTCCCGGTCGACGTTGGGCCGCCGCATGATGTTGGGGTGGACGGCCCCCGCACGGCATCGATGTGCCAGAATGAGGTCGTTACAGATCTCAAGCAAAGGGAGACCGTCCGTGGAACGACACGTCAAAACACATCTTCCAGCTCCATGGTGTGAACGCAGCTGAGGAGCCAGCGATGCGCAAAAAACTGCGGCGCACGGAGATGGTGGCGTTCTTTGAGAAGCTGCCGTCGACGGTGGTAGCGATCGAAGCGTGCGGGGGCTCGCACTACTGGGCACGCCTGCTGCAGTCGTTTGGGCATGAGGTGAAGCTGATCCCTCCTCAATATGTCAAACCGTACGTCAAGCGCCTGAAGGCTCTGGAAGACGAGAACGTGAAGCTGAAGAAGCTGCTTGCCGATCAGATGCTGGAAGCATCGGCACTTCGTGAGCTTCTTTCAAAAGATGTATGGTCCGCCCCGTCCGTGCCAGGGTTCGCGACATCGCCGACGACGATTCCAGTTGCATAAATGTATCCGGCCTCTCGCGAGTGGACTGCTGTTGCAGCCAGGCCATGATGAGATCCGCGCACGCCGTTCCCAATAAATGGTTCGGGCACGAAGCCCGCTTTTTTGCACAGGGCTTACGGCATGCTGATCCACTGTTTCGTCATCGCTATTCCCGAGCCTTGCAATCGAGCCGAGAGGGTCAGGCGAATGCAGGATTTCTGCGTTCGTAGAGCGCTCCCGGCTTGGTCAGGACAACCCAGACAATGCGCGCCATCTTGGCGGCGAGTGCAACAACGGCCTTGTTCGGGTGCATTCTGCTCTGCAGGCCATCGAGCCAGCTTCCAAGACGATCCCGTGTTCGGTCCAGATGTCGGAAGCAGGATCGCGCGCCATGAACAAGGAGCTTGCGGACGTAGCGGTTCCCGCGCTTGCTGATGCCGAGGAGCTTCTGCTTGCCTCCGGTCGAGTGTTCCCTTGGGACAAGGCCCAGCCATGCAGCCAGGTCGCGGGCTTTCTGGAATTGACGTCCGTTGCCGACCGCCGCAAGAAGGGCGGTAGCGCCCAGTGCTCCGATCCCCGGGATCGTCATGAGCCGGCGGGCAACATCCTCTCGATCTGCAATCGCGGCGATCTCCCTCGTCACGTCGCCGATGCGCTGCTCCAGCCGGCGCAGGTCGGCGAACAGATCCGTGAGCAGTTTACGCATCGCCGGCGAGAGGTCGTTCGACGCATCGTCGAGGACCAGCGGCAAGTCGAGCTTGAACAGGCCCGCTCCCTGTCTCAATGCAATGCCGTATTCCAGGCAAAACGCCCGCATCTGGTTGATGAGACGAGTTCGCGTTCCGATCATCTGGTCGCGCACCCGATGCAGAGCCTGGAGGTCAGCCTGTTCCTCGCTCTTGATCGCAGCGAACCGCATTGTCGGCCGAGTGGCCGCTTCGGCGATGGCCTCGGCATCGATAATGTCACTCTTGTTTGACTTCACGTAGGGCTTCACGAACTGTGCCGGGATCAGGCGAACCTTGTGCCCCAGCGCTTGCAGTCTCCTGGCGATCCATTGTGATCCTGCCGCCGGCGCTGCTCGCGCAAAGAACTGCAGCAGCGTGTCGCGTCGGAAGCGAGCTCGCTGGACGGGCTCGCCGCCGCTGTCCGCGCCGACGACGTGGAAGATATTCTTGCCGATATCAACTCCGTAGACTGCCGCAGGGCGCGGCGCATTGCGTAGGGAGATTGCAACCTCCTTTGGTGTGACTGCCAGATGATGCTGCGGGAGGACGGGGCGGACCATTCCATTAATGGTAGGGCTCGCCGCCAAGCGCGAAGCCGTCGCGCATCTGCAGGCCGTCATGGGTCTGTCGGAGCGTCGGGCCTGTTCCTTTGTGGGCGCTGATCGCAAGATGATCCGCTACCAGTCAAGGCGACCGCCAGAGACGGAGCTGCGTGGCAGGTTGCGCGACCTCGCCAACGAGCGCCGACGCTTTGGCTACCGGCGGCTGTTCATCCTGCTCAGGCGCGAGGGCGAGGCATCTGGCGTCAACCGCATCTATCGTCTCTACCGCGAGGAAGGCCTGACGGTGCGCAAGCGCCGGGCAAGGCGGCGAGCGGTCGGCACGCGGGCGCCGATCCTGGTCGAGGCAAGGCCGAACGCGCGCTGGTCGCTGGATTTCGTGCATGACCAGTTCGCCTGCGGCCGCAGGTTTCGCGTGTTCAACGTCGTCGACGACGTGACACGCGAATGCCTGGCGGCGATCCCGGACACCTCGATCTCCGGCCGTCGGGTTGCGCTTGAACTGACGGAACTGATCACCCAGCGCGGCAAGCCGGGCATGATCGTCTCCGACCACGGCACCGAGTTCACCTCGAACGCCATCCTCGCCTGGTCGAAGGATCATCGCGTCGAATGGCACTACATAGCGCCGGGCAAACCCATGCAAAACGGCTACGTCGAATCTTTCAACGGGCGGATGCGTTGTTGAACGAGAGCCTGTTATTCGGCCTCGACCACGCCCGCAGTGCCATTGCCGAATGGAGGGAGGACTTCAACAGCGCGAGGCCGCACTCCTCGCTCGGCTACCAGACCCCGGCGGCTTTCGCCGGAACCCTCGCCGCAACCGGCTCCGACGCTTCGCTCTATGAGGGCTTCGCGTCTCCACCGGTTGCGCAACCAGCGCCCTACGGCGTAACAGAAACAGCCGAGGCTCTAATCTCAGATGGATGACAGTTCAGTGGCATGTATGGACGGCCTCCGCGTGGCAAGGGCTTTTTCGGCGCTTCTGGCGGGTCGGGTGCAGGCATGTATACGGCCTTTGATTGCGGCGCGTTCATGCCGCTGGCCCTGATGTAGTCCGCTGATCGGATCCCAGACAGGTCAACGCGCTTTGAAGCGGCACCCACTGAGCGGGTTTGTCCGACCCCGGCTCGACCGTTCGCCATCACACCATCAGCTCCTCACCAATCTCTTCACCCTCCGCGGCCGCCTCAACGGGCGGCGGGACCTTCAAAACGGCGGCCGGTCAATCAGCGCCCAGACGAACCTCGCCATCTTGTTCGCCAACGCGACGGCGACGACGTTGTTTGCAGCCAATGTTCCGCAAACTCTATCCGATTGGCGGCGGGTTTTTGAAATCAACTGTCTCTTACATTTCTACCAAATCTATAGAGTTAAGTGACGGTGATTGCTTTGAGGGAGCCGGGAATGTCGAAAAAGTTCGCAATAGGGGTTTCGGGCAATCTTACTCGTCCTTCGAAGACCAGGCTATTCGACGACCAGCTAGTCGGGCGGGTCGCCAAGAAGATCGGCCACTTCGGCTACTTTCGATGTCGAGGATCGCAACCGCACGGAACAAGCCGTAATCGAAGCGTGGCAGCGCATCGCATTTGCCCAGGCGGCAGAACGCGCCAAGTTCGACCTGATCTTCCTGGCGGATGGGGTCGCGGCCCATACGGATGATCTCAAATCCCTCTCCCGGACCGACGAATGGGCCGTTGGCTTCGAGCCTCTGACGCTCCTGTCGGCGCTTGCCGTCGTGACGGAGCGCATCGGCCTGGTGGCCACAGCCTCCACCACATTCAATGAGCCGTTCAACCTGGCCCGCAAATTCGCCTCGCTCGATCAGATCAGCGCCGGCAGGGCCGGCTGGAACCTCGTGACCTCGTCCAATCCGCTCGAATTGGAGAATTTTGGCAATATCAGCCAGTTCGCGCATCAGGATCGCTACGCACGGGCGGAAGAATTCGCTGATGTCGTGCTCGGCCTATGGAACAGCTGGGAGGATGAAGCCTTCCTGCGCGACAAGGATAGCGGGCTCTTTTTCGACCCGCAGAAACTGCATATCCTCGGGCACCGCGGACGGCATTTCCGGGTGCGCGGACCGCTGACGGTCTCGCGCTCGCCGCAGGGTCACCCGATCGTCGTCCAGGCGGGCTCATCCGAGCTGGGCAAGGAGTTGGCGGCCCGCACCGCCGAGGTTGTCTTCACCGCCCTGCGAACGCTCCCGGAGGCGCAGAGCTTCTACGCCGACCTCAAGGGACGGCTTGAGAAGTATGGCCGCCATCCCGATGATCTGAAGATCATGCCGGGCGTCTTTCCAGTGGTCGGGCGAAGCGAAGCCGAGGCCCGCGAAAAATTCGAGCAGATCCAGTCGCTGATCCATCCTGACGTCGGGCTGGAGCTGCTGTCGAACCTCTCCGGTGGTATCGATCTGTCCGCCTATCCGCTCGACGGGCCGCTGCCGGACCTGAGCGAGACCGAGCGCGGCAAGAGCCGCCAGCAATTGATCATCGATCTTGCCCGGCGAGAAAATCTCACCATCCGTCAGCTCTACGAGACCATCGCCGGGGCACGCGGCCATTGGCAGCTCGTCGGGACGGCCGAGACCATCGCGAACGAACTCGAAGAGCGCTTTAACAAGGGCGGCGCCGACGGCTTCAACATCATGCCGCCGACCGTGCCCGGCGGGCTCGACGATTTCATTGAGCTGGTCATCCCGGAGCTGCGCCGCCGCGGCCTGTTCCGCACCGAATATGAGGGCCGCACCCTTCGCGAGAACCTCGGCCTGAAGCACCCCGCTCATCGGGCCCCTCACCGCGAGCCCGGCAGCCAGGCGGCCGAATAACCGAAGTCCCGATCAACCAACCGGCAAAGGGCCGAGCCACGCCGGCGGCCCAACCAAGGAGCAGTCCCTCATGACCACATCAACCCACCCTCGCCCTACCCTATCGCCGGCTGCACCTTCTGCTGAAGCGCGAAGGCGTGGCGGTGAACTGGAAGAAGCTCTACCGGCTTTATCGCGAAGATAGGCTGACGGTGCGCAGACGCGGTGGCCGCAAGCGGGCGCTCGGCACGAGAGCACCGATGGCGATACCGCAGGATGCCAACCAGCGCTGGAGCCTCGACTTCGTCTCCGACACGCTGACCGACGGCCGCCGCTTCCGGATCCTGTGCGTCATCGACGACTTCAGCCGGGAGTGCCTGGCGACCGTCGTCGACAACTCGATCTCGGGCGAACGTGTCGCCCGAGAACTCGACATCATCGCCGAGCATCGCGGCTACCCCTGCATGATCGTGTCGGACAATGGCACCGAGCTGACCTCGAATGCCATTCTGGCGTGGCAGGAAGACCGGCATGTTGAATGGCACTACATCGCGCCGGGCAAGCCGATGCAGAACGGCTTCGTGGAAAGCTTCAACGGAAGGATGCGCGACGAGTGTCTCAACGAGCGGCTCTTCACCAGCTATCGGCATGCCCGAGACAGCATCGAAGAATGGAGGATCGACTACAATGTGAACCGCCCCCACACGAGCCTCGACGGGCTCACACCGAACGAATTTGCAACCCGGTCCAGATCGGACCACAACGTGAACAGGGCTAACTTATAGGCGCGGACAAAACGGGGAGCAGGTCATGGTCCACGCGCATGGTCGGGCGACGATCCGCGACGACGAGCGGTATGTGCGCGGCCTGGTCGCCCGCCTCACCCGAACGCATGAGGCCGCGCAGGCGGATCCCTGGAAGATGACCGACAGTCCCAAGGACTATATCGACATGATGCTGAAGGCGATCGTCGGCGTCGAAATCGAGATCACCCGCCTGACGGGCAAGTTCAAGCTGAGCCAAAACCGCGAGGCGCGGGATATCCTCGAGGCAGGGGAGATGCTGCAGAAGCAGGGAGACGAGTTGATCGGCGACAGCATGGTGGCCTTTGGAACGGAAAAGGCCCGTCAATCCTGAGGCTCGGCCCGGTTCTGGAGTATCCAATCGTGAACGCGCAATCTGCAATTATTGTCGGCGCTGGCCACAGCGGGGCGAAGGCGGCAGCAGCCCTTCGCAAACATGGTTGGACGGGTAAGATCACTTTGATCGGCGACGAGACTCACGCCCCCTATGACCGCCCGCCGCTGTCCAAGGCTGTGCTTCTCGGCAAGAAGACCAGCGAACAGTGTGCCTTCTTTCCAGCCACCTGGTTTGGCGAAAACGATATCGGCCTTCATCTGGATAAATCGGTTGGAAGCATCGATCGCCGGGACAAGCGCGTCGTGCTGACCGACGGTCAGGACCTGCCCTACGGGAAGCTTCTTTTGGCGACGGGTTCGGCGATCAATCGGTTGACGATACCTGGAGCCGAGCTGGACGGTGTCTGGCCATTGCGAACGCCCCAACATGCGGATGCGATCGCGCGTTCGTTCCGAAGCGGGCAAAAGGTTGTCGTGATCGGAGCCGGTGTGATCGGGTTGGAAGTCGCTGCGGCCGCGGTCGAGCTCGGATGCGTCGTTCACGTCCTCGAAAGGGCACCTCATGCAATGGGTCGTAGCCTGCCTCTGGCGGTTTCGAATGTCCTGATTTCGGAGCATCGCCGTCGTGGCGTGGATATTCGCTTTGGTGTCGGCGTAACCGCGCTGGAAGGCAGGGGCACGGTCTCGGCCGTCCGTCTTCAAGGCGGTGAAGTCATCGCGTGCGACGTCGTCGTCTATGGCGTTGGCGTCCGGCCGCGAACCAAATTGGCCGAGGCGGCCGGGCTCGCCGTCGACAACGGTATCGTCGCCAATCGGTTCCTGCAGACGGGAGATCCCGACATTTTCGCATGCGGTGACGTTTGCCGATATGAAAGCCGCCTGTTCGGTGGCGCCTTGCGAATTGAAAACTGGCGCAACGCCGAAGATCAGGCGGACACGGTGGCGCGCAACATGCTTGGTCAAGAAAAGGCGTTCGACGAGGTTCCGTGGTTCTGGAGCAACCAGTATGATTTTGCGCTTCAGGTTGCCGGCCTGCCGACGCATGGCGAAATCACCGTCGCGACAACCTCTGGCGCTGCTCGTCTCTTCCTGTCCCTCACAACCGACGGGGTGCTTCGCGGCGCAAGCGCCATCGGCCCGGTCCGCGACATTGCAGGCCCGATCAGAAAGCTTAAGGCAGCGATCGCTTTGGCTACAACGATCGACATCGGGACAAACGGACGCCCGTCAGCAGCGATCGATGCCCTTCTGGAGAACTAGAAGCCTTCAGGAGAGCCGTCTCGCCATACCTCGCGACGCATGAGCCGTGCCGCACCAACTCGGTGATCGTGGAGGAAGCGAACTGGAAGCTCGTGATCGAAAATAAACCGCGAATGCTATCATTGCGGCGGCGCCCATCCCGAACTGCTGGTCTCCTGGTCGAAATGGCATTGCCGGACGACGCGCGTTTCGGTGAAAAGTTTGAGATCATGCCCCAAAAAGGCGCGCGACTGGGATGCACTCGGCCTTCCCCACGCACCGGTTTCTATCATCGCCTGCCAATAGGACCCAGGCAGAGCCGAAGCGGTCATGGCCCTGCTGGTTTATCGGGAGACGAAAGCCGCAAAGCAGGAACCGAGCCGGCAATCCATACTGGCGCACGAATGGCCAAAGGCTCACCTGCTGCTGCGCGCTTCGCCCTGAGGACAGCAGATGGCAAAGCCTCCGGGCTCGCGAACAACTCGTGAGGGTGCCTCGAGTGCGACGCCGGCCCTCCATTTCTGGCCGACGATCCGTGAACTTGCCGTGCGCTGATCGTGCCGACGCTCTTCTGATCGCGACATTTGCCATCGCCCCTCTTTCAACCGGCCGAACCTCCCGCGCGCCGGGTCGATGATGATGATCATCCCTCTGGAAATGGCCGTTGTGAGCGTGACGGTCTGAGCCGCCTTGAAGCGTTGTGAGCTCAATCACTTTACGCGGACATGCGCTTCGAAAATACGACAGAAGATGCACAAACCGCCTGTTTTGGCGTAGAGCTTTTCAGCAACCCTCGAAAATCCGAAACAGCAGTTGCTCCAGCCGTGAAGATCCACCCTAAGCTTGGCATCGGGCTGCAGGTGCGGTCGCCCTGCCGCAGATTTGTGCAAACGAAGGTCTTAGGAAAGAAGCTGAACCGCTTGTCCTTTCGGGAACCATCTAAGGCGATCACGCGGTGGGCCAAATCGCCACCAGCCTCCAGCACCGCTAGTCTAGCCCGCCTGCATACAGCACGTCGTATCGACGACTTTTTTGCTGCCGCGAGGAGGCGTGTCGGCACCGGAACGACAACCGAAGCCATTTGGATCTTCCCCAGTCTGCAGCCGTCCGCATCACTCGCGAATTCGGATTCTAGATGCGAGAGTGCCCGTGCAGCTCTCTCTCAACGACCTTCAGGGACGCGACACAAAAGGCACGGGCTGGACCTCGCTGCCGGGCGCCAAGCTTGTCGACCGCTCGATCGAAAGCGCGAGATGAGGAGGAGCCTCACCGGCCTGCAGGGCGGCGAGGCGCTCGTCGAGCTCCCTGTCAGCCACAGTCAGCCGATGGTTTAGACGAAGATAATCGGTCCATGTCGGGGTGCGGAACGTCTCGGTCCACAGCGTGGGCTTCTGAAGATTTCGCTGCAGCGTCCAATTGCGCGCGCCGGCGCGGCTCTGAACGCGCCGCCTTTCGCGCATGCAGCGCAGAAATGCCGAGATGTTCGCTTCGGGGATCAAATACTCGACCTTGACCACGATTGGACCGCTCCTTGGTCTTAGAGTTAGTGCCAGTTCGGGGGGAATGAAGTCGGCGGCCCCCTGGTCCGATTCTTCCCAAAGTTCGATGGGCAGCACTTTTCCCGCCGCTGCAACCAGCAACAGCGCCACTGCAGCGCCTTCGAACGCCCATGTCAGCGAATGGTTCTGCGCGACCGCACCCCAAATCCAGCTGCCGGCCGCCATGCCGCCATAGGTCAAGGCATAATAGATCGACAGAGTGCGACCGACGACCCACCTTGGGCTTGCGAACTGCACACACACGTCGGTTCCGGTCCAGGTGACAACCCAGCCGGCGCCACCGATGGCAAGCGCGATCGCCGCCACAGCAACCGACGATGTGAGGGCCAGCAAAAGGCAACATGCCGCGCAGGCAATGGACGCGAGCGTGACCAATTTCTCTTGCGAGGCGATGCGTCTCAAGTAGCCATTGGCCAGTCCGGCGATGAAGGCGCCGGTGCCGAAACCGGCCAGCAGAACGCCGTAAACGAGTGGGCCGCCCGCCAGCTGATCACGCACGAGGAGCGGGAGCAGAGCGAGGATCGAGATGCTCGACAGCCCAAACAGGGTTGCACGCGCGATCGCGAACCGGATCTCCGAGGAGATCGCCGTGAAAAGCATGCCATCGCGGATGGCAGTGATCATCCGTTCGCGCGGAAGAGGCGAAGAGCGGACGTGCCATTTGGAGCGCAAGACAGCGCTCAATGGGACGAAATCACTCAGCGCAGCCAAGGCGAAAGCGGCCAAAGGTCCCAGCAAAGCCAAGATTACGCCGCCCAGCGCCGGCCCTATGCTTCGAACAACGTTGTAACCAATCGACATCAGCGTCACGGCAGCGGGTATCTCGCCCTTTTCCAGGATATCGCCGACGGAGGCATGCCAGGCCGGATCATTCAAGGCAAAGCCGCACCCGGCCAGGAAACTCAAGCCCAGGATCAACCACGGACTGACGAAGCCCAGCGCGACAGAGAGAGCCAGCGTCGTGGACGCCAGAGCGATCAGGCAGTGTCCCGCAAGCATCACTCCGCGGCGGCTGAGACTGTCGGCAATGGCCCCGGCAAGGATCGACAGGAAGAAGGCGGGCAGCGTCGAGGCTGCCTGCACCAGCGCAACCATCAGATCGGAGGCTGGAATGGTGGCCATAAGCCAGCTGATCGCCACGCTTTGGATGAGCCAGCCAAGGCTGGAAATCTGCGTGGCTGTCCAGATCGAACGAAAGACCGAGTTGTTGAGAGGGATCAAAGTGGTCGCCGCAAAGAGCGGGGAATTTTCAGGGCGCATGACGTTCTCAACCTCCCTCACCTGCTGACAGCCGGGCCTTTGGCGCTCAGCTGCGTCACAACCAAGTTCGTTCTCGCGCTCTCGACACAGGAGAGATTTCGCATCGCCATGCCGATGTGCGTAATGGCGCCAATTGGGTGTAAGCTGTTCGGGGTCGCGCAACCCGGTGGGCGCGGTCCGTTCTGCCCCGCGATCTCAGCTTTGGATGGTGCTACCGCGCCGAGGGGCGGCTTGTCAAACGGTCGCGGGCTGACAGGGTCAACCGGCTCGATCCGCGGCAAAAACGAGAACGGGCTGCGCCTAGGGCCGAGCCGTTTTCACCCTTGGCATCGGACAAGAGCCCAGGGGGTCATGGAGTGGCATCGCGGTCGTTCAGCCTTCTTGATCTCTTCGAGCGTGTCGGTTCCGCTTTCGAAGAGCGCCATGATCTTTGCGGCCAAGGCCTCACGTTCGGGGCTGTCCGGCGGGAAATGGCCGCCGAGCTCCGCGAGCGCCTTGCTGAGCATTTCCAGTTGTTCTGGACGTGCAAAACTATGGTGCGGCATGGCAGACCTCCCTCAAAGCGCCTGAAGCCATTCACTACGTCGCCCGCCGCATTATCGCAGCCCGCGTGTCAATCGACCAAGCCGCTTTTGCGAGCCGGCACTATTGCGCCATCTCAAAGCGCCGGAAACACATACCAGTTCCGATTGTGAACCCGTTCGCGCATCGCTCGTCAGGTCGCCCGAATTCCTCGAGCACGATAGATTCACCCCTCCCCCCGCGAACCCTAAGCCAGAAGCTTTTTGCACGCGGCGATCCACTGCATGGCCGATATTGGATCTTCCAAAATCGCGGCGCGCATGGCGAATTCGAGAAAAGCGTGGTGTGCGGCGCTTACAGGTTTGCGCCCATCATATGCATTACAGCACGCCTGAAGGGCCGTCTGGTGAGTCAGGTCCTTTTGCTCCTCGGGCCAGTCATTGAGGAAATCGACGGCGTCCGCAACGTTCGCAATCTCTTGCACGATATAGGCAGCACGCTTGACGAAGATTGGGCTGCTGAAGTCCTCCGCGTTCATCGGGTCCTTCAAGCAAATGAACTCTCACTCTGGGCGCGGCGCGGCCCGGCAATCCTCGCAAAATGTGCTGTCAGGACTACGACGATTCAAGGGGCCTAGCCCTTTCGTTCCACTCTCGGCGAGACCGCTCGCCGCATCTGCAACGGGCAGCATTTTCAAGATGCTGACCGCGGACCCGGGGAGAGCACAAAGCATAAAATCGATTAGCTGCGGGACAGCACCGTCGCGGTTCGCTTTGCGCGTCGCTGGTGCCGTTCAGCACCGGCTAGAGACCACGCCAGCGCTTTGGACGCGCGAGGCGCCTTCGGCAACGCAGTGATTATCTGGAACGGAGGCAAAAAGACAAATGCATTGAGCTGCATCTGATTGGAGCCGCAAAGCGCGGCAAGCAAGCCCGTCCCCGCGTCGTCTGTCGAGCAGAGAAGTGTTGCGGTTGCTCGGATCACCGCCGGAAAAAGAAACTCCTCGACTGATCCCGTTTGCGGGTCCCCCCGGTCGGGCGCTCAATGGCAAGCCTTTGACGAGGCGGAAGAAGTATAAGTTGCATTTTTATCACTAAAATGTCGGTTTTACTTGCACAAATGGGACAACTATACATTTGCACAAATCGCACAATTGGCACATCTGCTTTGTTCACCGAACAGAACGTTAGCAACCAGCCATCGTCCGGTTAATCGTCAGATAGTTCCGATGAGAGAAATAGCCTGGGCGGCCGATGCAACGACTTCTGTGTTGGCACCTTCTCTGAGCAATTCGATAGGAACGCGACCCTTGAGAAGAGGCGACGGCCTGGTCAGCCACAGCCAAGCCAATTTGGGATCGGAGATCGAGGAAAGGACCTGCCTTATTCCGGGCATAGGCCTGCCGTCGATGAACTGAGCCAGGGGAAATACATGCTTGCGGGACCCTCTGCGAAAGGCAACCACATCATTGTGCCGCTGCCACCAATGCAGCGTGGACCGCGGTATCCCAAAACGTCTCTCGAGATGCGTCGACCCCGCAACTGGACCGGCCCACTCTGCAATGCGCGCGCCTTCTCTCGGGCAATCTTCTAAAATCGGATGCCCGAGCGGATAATTGGCTGGCCGCGGTCGCGAAGCGATCTCACACGCCTGGGCGTTTAGCCGTCGCGCTGCTTCGGCCTCGAGCCTACCAAGAAATTCGGCGGCCACGGCGGTCAAATCGTTGGAAGGAGAACCCGAAGTCGCAACAGCAGCGTTGTCACCCTGCCTCGCCTCATCGCACTGGGCAAGGATGCGCTGCACCTCCCTCATGACAAAGCTTGAAAGCTCGGTCTGGCGCTTTTCATCTCCACGATCACTCGACCCGGACATATGTGGGCTTTCTCATTAGCATTCCCTCAGCAAGCCGCCGAAAGAGCGTTGAAGACATGGAGTTTGGAGGACGTGGCTATGTCGCGTCTTCGTGTGCTCGCGACCTAGCAGCCCTCGCGCGGTTTCAATTTGTGCCTCTCAATAAAAAAGGGAAGAACAGCGATGGACGACCGTCTTTTTCCACGATCGAAACAGAAGCACATCGCAATGCATCCTTCATAGCGTGACGTTATCCGCGACCTCATTTGTCCAAGTTCAAGGTTTAGATTCTCAGCTATATATAATTAGACGTGGATTTTGTGCCACAATGTTCCAAGTATTACCTTGGACAAATCCAACGCTTTTAATATGTGGACGAACTGTGCAGTCGACCGAGACTTTGATGCGCGCATCTACTGGAGGAATACATGCTTCACTGTTGCCGCCTCGCATGGCCAGGTAGCACAGCACCTCCTTCATGACAAAGGTTGGGCCGCCCTGGCGGACGTTTCATTTGCAAGATCGCTCGATCCACTTATACGGACTTCCCGGCAGGGAAGCAGGTTTTATCCGGTGCCTCAGCGGACATCATGCAGCCGAAGGACCAAGCGCCGCCTCCTCGTCACTACCGACCAGCGGGCCCTGTGCTCACGCCAGTCGTATCGAAAACGAAAGTAAGGTGTCGCATCTCGCTCATTGTTGGCACTCGAGGCTCGGTGGGATCAAATAATGAGCGCAGACACTCAGCAAATTGCCGGCCCAGCAGGAGACTAAGCTCACTGCCGGGCCGGCACGCCTTGGGAGGTGGCGTAAGTCAATATGCTCGCTCATTAGTATTAGAGCGCCTTTTGCCACTCCGGCAGGATCTGCAATGCGTCGCAGACAATACCGCACTCGAGTCGCGCCTCCCCGTCCTTGTTGACGGCGACGATGATCTTGAAGGTATGCCGACTCCATGCTGGACAGCACCTGCGGCGTCGCAGGCTGCAGCCCCGCAACTGCTCTGCGTAGGATATAGGCGGTCATTAGGCCGAGACCTTCTGCATGTTCCACATCGGGAGGAGCTCCGGCATTTGGACGAGGCCGGTAAGGGCCTTACGTCGCGCTATGGGGTGGTATATTTTCCCAACCTCACGCCGCCGACGAAGTCCCACCAGATCCCTTGCATCTGGCGGGCAAGCGCCTTGCGCTCATCGAGCGTTGCGACATCTGCCAATTTTGCCCGCAGCGCTTCGTATTCGTCGTTCTTCGGCCAACCCTACCAGGCCTTATCGCCATTCGCGGCTCGAGAGGCCTTGCGTGAGCGGATTGCTGTCCGAATATTCGGAACTATCCGTGATGAAGACGTTCCAACCGCCGTTAGAATGAGCTTCAGTACTGCGGTTCTTTTTGCGAACTGCGGTTCTTTTTGCGAATGCCGACTAGGCTAAACCGGTTTTCCCAGGTTGGACGCTCTCATGTCTGGGACCTATCCCACCAAAAGGCTCTACACAAAAGTAGGCACACAGACACCGACTTGTCCAAAAAATTCTTGTCTCTTTGAACGATTTGTTCCGATAATTGAGAAATATGTGATCATTCAAAAAAACGGTCTTTGCGGCGATTGTTCCCCTGCACCCTTGATGCGGAGTCGGAATCGGTCGCCTGTGGAGAGCGACCCAGCGATGCACGGTGGGGTGGTCGACCTTCAAGCCGCGTTCGGCCTTGGAGGCCAAGTACCAGCGCACGCACAGGAGGATCACCGACTGGTCGAAATGACGACCCCTGAACATCACGTGCTCCTCCATAGCTGAGGAGCGTTCCATGACATGCTCCGCTTACCGAAAGGTTTGCGGCAGAGCCCTCGCAGTTGGGCCTGTTTTGAGCGAATTTGTCACGGGTTCGCGAGCGAGTCTACGATACGCCTGCAAGGTCAGGAAGCCAATGCGCAGCCCTCACCGGATTGTGCGCTTTAGCCAATGCCTTCTTCGGCAAAGTCGCCGCTGGTCTGCAGTATCGTCTCAGATAGCAACTTTGCTGCCCTTACCAAGGGCTCACGGAAACGCTGAAGCTCGTCAAAGCTGACGCGGGCGACTGGAACGGACACACCAAGACAAGCGATCAAAGTACCGCCAGGAGCTAGGATTGGAACAGCGCATCCAACTACACCTTTAACGAATTCTTCGTTCGTCCGAGCCCATCCTTCCCGGCGAGTTTCCTCTAGAACAACGAGAAGCGCATCAGGATCGGTTATCGTCCTGTCCGTATGCTGCTCTATGTGGAGGGATCGCACCAGTTTTTCACGCGGCTTTATGGGAAGCGTACTCATGTAAATTTTCCCAGTAGACGTACAGTAAATGGGCGCGCTATGCCCAGGATCGAACTGGAGTCCATGGGGAGCTGTAACCCGTATGCTGTCGACATAGACTACTTCGTTGTTTCTCACGATTCCAATTTCGCATTGCTCGCCAATTTCTGCTGCGACATTCTGAAGGACTGCGTGGCGTCGTGCCGTTCGAAAGGCTGAGCCAATCGTCTTGCCCGCAAGCACGACTAGGTTGTTTCCGACAACGAATCGTTTTGTGCCCGCCGCGCGCTGGAGCAGTCCGCGGGACTCCAGATTGCTGATCAATCTGTGAGCTGTTGGCAAGGGCAGGTCGAGACTCTTGGCAATGTCCGCCGCAGTAACTGCTTTTAGTTGCGTAGCCACGAAATCAAGAATTGCAAATGCGCGATCCAGTGGACCATCCGAATTGATTGTTGATCTCACAATATCTCGCGTTGGGTGAGGGGATCAAAAAATTCGAGAAAATAATTCCCGAAACTTGATTATAGCAGCGACCCTCGGATTTGGGAATGCCTAACATGACCTTGAAACCCTCGGCTATCGAGCTGGGCGTTTAACCTGCGAGCTAGAGCGGAGCCAGAGTTCGCCCTCCAGGGAGAGCGCACAATTATCATTTTTTGGAATAAAAAAGTTCGATAAGAGTTATTTTTGTGGACCTCTATCTGGTTTTACCTATGCTTTAGCCACTGCTGCTCGCAGGTGGAAAATTGCGGCGCAGAGGGTGCGTGCCAATAGCTTCGCCTAAATGTCGGGACGAGAAAAACGTGGCTCACCCCGCGGCGGAGCAGCCGAGACTAGCCGAATCGGAGAGATCAATGACGCAGTATTATGACGTTGAAGCGGTGAGGAAGCTATTTCCTGTCGTCGAGAAAATGACCTACCTCGAC
Organism: Mesorhizobium sp. M8A.F.Ca.ET.165.01.1.1; assembly: GCF_004792065.1. Lineage (NCBI taxonomy): Bacteria > Pseudomonadati > Pseudomonadota > Alphaproteobacteria > Hyphomicrobiales > Phyllobacteriaceae > Mesorhizobium > Mesorhizobium sp. M8A.F.Ca.ET.165.01.1.1. Next base: position 29,945 of record NZ_SRTH01000020.1, on the reverse strand, counting down.
TCCGGCTTCCAGACGCCGATGTCAACGCCGGTCAAGCAAGCCTTTGAAGCTTTTATGAGGGAAAGTTATGAGGCAGCTGGTCCGAAATCCGTGTGGATTGACCGCATGGAAGAAACGCGGGCCAAGGTCGCAGCTTTGCTGAACGCGGCCACCGGAGAAATTGCATTCACGAAAAACACGTCCGAAGCGATGAACATTGCCGCGAACGCTCTTCCGCTGAAGGCGGGCGACAATGTTCTGATGATCCATGGCGACCATCCCAACAACACCTGCGCATTCCTGAACCTGAAGAAAAAGGGCGTCGAGGTCCGCTTCATTCCCATGACGGAAATAGTCAACGCCGACAGCTTCCGCTCACACCTCGACGCTAATACCAAAGCAATCTCGATATCGTATGTGGCTTTCCATGCAGGTCATCGCTTCGATATCGAAAGCGTGGGTGCGCTCTGCAAAGAAAAGAAGCTCTACTTCGTCATCGACATTATGCAGGCGGTTGGCGTCGTGCCAATCGATGCCAAGAAAGTCGGCGCCACCTTCATCGGCTCCGGTACGCACAAGGGGCTCCTCGTTCCCCAAGGCCTGGGTCTGCTCTATTGGGATCGCGCCCGCACGGAATTGGAGCCTGCCTATCTTGCGGCGAGCAGCCTTGAAAACCCGCCTGCCGACTTTGTCGCCCGCCCTGACGACATGGCATTGGCTCGCACTGCAGGCCGCTTCGAAATCGGCAACTTCAACCTGCTGGCAATTCAGGGGCTCGGCGCGGCTCTCGATCTGATCAACGACATCGGTATCGAGAAGATTGAGGCTCATTGCTTTGATTTGGGCGACAGGCTCATAGCGGGGCTTGATGCGCTCAACATCAAGCTTGTTGGCCCCCGAGACCGCTCTAACCGCGCACCGCATATCTACGTCGTCGCGCTTCCAGCGGATGAATGGATCGACTACTTCGCCTCCAAGTATGTGCGAGTCTCGCCCGAACGCGATGGTATTCGCATTTCGCTTGGCATGTTCAACACCGCCTCCGATATCGATCGCGTCCTGGATGTCATCAAGGAACGCGGCAATACGGCCGGCCGCTCCTCACAGGCCGCCTAATGCATTCTCGCTCCAGTCCGGGCGCGTGATGTCATGCCAGGCACGCGACAATGCGCTTTCTCTGGAAGGCACCCATGGGCGATTCGCAAATCATGCGAGGTATCATCGTGACGAACGCTCCACAAATCGAGCGCATTGAGAAAGACGCGCTTGGTCCTGTGGGCATCCCCGCTGACGCGTACTACGGGCCGCAGACAGCGCGAGGGATCGCCAACTTCCCAATTTCGGCGATAAAGATCAGCCATTTTCCGAACTTCATCAAGGCGCTTGCCTACGTGAAAATGGCAGCGGCGCGCGCCAACGCCTCGCTCGGCGAACTCGATAAACAAAAGGCCGATGTCATCTGTCAGGTCTGCGAGGAAATCGTGGCGGGCAGGCACCTTGGCGACTTCCCACTTGACGTTTTTCAGGGCGGCGCCGGCACCTCAACCAATATGAACATCAACGAGGTCATCGCCAACCGCGGCTTGGAAATCATGGGACTGCCACGCGGACGATACGACCAGCTGCATCCCAACAACGACGTCAACTTCGCTCAATCTACAAACGATGTTTATCCAACGGCGATCCGACTTGCGATCCTCCTTTCACGCGGGGCGCTGCAGCGAGCTTTGGAGCAACTCGCGGGCGTGTTGGAGGCCAAGGCGCAAAACTTTTCGGACGTGATTAAGCTTGGCCGGACGCAGTTGCAGGACGCTGTTCCGATGACGCTGGGCCAGGAGTTCCAGGCCTTCGCGACGACGCTGCGGGAAGATGTGGACCGTCTCGGCGAGATTGGCGCCTTCTTCCATGAAATCAACCTCGGTGGCACGGCGATTGGCACGGGCATCAATACGAACCCCGACTATCAGGCGGCAGCCGTCGCGGAGTTGCGCGCGATTTCCGGCGTGCCCGTCGTCTCGGCCGGAAATCTGATTGAAGCCTGCTGGGACACCGGCGCCTTCGTGCTCTTCTCTGGAATGCTGAAGCGGACGGCCACGAAGCTCTCCAAGATCTGCAACGATCTGCGGCTGCTATCCAGCGGCCCTCGCGGCGGCCTGAACGAAATCAATTTGCCAGCGCTTCAGCCCGGCTCCTCGATCATGCCCGGAAAGGTCAATCCAGTGGTGCCGGAGGTGGTCAACCAGGTCGCCTTCCAGATCATCGGTTACGATCTCACAATCACTCTCGCCTCCGAAGCGGGGCAGCTGCAGTTGAACGTGATGGAACCGGTCATCGCCTACAACATACTGCACTCGCTGGAGCTTCTGACCAATGCCGTCGACGTTCTGCGCACGAAATGCGTCGTGGGCATTACTGCCAATGCAGAGACTTGCCGCGAACATCTCGAAGCCAGTACCGCCGTTGCAACAGCACTGACGCCAGCGATCGGCTACGAGCGGGCAGCGGAGCTTGCGAAGGAGGTCTTGGCCTCCGGAAAAACTATTTGCGAAGTCCTGGCCGAGCAGCCCGACCTTTCGGAGGATCTAATCGCGCAAACCGCCGATCCGCACCTTTTGACCCGGCCAACGCGATCACGATTGGCATCTTAACAGCAGGCCAGAGATCGATCGACTGTTGCGCGGTGCGAAGCAGCCGCCCAACTCACCAGTAATTCAAAAAGGTGCCAACATGAAAAGCAGAGCTGCCGTCGCGTGGGAGGCAAATAAACCTCTATCCATCGAAACCATTGAAATAGGCGGACCGAAGGCCGGCGAAGTGCTGGTAGAGGTCATGGCGACAGGCGTCTGCCACACCGATGCCTACACCCTTTCCGGTCTCGATTCCGAAGGCAAGTTCCCGGCGATCCTCGGTCATGAGGGTGCGGGCATCGTACGCGAAGTGGGCCCAGGCGTCACGAGCTTGAGGCCGGGCGATCACGTTATTCCCCTCTACACTCCGGAATGCCGCCAGTGCAAAACCTGCCTCTCGCAGCGCTCCAATCTCTGCACATCCATCCGGGCCACGCAGGGGCTCGGGCTTATGCCGGATAAAACAACACGCTTTTCCTGCGATAGTGGCGAGATATTCCATTACATGGGATGCTCGACCTTCTCCAATTTCACCGTCCTGCCGGAAATCGCACTTGCGAAGGTTCGCGAAGACGCGCCTTTCGACAAGGTCTGCTACATCGGCTGCGGCGTCACAACAGGCATCGGCGCGGTGATCTACACGGCCAAGGTTCGTCCCTGTTCGAGGGTTGTTGTCTTTGGTCTCGGTGGGATTGGCCTCAACGTCGTCCAGGGCGCTCGCATGGTCGGTGCCGACAAGATCATCGGCGTTGATCTAAACCCCGCCAAGGCCGAACTGGCTCGCAAGTTTGGCATGACCGACTTCATCAACCCCAATGTGGTCGGCAACGACAAGGTGGTGCAGGCCATCCAAGACCTGACGGAAGGCGGTGCCGATTATTCCTTCGACGCCACCGGTAACGTGAACGTCATGCGCCAGGCACTCGAATGCTGCCATCGTGGGTGGGGGGAATCCATCATCATTGGCGTGGCGGAAGCCGGTAAGGAAATCTCCACCCGTCCGTTCCAGCTTGTTACTGGCCGCGTCTGGAGAGGTACGGCCTTCGGCGGCGCCCGTGGGCGGACGGATGTACCGAAGCTCGTCGACTGGTACATGGAAGGCAAGATCAACATCGATGACCTGATCACGCACAAGATGCCGCTTGATGAGATCAACACGGCATTCGATCTGATGCACGAAGGCAAGTCGATCCGTTCGGTGATCATCTATTGACCGCTGATTAGAACCCGCATGTCGCGGGAAACCCAGGAGGAAACCATGAGCGTTCGACTTCTTCATCCTTTGGTCCAGAACGGGCTTCACAAAGGAGACAGCAATCATGCAGGCGGCATTCTTGCCTGCAAATGCACAGATCGACCTGTTAAGGTGAAAGTCTCGAGCGGGATCGCCCACAACCATGCTTGCGGCTGCACAAAGTGCTGGAAACCAGATGGCGCTTCGTTCTCCGTCGTGGCCGTGGTGCCGAGCGAAAGCGTTTCGGTCGTCGAAAACGGCGCCAAGCTCGCTGTCGTCGATCCTTCTGCCCTGATCCAACGTCACGCGTGCAAGGAATGTGGCACCCATATGTACGGTCCGGTGGAGCGGGATCATGCGTTCAAGGGTCTGTCCTTCATACACCCAGAGCTGTTCGACACCGGCAAATGGCCGGAGCCCGGCTTTGCCGCATTCGTGTCTTCCGTTATTGAAAGTGGTGTCGATCCCTCGGAGATGGATGCCATCCGCGCAAAACTCAAGGATGTTGGGCTCGAGGCTTATGACTGCCTTTCGCCCGCTCTCATGGACTTTCTCGCTACGTGGACCGCAAGGAAAAATGGCGTTCTGCAGTGACATTTTTGAGGCGGTCCGGATCATCCTGGCCCGCCTCTATGATCGTGTCCTATCTTGGGGGTATAGGTGGTTTTAATACGCGTCCGCTTTTCAGGTAACTTTTCTCGAATTTCGGAATAAATGCCTTAATAATGTAAGAATAAATTGGACAGGTCTACGCCTGCGTGCGACCATCCCTTGCTTCAGACACCGAAACCATCAGCGCGCCCGGCGTCCTTTGGAAAAGCATTTTGGGTGGAACGACATGTTGAACCGAGAAGACAGTTACTCTGGAAAGGCAACGGTTATGGATCGTAATCCTTCCAAATCACCTATCGACGACGCTCCAATGAGCGAGGAATGGAATTGGCATCCCAATTTGCCACTTCCGCATTCGTCGGTGTTCGAATGGCCTCTGCGCCCCATCGCAATATTCAGGTCGCTTGCGAAGTCCTGGTTCGAGCTGTCGATGACGCTTGTCACTCTGGGCACAGCCATTTTCAGCGCAAACTACCTTCAACCCGCTCTCGAGGGATGCTCTACTTTCGAGTTCGGATGGATCGCCCAGATCTATCTGCGCAACTTTGCGCTGATCACGATCATCGCCGGCGGACTGCATCTTTATCTGCATACCTACAAGCTGCAGGGCAACAGGCGCAAATACATCGCGCAGGAATTTGCCAAGAAAAAGAAGATGTTCACGTTAAGCAACCAGGTCTGGGACAATATGTTCTGGTCGCTTGCGAGCGGTGTTACGATTTGGACAGCCTACGAGGTTCTGTATTTCTGGGCGTTCAGCAATGGCTACTTACCACAGCTGAATTTTTCCCAACACCCGATTTTGGGTGTGGCTCTTTTCCTGCTGACCCCGTTCTGGCTGTCATTTCACTTCTATTGGTCCCATCGCTTACTGCATTGGGGACCGCTCTATAAGCCTGTCCATTCGCTCCATCACCGCAATATCGCGACCGGGCCATGGTCGGGGTTCTCCATGCATCCCATAGAGCATGTCCTTTACCTGTCCTCATGTCTCATTCACCTGGTGGTACCGTCCAACCCAATTCTGATGCTGTTCCACATGCAAATGCAGGTATTGAATCCGCTCGCCTCGCATTCGGGCTTCGAGGAGCTTCTCGCTCACGACAAGAAGCAGATGGCGCTGGGAAATTTTTACCATCAACTCCATCATCGCTTTTTCGAATGCAATTACGGCGGACAGGACATTCCGTGGGACAAGTGGTTTGGTTCGTTCCATGACGGTACAGCCGAGTCCACCGAGCAAATGCGCAAACGGCTCAGTCGCAAGTGAGCATTAAGATATGAGTATTTGGTCACGCGCGTTCGGCGGCGCTCGAAAAACCGCCCCCATTCCCACCACACTGAACGTTCTTGTCGCTGCCGCACGCGAGGAGGCAGTTAATGTACGCTCGTTCGTGCTCAGTCCGGCGAAGGGGTCGACGTTGCCACCCTGGGCTCCGGGTTCTCATGTCGAAGTTCACATGAAACCTGGTCTGTCGCGGACGTATTCCATATTCCGCGATCCCCACGATCCTTCCAATTACCGAATTGCGGTAAAGCTTGAGGGGGCCTCTCGCGGTGGATCTCGATTCATGCATGAAGCGGTGTCGGCAGGCGACCGGCTGGAAATAGGCCAGCCGCGCAACAACTTCCCCCTGAACGAAGCGGCGGCACATACCCTTCTCATAGCGGGAGGAATAGGAATCACACCGATCTTGTCGATGGCCGACCGCCTCGCCCAGATAGGGAGAATTTTTGAGCTCCATTACTTTGCCCGGTCGTCCGAACAGGCGCCGTTTCGCCACGAACTGTCCAAAGCACCCTATTCCAGTCAGGTACATTTCCATTTTGGGCTGGAGCGGGCCGCTATAAAGGACCGCTTCGTCCAACTACTCGCGGTCCCGCCCGCCGATGGCCATCTCTATCTATGCGGACCGGAGGGGTTTATGGATTTGGCCAAGGCGACAGCACAGGCGAGCTGGCAGGAGGCGGCTGTCCATATAGAGCGTTTCTCCGCCGATCCGGCGGCATCGGTCGGCCCACAATCGAGCTTCGAGGTTCGCTTGGCCCGCTCGGGGGGAAGCTTCTTTATACCCGCCGACTTGAGTATTCTCGAAGTGCTCGAGAAGCAGGGCATCAAAATACCTTCTTCATGCCGTCAGGGTGTTTGCGGTTCCTGCGCGACCGGTGTTCTGCAGGGCGAACCCGATCATCGCGACATGTTTCTCTCTGCTCGAGAAAAGGCGACCAATGACCAGATTTGCCCCTGCGTCTCGCGGGCCAAGACAAGCTTTCTGGTTCTTGATGCATAGTCGTGCTCACAATACTCGCAAATCGCCTATAGGGAAATTTCCTGTGCGGACCTACGCTGTATCGAACTAACCCGTTGGGCATCTTCACTAGCTGGTCGGCCATGAAGTATACGGAAGCGATTGATATTTCGCGTATATTGTACACTGCTTCTTCAGGGCCGCGTCAGCAAGCGCTTGGCCGCTTTGGTGTTGCGGCGGTTCTGGACGATCTCGTCGAGCACATAGCCATCCTGGTCGACGGCGCGCCACAACCAGTGTTTCCTGCCGGCGATGGTGATGACGACCTCGTCCAGGTGCCAGACATCGTTTCGGCTGTGCTGCTTGCGGCGCAAGCGCCGAGCGTAATCCGGACCGAACTTGATGCCCCACCGGCGGATTGTCTCATACGAAACCACGATCCCGCGCTCCAGCAGCATTTCCTCGACCAGACGCAGGCTCAAGGGGAACCTGTAGTAGAGCCAGACTGCATTGGCGATGATCTGCGGCGGGAAACGATGGCGCTTGTAGCTGACGGTTGCCGTGTCCATGACATCGGTCTATGCCGCAAATCCCTGAACCCGAGTTAAGTTGATAACGCCGGCTGGCCAGTTATGCGGAAATAAGTGAACTAAGCTGGCCTTCCACCTCTAGGTCCCGGCAATTGCTGAGGCGGGCATATCCAAGTTGGTCGCCGCAGCCGGCTGTCCCTGGATGCGAATTGCCGGAGCGCGCACATGACAAGCCACGACGCGGCCGTCTGTCATTTGTATCAAAGGCGGCACTTCGATTCGACAACGCTCGACCGCGAGTGGGCAACGGGGATGAAACGCGCACCCGCTCGGCGGGTTGATCGGGCTTGGCACCTCGCCATCTACGGGCGCCTCCAGCCGGAGGCGCGTCGGATCCGGCACAGGCGCCGCTGCGATCAGCGCCTCGGTGTAGGGGTGGACCGGCTTAGTGAACAGGGCTTCGCAGGGTGCGAGCTCCACGATGCGGCCCAAATACATGACTGCGACACGATGCGCGATATGCTCCACGACGCTGAGGTCATGCGAGATGAAGACGAAGGCGATTCCCATCTGCTGCTGGAGATCTAGAAGCAGGTTCAAGATCTGGGCCTGCACGGAGACATCCAGGGCTGACACCGCCTCGTCGGCGATGATGAGCGAGGGCTTGAGCGACAGCGCCCGCGCAATGCCGAGCCGTTGCCGCTGGCCGCCCGACAGTTCGGACGGAAGCCTGTGCATCATCTCGGGCGCCATGCCAACCTTTTGGAGGAGGTCCGCAGCAAGCGCGTTGCGCTGCTTGCGGCTGAGACGCTCAAAATTCTCGACGGGTTCGGTGATGATCTGCCCGGCGGTAAGGCGCGGGTTCAGCGAGGAGTAAGGATCCTGAAACACCATCTGCATTCGACGGCGCCATGCGTGAAGCGCGCCCTTCTTGAGGCCTGCAATGTCGGTCCCGTCGATCAACACGCGCCCACCCGTCGGCTCGACGAGCCGCATCAGGAGGCGCGCGACAGTCGACTTGCCGCAGCCGGATTCGCCGACGATGCAGAGGGTCTCGCCGGCCTCGACGGAAAAGGATACATCCTCCACCGCCCGGATCACCGGAATGCTTTTCTTGAAGATTCCCGAGCCAAGCGGATAATGCTTGGTCAGATTCTTGACTTTCAGCAGAGGACCGTTCATTCGCCCATCACCTCTTCGGCGCGCCAGCAAGCTGCGCCGTGGCTCGACCCGACATCACGCAGGATGGGTGTCTTCTCGCGGCAAATATCGATCCCGAACGGGCAGCGAGGTGCAAAGCTGCAGCCCACAATGGGCTCGCGCAGGTTTGGCACGATCCCGGGAATTTCTGGAAGGCGGCGCTGGCGGCCACGCCGCGGATCCGGCACCGATCGCATGAGCCCCTGGGTGTAGGGGTGCGCGGGACGTGCAAACAGATCTATGACGTTCGCTTGCTCTACGATCCGGCCGGCGTACATCACGATCACGCGTTGGCATGTCTCGGCCACGACGCCCAGATCATGCGTGATGAACATCACGGCCGTTCCCGTGCGCTCCTTCAGATCAACGATGAGCCGCAGGATCTGCGCCTGGATTGTGACGTCGAGCGCAGTCGTTGGCTCGTCAGCGATCAACAGTTCCGGTGAGCAGGCGAGAGCCATGGCGATCATGGCGCGCTGGCGCATGCCACCCGACATTTCGTGGGGATAGCTGTTCACGCGACGCTCGGGGTCCGCGATGCGAACCAGACGGAGCATCTCTTCGGCCTTCGCCATCGCAACGGACCGCGAGGCCTTGGTATGGATCTGAACCGCCTCTGAGATCTGGTGGCCGACCGTATAGACGGGGTTCAGACTGGTCATCGGCTCCTGGAAAATCATAGCGATCTGGTCGCCGCGGATCTTTCTCATCTCCCGATCCGACAGCTCAAGAATATCGCGTCCGTGAAAGCGGACCTCGCCACCGACAGTCCTGGCGGTCAGCTTCGGCAGCAGACGAAGAATGGAGAGAGCGGTGACGCTCTTCCCGCATCCCGACTCGCCAACGACGCCAAGTGTCTCGCCTTTCTTGACCTGGAAGCTGATGCCGCCTAAGGCGCGGGTGACGCTTTCCTCGCCGTAAAAGTGCGTCTCAAGGTCTCGCACGTCGAGAAGCACATCATCTTCTGCAGATTCTCGCATCAGCATGTCAGCGTCTCCGCTTTGCGCGGGGATCGAACATGTCACGCAAACCATCCCCAAGCAGGTTGACGGCAAGGACCGTGACGGCAAGGCAGATACCGGGGGCGAAGATTGTCAATGGGGCGATGGCGAGATAGAGGCGCGAACTGGCGATCATGTTGCCCCAGCTCGGAATCTCGGGCGGTACGCCCACGCCGAGAAAGCTCAGCCCTGCCTCCGTCAGGATTGCGCTGGCGCAGACAGTAGCGCCCTGCACCATCAGGGCCGGAATGGTGCTCGGCAGAATATGCCGCCACATTACCTTAGGCAGGCGCGCACCGCCGCAGAGCGCGGCCTCCACATAGGGACGCTCGCGAACCCCCAGAACCACCGAACGAACCAGCCGCGCGACAGCTGGCGTCTCAGGGATGGCGATGGCGACGATAAGGATGCCGATCCCCGGACCTGTCAGCGAAATGAGCGCGATCGCCAGCAGAATCGTCGGGATCGACATCAGGCCGTCCATGACCCGCATGACGACGTTGTCGAAGCCGCGGCTGTAACCTGCGATGACTCCGATCAGGAGCCCGACCATGGCCGCAGTCGCTGCCGACAGCAGGCCCACCATGAGGGAAATGCGGGCGCCGAAGATCGTTCGCGCAAAGACGTCCCGGCCCAGATTGTCGCTTCCGAACCACATTTCGGCGGAAGGCGGCTGGAGGCGGTTGAACGGATCCATGTTCACTGGATTGCCGGCATAAAGGGGGGCGGCAATCGCCAGAATGATCAGGAGCACCAGGAGACCGCCGCCGATCATGACCAGCGGGTGCCGCCTTGCGAGACGAGGAAGATCAGATAGCTGCAGCCGACTCATCGCCACGGCTTCAACTGGTGCGGAGAGGAGGGTCATATCAGTACCGGATCCGGGGATCGATCAGCGTATAAGCAAGATCGACTGTGAGGTTGATCAACACGTATAGACCTGAAGTCAGGATGAGCACACTCTGAATGATGGGATAGTCGCGATTGTTGATCGCATCCACGACCAGACGACCAATACCGGGTATGTTGAACACCGTTTCCGTCAGGACGACGCCGCCGATCAGATAGGCGAAGCTTATGCCAATGACGGTCAGGATGGGGACGCCGGCATTCTTTAAGGCATGGTGGAAAAGCATGGCATAAGACGAAGCGCCCTTGGCGGCGGCCGTTCGCATATAGTCTTCCGATAGGACTTCGAGCATGCTCGCCCGCGTAACCCGGGCGATGAATGCAATGAAGCCAAGACTTAGCGCCACGGTGGGAAGGATCAGGTGCACCAACCAAGGCCCGAGGCCGTCTTGGATGGGCCGATATCCCTGAACTGGAAGCCAGTGTGTCCTGATGGCGAAGAAGTAAATGAGAAAATAGCCGATGACAAAGACCGGGACCGAATAGCCAAATGCCGAAAAGGCCGCAAGGAGGCGGTCGACGAGCCCGCCAGTCCGCCACGCGGCAAGGATGCCGAAAGAGACCCCGACCGTCACCGAAACGATCATCGTCAGCATCGACAGGGAAAGGGTCGGTTCAAGCCGCTGTGAGATGAGCTCGAGAACCGGTAGCCCAGAAAATATCGAGGTGCCGAAATCGCCGCCGAGCATGTCGCGCACCCAACGTATGAACTGAACCGGCATAGGATCGTTCAGGCCCAGTTTTTCGCGGATTCCTGCGATCACCTCCTCCGTAGCCGACCTGCCGGCAATCATGGCCGCCGGGTCGCCGGGCGCCAGCCTGAGAAGCAGGAATACGATAATCCCGACCATCGCCATGACGGCGACGGTCGAGATCAACCTGCGAAGGATGTAAGCACCCACTAGGCCGAGACTTTCTGCAGGTTCCACATCGCGAGGATCTGCGGCATGTGGATGAGGCCCGTGAGCGTCTTGCGATGAGCGATCGGCGAAACGTGTTTTCCCAACCTCAGATCACCGACGAAGTCCCACCAGATCCCTTGCATCTTGCGGGCGAGCGCCTTGCGCTCGTCGAGCGTTGCGACATCTGCGAATTTCATCCGCAGCGCTTCGTATTCGTCGTTCTTCGGCCAACCATACCACGCCTTATCGCCACTTGCGACGGGGATGGAATCCGTGAGCGGATTGCCGAGCGAATGTTCATTATCGCTCGTGATGAAGAGGTTCCAGCCGCCGTTCTCGACGGGTCCCTTGTTCGCCCGACGCGTGGACAGTTCAGCCCAGCTCATCGGCGCGAGCTCGACATTGAGCCCAATCTTCCGTAATGTGGCTGCCAGAAGCTGAGAGGCATTCGATGCCTCGGCCCAGTCTGTGGGTTGCAGAATGACGACTTTCTCGCCTGCATATCCAGCCTCCTGAAAGAGCTGCTTAGCTCTTTCAGGATCGCCACCCTTTTTGAACCATCCAATGTTCTCGTCGTTAGAGATGGGCGTATCCTGGCCGAATATCGAAGTGACGATGCCGATGTGTTTTGAGTCGCCCCATCCGGCGCGCATCAATGCCTCCTGATCGATCAGGTGGAGCATCGCTTGGCGCGCCTTGACATTGTCGAACGGCGGCTGCAGGAAGTTCATGCGCAAGATCACGTCCTGCCCCCCCTTGTCCAGAACTTCTAGTTGAAGATTGGGATCGCTCTCGATCAATGGGTAAAGATCGGGCGGCACCCCGCAGTAATCAATCTCACCCGCTTGCAACGCCGCCACTGCAGTCTGCTGGTCGGCGATAACATCCCAGATGACGCGATCGACCTTGACGATCTTCCCACCGGCGAACCCGTCGGACGGCTCCTTGCGCGCCACGTATTTTTCGTTGCGGTCGTAGGTGTAGCTGGCACCCGGCCGGGCTAGAGCCTCGTTGAACTTGAACGGCCCAGATCCGATTTTCGTCGTGACCTGCTCGCTCGCCGGGCGACTGGCGTCCTTCTCTCGCATGATGAATGGGACTGGCGGCGAAATATTCGCCAGGAAATCGATCAGAGTTCCCAAGGGCTCATTCAGCGCGATCGTGAAAGTCTTGTCGTCCTTCTTGGAGATGTCGCTGGCGCGCTCCATGATCAGCTTCCCAGCGGGGTTCACCTCAGCCCAACGCCGAATTGAGGCGACACAGTCCGCCGCGGTGACCGGTGTGCCGTCGTGCCAGCCAAGGCCCTCTCGCAGCTCGAATGTGTAGGTCTTCTTGTCGTCGGAAACGGCCCATTTCCCGACCATTTGCGGCTGCGGCATGAACTTAGAGTCGAGCGCGAACAGCGTTTCGTAAATAGCCGCGCCATAATTGGTGACATCGTCCGACGTCGAGTAGATCGGATCGAAGCTGGACAGGGCGAAGCTCCCGCCGCCGCCCCCCATGTGCACTGTCCGTGCGTCGTTTGACGCAGTCTGGGCCCGCACGACCGACGGGATCGATAAGGCCGCTCCGGCGGCAATGCCTGCCTTAATGAGGTTGCGTCTAGAGATTTTCATGTTGCATTCCCCTTTTCTCTTTTGTTGATTGGCGTTGCGATATACTAGTGAATGAGGACTGTCTCAGTGTATCCGCCTCCCCCGGAATCTGCAGGTCACGCGCTCGTCGTCGTTCTAACTCTACCGACATTCTCGCGCTAACCGTGTTGTGCGATACTTCCCGGAATGCTCAGCGCGGTAAATGTGCCATCTGGACTGGACCAACTCGTTTCGCGCGATCCGCTTTCCAAATTATCCCCGGCAGCGCTTTGCGGCCGGTCAGGGGCACCGCCGCGTCAGTCTTCTCCTCCAAAGACATTTTATCTTCCTTGAATGGGCGCCGCGATGATGCCTGGCCTATCTTGTTGGTTACTTCCAGACCGATCGACCAGCGCTGCTACCCGTCAGTGAAGTCTGTCGCAGTTTCACGGGGACGCCCATTCTTGTCAAACAAAAAACTCGCATTATGACATTCTTTATTCCGAATATTGATAACGCCACCGATGCCAGATGGATGCGGCAACTTCCTTGGGGCCAAGCTCTCGCAGCAGGGGCGGTGTTGGCTTGAACAGAGGCGAGACGGTCGGTTCTTGCTTGTCGAAAAGGTGGCTGATTGAGGAACGTCATTGCGTGGCGGAAACTAAGTCAACGGTATGTAAAAACATTTGAGTTTGCGACAGCAGCATGGATGGGTTTTTCCTGGCCGAGGCAAGTTTTGAGGTCGATCGTCGCGAAGCGGGTTGCGTGAGACGGCAATTCTGCATCCCTGTTCGAAGTTAATCCTTCGTGCGATAGCGAGTGAGCGCTTTCGCAGTTGAGGGGATCACGGTCCCGGCGTTCGACGCGTTGTTTCTGTCGACGGCCTCCCGTTCGATATCGTTGTTTGGCGAAGACCTCGACCATTCGGTCAATGGCGCTAAGCCGGTAGGGCGGTGAGTTCCGGATTGGGCTGCTGAAAATCAAGCCGGACCTGCAGGGGAACAGGCGCAACAATATCTGAACGAGCAAGGGTGGCGATGACAGCATGGCCGCAGAACGGTATATGCGCTTCGGAATAGCCGCCTTCATGTACAAGCAACAACCGGCCGCCACAGAGGTCGTCGGCAGCTTGCATTGTCATGCGGGTCATTTCGGCGAAAGTCGTCGACTACGCCAGCATACGCGAGAGCGGATCGACGTGGGATGCATCGAAGCCGCAGGCAACGACAATTGCGTTGGGTTGGTAAGCTCGGAGTGCGGGGAGCACGATGCGTTCGAAAGCATTAACATAACCAAGGTGTCCGGTGCCTGGTACCATCGGGATTGATGTTGTAGCCTTCACCGTGACCGCTGCCGCGGTCGCCCACGTTTCCGGAATTGCGGGGGGTAATCGTTTTCCTGATGCAGATATCGTCAGCACATCCGATCGGTCATAGAAGATCGCTTCCGTGCCGTTGCCGTGGTGGACCAATCGATGATGGCGGCCCGTTCTACCCGCCTCTTTGCGATCGCGGCTTCCATTGCAATGGCGATGTAAGCGAGCAGGCAATAACCCCTTGGCTTGTCGGGCAGGCAATGGTGTCCGGGCGGACGGGAGAGCGCAGAGACAGCATCGGCATACGCGGTTTGCAGGATGGTTGAACTTGGAATGGATCGTGTCTCTGGGAGTAGATGCTATGGGGCGAGCGGCGAGGGTATGGCATCCTTCGGCGCTGTTGGATCCACCATTAGAAGGAGGCACCCGATGTCGCAGTCTTTTGACGCGAGCCGGTCCCTTTACGCTTTTGAACAGGATAACACGGTCATCGCCGTCATCGAAATGAGCAAGGCGAAATGGCTGATTGCCGCGCTCGTACCCGGCCTCGAGCGCCAGCCCTTCAAGAAGATCGATGCCGACGCACCATCACTGTTGAAGCTGCTGCAGCCCTGGCGCGATGAAGCCGGCCAGGCCGGGCATACGATCAAGCGGAGCGCCGTCGCCTATGAGGCGGCCGGCGACGGCTTTTGGCTGGCGTGTTGGCTGTGGGCGCGCGACATCGAGGCCATGCCATCCACCCCGCCAGCGTGAGGCGCCGTAGGGCGTCAGTTTGCGTGCGGCGTGACCGGGGCATGTGGGAAGAGGAGAGCAAACGCACACCGAATTGGCTGGCCCGCAGCAGGGTCTGCCGATGATGAATTCCGAGGTGGCGGCAAACCGAAGCTACGCATCGCCCTCGGTCCGCGGACGTAGAATGGGCCCGCCGCCCCCGGAGCTTCGCCTACCGATGCGCATGCTGCAGATCCACTGAGATCGACCGAATACAAGTCTGCCGCGCGGGACCCGCGCCTGCTTATGGCGAACTCCGCCTCGGAATCCATTGTCGGCCCCTCGCAGGGCTCCCTGCCGACCAAGCAAGCCTGCCGCTGTGCTCGAGGCGTGCGCCGGCTTCTATTATTGGGCGCGCGAGATGGTCCGGCTTGGCCATCAGCCGAAGCTGATCGCACCTCGCTATGTCAAGGCGTTCATCAAGCGGCGATGTCACGTTGTCTGCATATACGCGTTGAGACCTGCGGCCGCTGATGTCAGCTGACCATGGCCACGGCTTTCCATTCCGCCACGGCCTGCAGGCGGTGAATATGTGTAGCGAGAGCGGAGCGTTTTGAGCGGGGCGGGACGAAGAGATTGCGCAGAGCCGAGAAGATCGAAACGAAGCGTTGCAGTGCTCCAAATTTGTCCACTACCGCTCGCCCAAGAATTTCTAAGGACCACCTTGCGCGATAACTCGGCTTTGAAGCAGAAAATAGGCACGTGACTGGTATTGCTGCCCGCCAAATAGCCTTCCAACGAATGCCAAGCCGGCTGAGGGCTGACTGACAGCGAAAACTACGGGGCTCTGGTCGACGCAGGGATGTCAGGCCAACGGCGTAAGTTCTCGGTCAAACATTCTTTTGGCCGACGCCTCGCACGCCGCATTTCTGATGTGATCTGGCAGCAAAATTGCCTTGCGCTCTGCCAGATCGAAATAGACGGATTTTATCTCGTCCGTCGCTGCCAGATTGTCGTTCGAGTCCAGCATCCTATGGCGCGTAGTCAAAGACTTGGTGCCGCATTCGACAACGCTACTTACAACGCAGAAAAGGTCCCCTGACCTGAGCTCCCGCAGAAAATGTACGTCGTGACGGACATCCGCCCAGCCCTCGTTTCTGGTTACTCGTACTTCGATGGAATAACCCAGCGACCGAACCAGATGCCACATCGCCTGATCGAACGCCGCCATGTGATGCTGAACATTCATGTGGCCCATTGCGTCACATTGGAACGGATAAACAACACCTGTGTACGTTTGCATCGACAAACTCCATTGCGAGCTTAGGTAAGGCAACGGTGTGAGTTGGAGAAATCGCCCTTACGCCGATGTCCTCGAGACAGCTACGCAGCCTCAAACAGCGCCGCCGCACCCATGCCGCCGCCCACGCACATGGTGACCACAACATTTCTGAAGTTCCTTCGCTTCGCCTCGAGCAAGCCATGTCCTGCCATGCGTGCCCCCGACATTCCATAGGGATGACCAATCGAGATGGCGCCTCCGTTGACGTTGAGCCGCTCCGACGGCAGGCCGAGCCTGTCGCGGCAATGGACCGTCTGCACGGCAAAGGCTTCATTGAGCTCCCAGAGATCAATGTCATCCACCGTGAGCCCGTGACGACTCAATAACTTCGGCACCGCGAAAACTGGCCCGATCCCCATTTCGTCGGGTTCGCAGCCGGCAACGGCCATGCCCCGGAAGAACCCGAGCGGCTCAAGTCCCCTTCGTTCCGCTTCCCTGCCGTCCATCACCACGCAGGCCGACGCGCCGTCCGACAGCTGGCTGGCATTGCCGGCGGTTATGCTGCCGTGTGGGTTCGAGACGGATTTCAATGCAGCCAGTTGGTCAAGCGTGGTCGCGGGCCTGTTGCCCTCGTCTCTATCCAGCGTGATGTTGACCTCTGCGGTCTGGGCGCCTGACTTGTCCCTGGTCTTCATCGTGACTTCGATCGGCACGATTTCCTCAGAGAAGCGTCCGGCAGCCTGCGCATCTGCGGTGCGCCTCTGGCTCTCTAATGCATAGAGGTCCTGGGCTTCGCGCGAAACGCCGTAGCGGACTGCGACAGTCTCAGCCGTGTCGATCATCCGTATCCAAACATCGGGCTTGTGGACGGAAAGCCATTCCTCCCGTTCGCTTACAATATTCATAAAGGGTTCGACCAGGCTGATCGATTCGACACCGCCGGCGACCATGATATCCGCCTCGCCCAGCATGACCCGGTGCGACGCGAAAGCGATTGCCTGCAGGCCAGAGCTGCAGAGTCGATTGACCGTCGCGCCTGAAACGCTGACAGGGAGGCCTGCACGTATCGCTGCAAGCCGCGCGATATTGCGGCCCGTCGCACCCTCCGGCATGCCGCAACCGAGGATCACGTCGTCGATGTCCTGGGGTGCCACACCGGCGCGTTCGACGCTGGCGCGGATCGCGTGCCCGGCAAGGGTTGCGCCATGCGTAGCGTTGAATGCACCGCGAAACGCCTTGCCGATCGGCGTGCGCGCAGTAGAAACGATAACCGCTTCCCTCATTTCTGACGTCTCCATGTGCTGAGCGCGATGCGCTCGTTCATCGCCCGGCGAAGCAATGTGGCCGGCACGAGACCCGACCTGTCGCACAGGCGCTCCATCTCGGAGACCAGGTCGGCGAGCCCTAAGCGGTCGGCCCAGAAAAGGGGGCCGCCAAGCTCCCTCGGGAAACCGAAGCCCGATGTCCAGATGACGTCGATGTCACTGCCGCGCTCGACCAACCCCTCTTCCATGATGCGGCAGGCTTCGTTGACAATGGCATGGAGGCATCGCGCCCGGATCTCCTTCTGCGAAATCGCCCGTCTTGCGATTCCCATTTCGTCAGCCCGCCGCGCGAGCAGCTCCGAAATCTGCGTGTCGGGAAGTGGTTCGCGGCTGCCGTTTTCGTAGCGATACCAGCCGAGGCTGGATTTCTGTCCCAGCCGGCCCAGCCCGACGACGCGCTCCAGCAACGGCGTCGGGCGGCCCGCCTCCCGTGCCAAGGTAGGATTTTCCTGCGCCATTTTCAGCGCCACATCGTTTCCCGAAAGGTCGTAGACGGCGAAGGGCCCCATCGCGAAACCGAATTGATGCAGCGCAGAGTCGACATCCTGAGGCTCGGCGCCTTCCTCCAAAAGCAGCGTCGCCTGGCGCAAGTAGGCGGCGAGCATGCGGTTGGCGGCGAACCCTGGACCCACCTTGACCGTAACGGCCACCTTGCGCAGAAGCTTGGCGATCGCCATGCAGGTGGCGACAACCGCCTCGTCGGTGCGTCGACTGACGACGATTTCTACCAATCGCATCACATTCGCCGGGCTGAAGAAGTGCAAACCGACAACCCGCTCGGGATTGGGAACGTTGTCGGCGATCACGTCGATGTCGAGGCTCGACGTGTTGCTGGCGAGGATTACGCCGGCGCTGCAAATCCTGCCGAGGCTTGTAAACAGCGCCCGTTTCTGGGCCATGTTCTCAACGATGGCTTCGACGACGAAATCGGCCGCCGCGACGGCTTCCAGCTGGTGGGAGAAGGCCAGCCGCTCGTCGAATTGTTGACGAGCCTGCGCACTGAGGCGGCCCCGTCGGACGGATGTCTCGAAATGCTCCTCGAGGAGCTGCTTGGACTGCGCCAAACGCTCCGCATCCTGCTCGACGACAGTGACGCTCAGGCCCGCATCCAGGAAGGCAAGCGTTATGCCCCGGCCCATGGCGCCGCCGCCAATGACGGCGACCTGGGACGGAATAGTAGGCTTGGCCGCCTCCGCGGACCTTCCCTGCCGCTCAGCCTTAAACAGGTAGATGAGGCCTTGCGCCGCCGGTGACTGCAGGCAAAGCGCAAAATTATGCGCCTCCCGCTGGAGGCCCCGATCGAAATCGAGGGTTCGGGCGGCCTCTATCGCCTCGGTCGCCTTCTTCACCGCGTAGCCGGGCTGGACCCGTTTGGCTGGAACGAAATTGCCGACAGGAGTCGCCACGCTTCTATCGCTCGTGCGAGCTTTGGGCCGAGCCGTAGTTTCCCCGGCGATAAACAGTGCCCGCTCCAGGGGGGACTCATCCACCACATCGGCGAGCCCGAGTTGCGCAGCCTGCAGGCCGGTGATGGATTCGCCCGAGGTTGTCAGCGCGAATGCATTGTCGATGCCGATCAATCGGGGAAGACGCTGGGTGCCTCCGGCGCCCGGGATCAGGCCCAGCTTGATCTCCGGCAATCCCAGCGTAGCCGATTGCGTCACGACCCGAAGGTCGCAGGCCATGGCGATCTCCAGGCCGCCGCCCAAACATATGCCCTCGATTGCTGCGACGACGAATTTGCAGCACCGGCCAAGCCGTTCGACGAAGGCACGGACGGAAAGCCCCGGCGGCACCTTATCCGCATCGAGCATCTCGATATCCGCGCCCGCGCTGAAGTGCTTGCCGACGCCGACTATAACAATAGAATGCACCTTCGGATCTCGTTCCAACCGGTCGAGTTCGGCCGCTAGGCGTGCTATGACGGGCGTGGCAAGGACATTCAACGGAGGAGCTTCGATCAGCAGCAAGCCGATGCCCGGCATCACGGATGCAGCGCGAACTTCCTTGGCACGTTGCGGCATCAGGTCTTCTTGAACCACAGCGTCCTCCAGTCGCAGACCATCGCCGGCTTTTCCGTGCCTTCGAGTTCCACAGTATTACGCGTGGTGAGCAGTTTGCTGCCGTCCTCTCGCGGCTCGACCGATAACAGGCTGGTCAGCAGGCGAATGCGCGACCCGACAGGCACCGGCTGGGTGAACCGCACCCGGTCCAGACCGTAATTCAGGGCTAGGTCGAGGCTCGGATCGGCGACACCCATTGTGTGCCAGAACTGCGTCAGCAGCGACAGGACGAGGAAACCCTGGACGATCGTGCCCTTGTAAATCGTCTCGCTCGCGCGCTTGGGATCGATGTGCATCCAGTCGTCATCGAGGGTCGCCTTCGCGAATGTATCGACCTGCTGCTGGTCGATCTCGAGCCATTTCGATGCGCCGATGCTTTTGCCGACGAAAGAATCGGCGCTCTCGAATGAGAAAGGCACGGTGTCCTGCTGAACGGTCATTTCTGTTCTCCGCGTTTCCGATGTCCCGGGTTTTCGCCGATCCCCGAGATTTCCTCGACATTGAACATGTGTTTGGCGGCGAGGAGATTGTTTGCAAAACGCAGCCGTTCCGCTGGCGGATCCTGCGCGTAGACGGCGCGATACCAGAGCACTGAAAGGATTTCGGCCGCGTGATCATTCGAGGCGACCAGGGCCACGAGCCGGGGATCCTTGACCACGTAGATCAACCGCAAGAGTTCATCGACCATGGCGGCCAGCCCGTAGCCGACCAGTTGCAGAAGCTCGCGTTCGATCTTCTTGTTCTGGCGACGCGTCATGCCGTCGGCGAATATTCGGGAGAACCGATGGTTGGTGTCGTTCCACAGCGCCTGGAAGTCGCTGTCGATATCGCAGAGCTGCTGCAGGCAGCGGAGCAGTCCTGCATTGGAGCTGTAGACCCGCACATATTGCGTGATCTTCGCCAGCACCGTGGAGAACGGATCGGAACCGCCGATGGCCAGTCGGTTCTGGTCGTCAAGGAACGTGACCAGCTCGGTCATCAGTTCGACCGTGATGGCCTTCTTGTCAAGGAAGTAGGTGTAGAAGGTCCCGACCGCCACATCCGCGCCGCGCGCGATGTCGGGAATGCGGGCGTCCAAATAGCCAATCTGCTCGAGGACGTCGATCGCACCGAGCTTTAGCCGGAGGCGTGTCCTGTCGCCTTTGGGAGCACTGGCTGCCTCCTCGACGAGCTTGGCGACATGATCTCTAAAACGCAAAAAGCACCTTTTGTGGTTGGACCGCAGGAACCGTTGCTTCGCGGGCCCTTGACAGCTGCTGGCAAAGACGAATAATTGAAATTGAATTCAACGTCAATTCCTAGGACGATCTGAACGCATGTTTCGAGTAAGCATCCCACAGCCGAATGCGGGGCCGGAGGCTCTGCGCCGCCGCGTGGAAACGACTCTATTGCCGAACAACCTCTTCGAGCTGCTCGAGACCTGCGCGTCGGATTCCGCCGACAGGATGGCGATGGATTTCTTCGAAGACGGTCGGCAGATTACCTATGGCGACTTTGCGGCAGATGCGAGGAAGGCGGCGCAGGGACTAAAGGGGCTGGGAGTCCGCAAGGCCAGTAGGGTCGCACTGATGACGCCCAATATCCTCGAAAACCTCGTCTCCTGGTTCGCCTTGCTCAAGCTCGGTGCCGTCACCGTGCCGATCAACCCCAACTCCACTAAGCGCGAAATCGATTTCGTGCTGGGGGATTCAGGTGCCGATATCCTGATCACGGTCGAGGACCTGCACGAAAAGCTGCTGGCGTGCGAATCCATGCCGAAGCTCCGGGCGACAGTGACGATCGGCGCAAGCGCGCTGCCCGGCGGAGTGAGCTGGTCCGAACTCCTGGTATCGGACACCGGTAGCGGAATTGATGACGAGCCCGTGCAGACAGGCGATCTCGCCAATATCCAGTACACTTCGGGGACGACAGGCTTTCCGAAGGGCTGCCTGCTGACGCATGAATATTGGCTGAAGCTCGGCTGGGTGGTGGCCGAGGAAATCGAGACCCCGCTCGACAAGCTCCTGGTTCCACAACCGCTCTTCTACATGGAGCCTTTGTACGTCCTAATCATGTCCATGTTCAACCGTGCAACCTTCTGCTGCGCCCGGCGCATCAGCTCGACGCGGCTGCTCGACTGGATCAAGACCCTCGGCATCAACTACTGCAACTTCCCGGAACTCGTGCTGCGGCAGCCGCGAAAGGCCGACGATCGCGAGAACGAGCTTAGATTCGTCCACGGCTTCGGCATCAATCCTACCCGCCGCCAGGAGATCGAGGACCGGTTCGGCACCATCGCGCGGGAGGCCTATGGCACGACGGAGCTGGGCGCCGTGCTTTATGTGCCGCGTGCCGCGACCGAAAAGGCGAAGAGTGCCACGTGCGGCATTCCCGCTCCGTTTCGCGAAGTGAAGATCCTGCGTCCCGACAACCAGCCGGCTGCCGCCGGCGAACTCGGCGAGCTCTGGGTTCGCGGACCCGGCATCTCGCTCGGCTACAACAACCGGCCGGACGCAACCGAACGGGCGCATGTCGACGGCTGGTTCCGTACCGGCGACCTCTTCACAATGGACGAGGAGGGCTGGTACAGGTTCGAGGGCCGTCTCAATGACGTCATTCGCCGAAGCAGCGAGTTCATTTCGGCCTATGAGGTCGAGCATGTGATTTCGAAGCTCGAAGCGGTACGCCAGGTCGCAGTCGTCAGCGTTGCCGACGACCGGCGCGGAGAAGAAGTCAGGGCCTGCATCGTCCTCGGCGACGAAGCCGCCCCCGACGCGCTGCCGCCCGCGACCATCGCCGCGCACTGCGCCACGGCTCTGGCCCCCTTCAAGGTGCCGCGCTTCATCACCTACCTGCCAGCGCTTCCGATGACAGCGAATGGCGATAAGGTCGACAAGCCCCGCTTGCAGCAGGTCATCTTGTCGACGAATCCGGCCACCTTCGATCGCGAGACGTCGCAATGGTCATGAAACGCGGCATCGACGGCAATACCCGCACTGCCGTTCCCAGCCCTCGCCGTAGTGGTCGCGCTGCTCCTTTGTCTACTGGCGTTCATCATAGCCTATTCGTTCTGGATCAGGCCCAGCGCCGGCCCGAGATCCCGCTTTGGATTGCGTGCATGTTGTCTCGCCGGAGGAATAGCGCCATGGCTTCACCGACTCTGGCCTTGGTCAAGGTCGACGCCCACAACTGGGAAGCCTGTGCCTGGCTCCAGGTTCAGGAGCGCCAGACGGGTTTCGTGTTCACGGCCGCCTTCTCGCTCGCCCAATGTGCCTATGTGCCGGAGCTCCTGCCCTTCGCCGTCGAGGTCGACGAGCGCGTAGTCGGCCATATCGTTCTCAAGCCGGACGACAAATCGAGCTGGATCCACCGTGTCATCATCGGGGCGGACTATCAGGGCCACGGCTATGGACGAGCCGCCGTCGAAGCTGCGATCGCCCTCCTCGTCGAGACGACCGCCTGCCGCGAGATCATGCTGGCGGTCACGCCGGGAAACGAAACAGCCACACGCCTCTATCATTCGCTCGGTTTCGTCGCGACGGGAGAATTCAAGGACGGCGATGCCGTCTATCGCCTCGCGCTCAACCGCAATTCCTCACAGGCAATTTCATGAAGACCGTCTATTCGGACAAACACCGGCTGCACCAGCCGCGTCACTTTCTGAACAGCCGCTTCGATGTTCCGAACCCGGAAGTGCCCGAACGCGCCGATATCCTGCGCAAGGCGGCCAGAGCTGGGGGTTGTGAAGTCGTCCCGCCGAAGGATTACGGCCCCGGCGCGCGGGAGGCTGTCCACGACGCCCACTATCTAAAATTTCTCGAGACGAGTTGGGACAGGTGGCAACATGTGGATCCCAACGCGGTCGAGATCATTCCGAATGTGCATGCGGTGGGTCGCGGGCGCGGCGCCTATCCGCAGGCGGTTGAAGGCCAAGCGGGATTTCACCTGACCAATGCCGCCTGCCCGATCTCGGCGCATACGTTCGAGGCGGCCTGCGAGAGCGCCAATGTCGCAGCCACTGCGGCCCATCTCGTTCTAGAAGGCGAGCGCTCTGTGTATGCCCTTTGCCGGCCGCCGGGGCACCACGCATCGAGCAATACCGCATCTGGATTCTGCTATCTTAACAATTCGGCGATTGCAGCCGCCATCCTTCGAAGCCGATACGATCGCGTCGCCATCCTAGATATCGACCTGCATCACGGGGATGGCACGCAGGAGATCTTCTATGAGCGCGGCGATGTTCTGACGATCTCCATCCATGCCGATCCGCAGCGCTTCTATCCGTTCTTCTCGGGCTATGCCTCCGAAGTCGGCCATGGCGAGGGAGAAGGCGCCAACGTCAATATTCCGCTCGAACGCGGGTCGGGCGATGAGGCATTCCTGAGCGCGCTCGAGATCGCGATAGGCGTAATCGATCGCTTCTCGGCATCCGCCCTGGTTTTGGCCATGGGCCTCGATGTCTCGGAAGAAGACCCGTTCGGCGGGTTGAAGGTTACCGGCGGCGGATTTTCCCGGATCGGCGAGATGGTCGGCAGGATCGGCCTGCCCGCCGTGCTCGTCCAGGAGGGAGGCTATGTCTACCCCTCGCTCGGAGCAAATCTGATCCGTCTGCTGCACGGAGTAGAAGAGACACAGGCCCCTCTGGGCGTGAGGGCAATATGAGCAAGAGTTATGATGCGACCATCGTGGGAGCCGGTCACAACGGCCTCGTCAACGCGTGTTATCTCGCCAAGGCGGGGTTATCGGTTCTCGTCATCGAGAAGAACGACTGGGTCGGGGGCGCGGCCACAAGCCGTTCGCATTATCCGGGCTTCATCTATTCCAATTGCTCCTACGTGTGCAGCCTGCTACGCCCGGAAATCATTCGCGACCTCAACCTCCCGCGTCACGGCCTGCAGATCCTTCCTTTCGAAGGCGGCGCGGTCCTGACCCAGGACGGCGACGCACTCGCGAGCTACCGGAACCACGACGCGCATCGGCGCGAACTCGAGCGCTTTTCGCTGAAGGACGCCGAGGCCTACGAACGCTATGCGGCTGACTTGATCCGCCAGTGCCGTTTCATCCAGCCGATGCTGATGCGCACGCCGCCAGACCCGACTTCGTTCCGCCCGCGCGACGTTTCCGAACTGCTCTATATCGGCAAGAAGTTGCACGACCTGACCGAACGCGAAATGTGCGACATGATGCGGTTCTGGACCATGTCGATCTCGGATTTCCTCGACGAATATTTCGAGACGGAAGTGCTGAAGGCGAAGCTGTCGATCTCAGGCATCATCGGCACGGCGCTGGGGCCGATGTCACCTGGAACGGCTTATGTCCTGCTCCATCACTACATGGGCGAAGTCGACGGCACGATCGGTGCCTGGGGCTATGCCCGCGGTGGCATGGGCGCAATCACGCAGGCGCTGGCGCAATCGCTCCAGTCCTATGGCGGCGAGATCCGCCTGAACGCCGGCCTCGACAAGTTCCTGGTGACCGGCGGCCGCACGGTCGGCGTGGTTCTGGAAAACGGCGAGGAGATCCGGTCCCGGATCGTCGTCTCGAATATGGACGCGAAGCGGACCTTCCTCAAGCATGTCGACGAGAAGGAACTGCCGGACACGTTCCTGAAGAAGGTGCGCAACTACAAGATCCGTGGCTCGTCGGGCAAGCTCAACATCGCGCTCGACGGCCTGCCGACATTCCGCGCTCTGCCGAAGGGATCGCCCTGCATCAAGGGCGACCTGCATTTCACAGATACGGTCGAACGCATGGAGCGGGCCTATGACGACTGGAAGTCCGGCAAATGGTCGGCCGATCCCTTCATCGACCTGATGATCCCCACCACCGTCGATCCGACAATGGCGCCACCGGGAAAGCATTTCATGAGCTGCTTCGTGCAATATTGCCCGCCCAAGGTCGAGGGCCGGGACTGGACCGATGCCGATCGCGACGCCTTCGCCGAAACCGTGGTCAGCCAGATTGCCGACTATTCCGACGATTTCCGCTCAAAGATCTTGAACATGGAGGTTCGCACCCCGCGCGAGATTGAGGCCGAGGTCGGCCTGACCGAAGGCAACATTTTCCAGGGCGAACTCACCTTCGACCAGATTCTCTTCAATCGCCCGATCCCCGGCTATGCCCAGTACAGGGCGCCGATCTCCGGCCTCTATATGTGCGGATCGTCGACCCATCCCGGCGGCGGCGTCATGGGCGCCCCCGGCCGCAATGCGGCGAAAGAAATTCTCAGCGACCTGAAGCGGGACACAACTGTGGTGAGCGATGCCTATGCGATCCTTTGATATCATCGTAGTCGGCGCCGGCCACAACAGCCTCGCATGCGCCGCCCTGCTGGCCAAGTCAAAGCACCGGGTCCTGGTGCTGGAGGCCGGCCCCGAGATCGGCGGCGCGGCGCGAACGGCGGAGTTCGCACCGGGCTACAAGGTATCTCCGGTCGCCCATATTGTCAACCAGATCGATCCCGCCGTCATCGCCGCGCTCGATCTCGGACGTCATGGCCTGGAGCTTTCCCCGGCCATACTGCCGACCACACTCCTCTCGCCGGACGGCCGCAATCTGGTGATGCGGGGCGGCTTCGGCGAGACGATCGACGGCGACTTGTCGAAGGCGGATCTCGCCGCATGGCGGGAGCTGCGCGCCAAGCTTCTCAAGCTGGCCGACACGCTCGGACGCATGCTGTCCGAAACGCCGCCACGCCTGAAGAACGGTCAACTAGCGGACTGGATGACGCTCGGAAAATTGGGGCTTTCGATCCGAGGGATGGGTCGCGAGAGCATGCGCGAACTGCTGCGCATGATCCTGATGAATATCGCCGACGTCCTCGAGGAGGAGATCGAGGACAATCGTCTGAAGGGCGCGCTCGCCTTCGACGCCGTGCTGGGCAATCATTTCGGACCCCGCTCGCCGAACACGCTTTTGACCTTGCTCTACCGGCTCGCCGGCCAGGTTGCGGGCGTCCAGAGTGCCATCGCTGTTCCCAACGGCGGAATGGGCGCGATCGCCAAGGCTTTCCATGCTGCCGCCACAGCCGCGAGCGTCACGGTCGAGACCAATGTCAAGGTCCACAAGATCCTGATCGAGGACCATTGTGTCGCCGGCGTGCTGACGGGCTCCGGCGAGAAGATCGCCGCGAAACTCGTAGTATCAGGCACCGATCCCCATCAGACCCTGCTCGACCTCGTCGGTCCGAGACATCTCGACACCGAGTTCGTCCGCCGCGTCCGGAATTTCCGCGCGAGAGGCAATGTGGCGCGCGTCCACATCGCGCTGAACGGCATGCCGCGCTTCAACGGCGTGGATGGCAAGGGCATGGCCGGCCGGTTTCTCGTCGCTCCGGGCATCAACGCGCTCGAAAAGGCTTTCGACGCCTCCAAATACGGCCGCTTCTCGCCCAATCCGGCGCTGGAGATCGTCGTCCCGACCGTGACCGATCAGAGCTTTGCTCCGGCGGGGCATCACGTCCTGTCCATCAACGCCATCTATGCGCCCTATGCCTTGAAGGGCGGATGGAATGAGGAGCAGCGTGCTGGCTTCCTAGAAAACGTTCTCGCAACGCTGGAAACCATTTCCGCGGGCCTGCGCCAGCAGATCGTCGGCACCGAAATCCTGACCCCGGCGGATCTCGAGGCGCGCTACTGCCTGCCGGGCGGTCACTGGCATCACGGCGAACTCGCGGTGGACCAGATGTTCATGCTCCGGCCAGTACCCGAGACGGCGCAATACGAGACTCCGGTCAAGGGCCTGTGGCTCTGCGGCGCCGGCAGCCATCCCGGCGGCGGGATCAGGGGCCTTGCTGGCCTCAATGCAGCAAAGCGAATCCTCAAACAGAGGGTTGTGTGGTGACAAACGCCGATCAGATGCACAAATCCTTTCCTCGCGACCATTACCGCAAGCCGTTGAAGGAAACCGCGTTCTACCCGCGCATCTCCGAACTCTCGACGACGCATGATTGGCACGGCTGGGCCGGCTACCTGACCGCCGGCGTGATCGCCAATGAATCGGCGGAGTATTTCTCCATCCGCAATTCCACGTCGGTGTTCGACATGACGCCAATGGTGAAATACCGGATCACCGGTCCCGACGCGGCCGCCCTGCTCGATAAGATGACCCTGCGCGACATCACGAAACTCGCACCGGGACGGGTGCAATATACCGCTTGGTGCAACGACGACGGCAAGGTGATCGACGACGGGACCTTATTCCGCTGCAGCGCCGACGAATTCATGCTGTTCTGCCAGGAGCGGCATTTCGCTTGGCTTTGCGACAGCGCGGTCGGCTTCGACGTCTCAGTGGGCGATGTCAGCGAGGATTATGCCGGCCTTTCGGTCCAGGGACCGACGTCCTGCACCGTCCTGAAGGAGGCCGGCTTTACCGGCATCGAGACATTGAAGCCCTTCGGCATCCGTGATTTTGTGATCGACGGCGCAACGATCATGATGTCGCGCACCGGATTCACTGGTGACCTCGGCTATGAGCTGGTCCTGTCGCCGGAAAATGCGCTTGGCCTGTGGGACAGGCTGTTCGATGCCGGCTCGCTCTACGGCATCACGTCGATCGGCAGCAACGCCCTCAACCTCGCGCGGCTCGAAGCCGGGTTCATCGTGACGAATTCGGATTTCGTCAGCGCTGCCACGGCGATCCGGGCCGAACGCCGTCGCTCGCCCTTCGAGATTGGGCTCGGCTGGATGATCGCCTTCGACAAAGCCGCGCATTTCACTGGACGCACGGCTCTGCTCCGCGAACGGAACAGCGGCAGTTCGCGCTACACGCTCGTCGGCCTGGACACGGAAGGCAACGTACCGGCGGTCGATTCGCTCGTTTATCTGAACGGCAATAAGGAAATCGGCCACATCACCGCGGCGGCATGGTCCCCCACTGCGAAACGCAACATCGCAATCGCCTCGCTCCAGAGCAGGTATGTCGGCAAGGACAACGGCAATCTGTGGGTCGAGATCTATACGCTTCGTGAGCTCGGATGGCGAAAGCTGAAGGTCAGGACCACGATCGTCGATCGCCCGTTCTTCACCCACAAGCGCCGTTCGGCGACCCCGCCCCCCGCCTTCTAGGCGGACGGGGCGGGCAAGAATGCTGCCGGTGCGCTGCGGGGCGGACTGCCGTTCCGTCCCCTTGCTCCTCCGGCGGCAGCCGAATCCGCGTAAACCCGTTGGCCGCCTGAGACGCAGTCGCCA
Organism: Mesorhizobium sp. M8A.F.Ca.ET.165.01.1.1; assembly: GCF_004792065.1. Lineage (NCBI taxonomy): Bacteria > Pseudomonadati > Pseudomonadota > Alphaproteobacteria > Hyphomicrobiales > Phyllobacteriaceae > Mesorhizobium > Mesorhizobium sp. M8A.F.Ca.ET.165.01.1.1. The sequence goes on along the minus strand of NZ_SRTH01000020.1, from coordinate 1,265 downwards.
TGTCCACCGATCCGTTAAAACACGGGAGCTGCGCGGCGGACACGCCAACGTTACCGCTGAACGCCACGCCATTTTTGCTGATGGGGTGGAGCCAGCCTTCTCCGACGGCATCGGAATGTGCCAAGTTTGTGGTGTTAGCGCCACACAAAGGAGAGGCAGCCATCCATGGAAAGGTTACCATCATTGGGGTCAATCTGGCAAAGAACGTCATTCAGCTGCACGGGGCGGCAGCTGACGGATCGGTTGTGTTCCGCAAGAAGCTGTCGCGCCTGCAGTTTTGCAAGTTCATGGCTAGTCAACAGGCATGTGTCGTGGCGATGGAAGGGTGCGGCAGCTCTCACTACTGGGCTCTTCAAATGGCTCGGCTTGGCCATGAGCCAAGACTGATTGCCCCGGCCTATGTCATACCGTTCGTGAAGCGGCAGAAGATGGGATGGTTGCCGCCCTCCCCAGACGGCATCGCAATGTGCCAAGGTCGTGGTGTTCAACGCCACAAGAAGGAGAGGACGGCAAATGAAAGATACTATGATCGGGGTGGACCTGGCAAAGAACGTTTTCCAGCTTCACGGCGCGACAATGACGGGGCATCTGAGATTCCGTAAGAAGCTGACGCGGTCACGGTTCCGGCAGTTCATGGCATGCCAGCCGCCTGCTGTGGTTGTGATGGAAGCATGCGGCAGCGCGAGCTACTGGGCTCGAGAAATGGTCAAGCTTGGCCACGAGGTGAAGCTGATCGCACCTCAATATGTGCGGCCCTTTGTCAAACGGCAGAAAAACGATGCTGCCGATGCTGAAGCAATCGTCGTTGCAGCACAGCGCCCGGAGATGCGTTTTGTACAGCCGAAGTCGGAAGATCAGCAGGCATGCGCTGTGTTGTTCCGAGGTCGGGAGCGCCTCCTCCATCAGCGCACCGAGCTTGTGAACGCTCTGCGTTCGGTGCTGTACGAATATGGTCACATCATTCCGAAAGGGATCGCCCATATCAAGCGGATTGAGACTATTCTGGAGGAGCCGAACAGTGACCTGCCTGCTCTGGTGCGCGAGGAATGCATTGATCTGCTCGAACAGATTGCTGAAAAGACGGCCCGGATCGACGTCAAAACGGCAAAGGCCAAAGCCCTTTCCCTGGCGACAGATACAGCGCGGCGCCTGCAGACAATGCCTGGTGTCGGGCCCCAGACCGCGTTGGCGATCAGCGGCTTTGCTCCGCCGATGGAGAGCTTCAAACGCGGGCGGGACTTTGCGGCCTGGCTTGGGCTCGTGCC
>NZ_SRTH01000207.1:0-299 GCF_004792065.1 Mesorhizobium sp. M8A.F.Ca.ET.165.01.1.1 | reverse complement strand
GCGACATGAATCCGGAGCTCAACGCGTTGGAAAGCGGGCTGGATCGCTTCATCCGCCTCGACAAGGGTGATTTCGTCGGCCGCGATGCGGTGTTGAAATACCGGGACGGGAACGATCAGCGGCGGTCAGTGACGCTCAAGATCGAAACCGACGGCGCCAGCACGCTTGCCAATGAGGGGCTTTACATCGGCGGCGAACTGGTCGGGCGCATCACCTCGGGCAGATACGGCTATGCGCTCGGGCATGACGTGGCGCTGGCGCTGCTGCCCGAGCGTCTCGGCAAGCCAGGCACGAAGCTC
>NZ_SRTH01000206.1:0-299 GCF_004792065.1 Mesorhizobium sp. M8A.F.Ca.ET.165.01.1.1 | reverse complement strand
CCAACGGGCAGGGCGGCGGCGGTGTCGATGCCGCGCTCGCGCTCGCCAAGGGCGAGAAGGTCGACCGCGTCGTCTACGTGCCGTTCGAGCTGGTCACCCCGGCCAACGCCGCCGACTACCTCAGCAAGAATTGATCCCAGGACCGAAGCCTCCGGGACGGCACGCCAACCGTCCCGGAGACCACACGGAACTCACGAGAAAAAAATGTCCAGCTGGATCAAGGCCTGCGGCCTGGACGACATCGAACAGGAAGGCGCCCGCCGCTTCGACCATGCGGGCCGCACCTATGCCATCTTCCG
>NZ_SRTH01000205.1:0-299 GCF_004792065.1 Mesorhizobium sp. M8A.F.Ca.ET.165.01.1.1 | reverse complement strand
GCCCGAAGGGCACCGGCAGTACTGAGGAGTTTCGGCAACGCACTCGGTTGCGCGCCGATGTGCAGTACGACCAAAATAGGCACTCCAATCGTTTCGGGCAATTCCGAAGCAAGCAAACAAAGTGCGCTCACCCCTCCGGCTGAGGCGCCGATTGCGATGATCGAGGAACGTGCCATACCGGACCCAGGCTATGGAAGATCAATTCCTTAACGCACCGAAACGAAGGAAGTTCGCTTTCTTCCCATTTTGGCCGCAGACGGAGGCTGCCCACTGCCCTCGCGTCCGCCCTGAGCGGCTGG
>NZ_SRTH01000204.1:0-299 GCF_004792065.1 Mesorhizobium sp. M8A.F.Ca.ET.165.01.1.1 | reverse complement strand
ATTGAGTCTGCGCAAAGCGCAGCCCTGCCCATGCCGACAACCTCGGCGTTGAATTTTCGAAGCAGGGATAATTCGTCATGGTCAGACACCGTTCCAAGGCCAGGGGCATGCGCGACGCTCAACGTGACAAATCCTGTTGCACAGGAACTGAATCCGATCAAACGAGCCCGGACATGCGGGTTATGCAGGTGGCGCGGAAAGGTCCGATCGTAGTCACCGGCGCTGCTGGATTCATCGGATTTCATGTGGCGTCCCGGCTTATGCGTCACGGTGCGCAGGTAATTGGCGTTGACAATTTC
>NZ_SRTH01000203.1:0-300 GCF_004792065.1 Mesorhizobium sp. M8A.F.Ca.ET.165.01.1.1 | reverse complement strand
GCTGAAGCCGGTGAGATCCGACCAGCCCTTGTTGACGGAGAACTGCCGCATATCCGAGCGCTTGGCATAGATCGACACCGGCACGTTGTCGATCAGGCTGCGGAACACCTGGTTCTCGCTCATGCTTTCCTTGAGCGCCCGCTCGCGCGCCTTGACATCGGTGATGTCGGTGCTGGAGCCGACCAGATGCACCGACCCGTCGAGGGCCACCAACCGGCTCTTGCGCGTCATCAGCTGCCGCACCGTGCCGTCGCGATGGGTGACCGGTTCCTCGACCTCGCGCCCCTTGCCGGTGGCGAC
>NZ_SRTH01000202.1:0-303 GCF_004792065.1 Mesorhizobium sp. M8A.F.Ca.ET.165.01.1.1 | reverse complement strand
CCGATTTCGAGCTTGCGGGTCTTTCCAAAGCGATCGGCTAGATCGCCGCAAGCTGCAAAACCGATCCACCTTGACCCCGTTGCCTAAAGCGCGTCGCGATCTTTCATAGTCGCTTCATGCACTTAGGTTCTTGATTTTACGCATGTCTTTGTCCCGAAACCAGTTCCCACTTTCGGGAGACATGCTTTAAGCCCGCGCGGCGGCAGGTCAGGCGAAAGAATGGCCGCGACCGCAACGGCGGTCACGGCCATCGGTCGCGGATTACTTGCCGGACAGGATCTTGTCGTAGACGCCGGCGGTGTC
>NZ_SRTH01000201.1:0-304 GCF_004792065.1 Mesorhizobium sp. M8A.F.Ca.ET.165.01.1.1 | reverse complement strand
GTGGGACTTTGACCGGTTGCAGCAGTTTTTCAGCAGAAGCTGCGAAAGGCGCTCCGTCCTGAGAGGAGTCAACGCGAGGAGATCGAGCGGTTCGTCGTTTCGTGAAACGATGAGCTACTCGTTGAAGAGATCGGAATGAGAACCGGTTCGTGCAAGCTGCAGTTCGCCATTCGCGACGCGATAGATCAAAAGCCAATCCGGTTCGATGTGAGCGTCGCGATAGCCTTCCAGTCGCCTTTCAGCGGATGGTCCTTGTAGATCGGCGGCAGTTCATGTTCGCCGATCAGGAGACCTAATATCTGAC
>NZ_SRTH01000200.1:0-305 GCF_004792065.1 Mesorhizobium sp. M8A.F.Ca.ET.165.01.1.1 | reverse complement strand
GCCCGCGAATAGTAGCCGAGCCCGGCCCAGGCTTTCATGACGTCCTCGGCGGGCGCCGCCGCCAGCGCCCGGACGTCAGGCCATTTTTCGAGGAAGGCGCGAAAATAGGCTTTGACCGCTTCGACCGTGGTCTGCTGCAGCATCACTTCCGACAGCCAAACCCGGTAGGGATCGGGGTTGGCTCCCTCCGCCAGCGCCTTGGGCGCGACGCGCCACGGCAGGTCGCGGTGATGCGCGTCGTACCAGTCAAGCAGGCGGGAGGCGACTGAAACGGCTTCGCTGCTTTCGCCGGATGCGGCCTTGCG
>NZ_SRTH01000199.1:0-305 GCF_004792065.1 Mesorhizobium sp. M8A.F.Ca.ET.165.01.1.1 | reverse complement strand
GCCGCTGTTTGACGAGCAGACGTTAAGGGTGTTGCCATATGGGTAGTCGGCTACACCCTGCGACAGGCGCTGTTCGAGATGCTCGGTGAAGGCCATCTCGCGCTTCGTCATCCTCGGGCTTGACCCGAGGATCCATGCCGCGACTTAAGCCGAAAAATGCGGCCGTGCTTAATTCTGGACCGCTGCAACGCTTCGATATCGCGGCATGGATCCTAGGGTCTGCGCGCGTCGCTTCGCTCCTTGCTACGCCCTAGGATGACGAAGCGGAGGGTTCGTTGATCATCGCCTCGACATTATACCCATCC